>JAFLTX010000002.1 GCA_022509145.1 Muribaculaceae bacterium | reverse complement strand
TCGTTAAGGAATATTTTGATTACTACAAGACTCCGAGAGGATATCATGAACGGTCTGGCAACTCCACCGACGGCTGGAATATAACCTCCAACCTGCCGTTTATGAATTTCAAATTCTTCGAATATGCCGGCGAACTGGAAAGCGCCGTCATGATCGTTCACGGAGATAAGGCCCACTCGCTCTATTTCGGAGAAGATACGTTCAAGAAGCTGCACGGCGACAACAAGGAGCTGCTTATTGTGGCGGATGCCAATCATGTGGACCTTTATGACAATCTCGAGAAAATACCGTTTAACCAGATAGCGACTTTCTTCAACACTTGGTTTGACAAATAATACAATATGAGGATAAGATCTTTAGTTTTATTGGTGTCGATTTTTTTCAATTTAACTCTTATGGCACAGTCAAAAATAGTTCAGACGGCAGGGCATGACCAGCTGGGCGATTTCGCCCCGGAGTTTGCCCATCTCAACGACGATATACTTTTCGGCGAGGTGTGGAGCCGCACGGATAAGCTCTCGCTGCGCGACCGCAGCCTGGTGACTATCACTTCCCTGATTTCGCAGGGGATCACCGACAGTTCGCTCACTTATCACCTTCAGGAAGCCAAAAAGAACGGAATTACCCGTTCTGAAGCGGCCGAAATCCTCACCCACATAGCTTTTTATGCCGGTTGGCCCAAGGCCTGGGCAGCCTTCCGTCTTGCAAAGGAGGTTTGGAAAGACGACGTTGCGGGCAACGACGCCAAGGCAGAACACCAGAGGAAGATGTTTTTCCCCATCGGCGACCCGAATCCGTTTGCCCGGTATTTCACGGGGAATTCCTATCTTGCGCCCGTTTCAAACGAGCAGATCACGTGTTTCAACGTAACTTTTGAGCCGACGGTGCGAAATAACTGGCACATCCACAAGGCGGAGAAGGGCGGCGGCCAGGTGCTGATAGGCGTGGCCGGGAAGGGATGGTATCAGGAAGAAGGGAAACCGGCCGTCGAGATTCTGCCCGGAACGGTGATCCATATTCCCGCCAACGTGAAGCATTGGCACGGAGCCCAGAAAGACGGCTGGTTCTCGCATCTGGCGTTTGAAATCGAGGGCGAGAACGCTTCCAATGTCTGGCTCGAGCCCGTCACCGACGCGGAATACGCCGCGCTCAGCTCCTCAAGCGCTCCATCCGGGAAATAATGAGCGCCTCATAAGCTGATTTCATATCATCGCTCAAGAAGGAGTCTTGGATAAGCTTCTGCCATTTGGGTAGAACCTTGTCGAGGCCCTTGATAAGTTGCGACAAAACTTTCTCATCTACCCCCATTCTCGTGGCAGCAGTGGCGAAATCACTCAGTCTCAACTTTGTTTTTCGTCCTGAGATTGGCAGCGCGAACTCGTCGTTGTCTTTTGGATTGGCAATGGCGGCATTGAGCAGGTCGTAGGCAGGTGTCAGCCTATAATTTTCAGCCGGCCTGTAGAGCGAAAAGTTTTTTAGATGCATGTCGTTGTTTCCGGTCACAAAGCAGAAAAGCAACAGCTGCATAAAATTCGTGACATCGAGTTTCGGCGTGGCGCTGAAATGCGCTATGGTTTTTGCCACTTGCTCATAAGAGCCCTTATACTTATACTCTGTGGGGTGAAGAGTCAATTGGCACATGTCTTCCATGTCGATCTTTTCGCCTCCCGGCGTGCGGTCAATTCTCTTGGTGATATATCCCAGTCGTCCGTCGGCAAGCCGCACAAGGCTGTGAGGCACAACGCTTATCTTTGCCGCCTCGGCAAGATGCATTGTGAGGTCTTCATTCTCAGGCAGCTGCGGATAGGTCTCGGTCTGAGGTTTGAAGATATAATCGCCCCAGAGGCCCACGATAGTAAGCCTGTTCCCCCCTTGATGCTTTGTAAGATTCAGTGAAAGCTTCGGCTGCACTCCTGTAAGTGAAGTTTGGGCGCGTATTATTTCCGCGGCCAGACGGTCAAGGTCTTCATGCCTATATTCCAGCGCAGGCACATCTTTTGTCCCAAAAAACTTTCTGACACATTGCGGATGAAAGTCTTTTTGACCTTCCTCCAATTTCTGATAACAATAAAGACACCTACTCATTATTCTACATCAACTTCTAATTTTGACTTTGCTCTGACACTCACGGAGCCGATACAATCCTTGCAACAAAGCAAAAGTAACGACATGCGATCAAGCAGACTGATGTCAGTGTTCCGAAGCGCCACGTCCAGCAGCCACCCCTCCGGAATCAATCCGTCGAAGAATGGGAACAGCACCGGGCTCTCAAAAGCTTTTTCCTGTAAGGGGAAAGTCAGGCTCACGGGATGGGCGTCCTCACGCTTCAGATAATCAGGCTTATAGGTAAACCTGTATTCACCGCCGTCTTCTGTCAGAACGCCGGCAAGAATACCTTTTCTATAAATCTCGGCTTGTCTCATCGGTTCTTTGTTTCTTGGTGGGTGAGAGTTCGAAATTGAATAGGTCGAGGAGTTGGTTCACCTTGTCCATCCTCAACGATGCTTTCCCTTGCTCAAGGTTACGGACAAAGCATAGGCCCACGCCGGCTTTCATCGCCAGCTCTTCCTGGGTAAGCCCATATTCCTTGCGTAATTCCTTCACAACGGCCGAAAGTTTGGTTTTTCCCATATCAAATTATATCATTTCGCATGCAAATATACAATTATTTTGCCGAATTATATCATTTCAAATATAAATTAGGATGAAAATACGAAGATTATATTCGAACGAATATAATCGCCATAGCATTTTGTGGGCCTGCAGGGGTAGGGGTCAATGAATATGAAAGAGAGGATAGGCCGATGGGGCTTATCCTCTCTTGAGTTAATGCGGTTGCTGAGTGTAAGGGGCTCCTTACTTCTGCATTGCAGCTTTGCGTTTGTTTACTTTCTCTTTGGCAGCTTCAGCCTTGTCAACAACTGTTTCAGCCTGTGCGGCAACTTCTTCTACAGCAGCTTTGCCTTCTTCAACGGCAGCCTGAGCCTTTGAAGCAACGTCTTTTGCTTTGTCAGCGGCGGCTTTAGCCTTTGCGGGAACAGTAGCAGCGGCGGGAGCGGCTTCTTCAGGAACGGCAACTTCTTCCACTTCGATAACTTCAGCGCCTTCAACTTCAGGAGCGTCTTCGTCTACTACGCCTTCTTCGTTAACTTCTTCTACAGCTGCTTCTTCAGCTTCGTTCTCTTTGCTCTTGTCGGAAGAGCAAGCTACCATACCAAGTGTGAACACTACGGCAAGGGCCAATACTAATTTCTTCATTTTTCAGTAGGGTTTAATTGTGTAAATGATTTGTGTGCAAATTTATAACATTAATTTGAATCCGCCAACAATCTTTCTCAATTTTGCTTGAAATTGTGGCCTTGAGGCGCGGTTGCAACCGGGTTGCAGCCGGGATTGGCTAATTTTGAAGCCGATATGTTTCAATGGCTGATTCGTTTTTCGGTTAGACACAAGGCCGTGGTCGGGATATTGACCGTGGCTTTGATTGTGTGGGGCGTGCTCTCGCTGGTGCATCTCCCGTTTGACGCTACGCCCGACATCACCTCGAATCAGGTGCAGATTCTCACCACGGCGCCGTCGCTCGGGGCGCAGGAGGTGGAGCGCCAGGTGACGATGCCGGTTGAGATGGCGGTTGCCAACATACCGCGCGTTAAGGAGCGGCGCAGCATCAGCCGCAGCGGCCTCTCGGTGATAACGCTGGTGTTCGACGAGGGCGCCGACATTTATTGGGCGCGCTCGCAGGTGGCGCAGGCGGTGGAGAATCTTCAGAATGAGTTTTCTGCCCGGGTGGATATGGAGTTGGCCCCGATCAGCACCGGTGTAGGCGAGATATATCATTACACCGTGCGTCCGGCGCCGGGATATGAAGACCGTTACTCGGCGGCCGACATCCGCGAGATTCAAGACTGGATTGTGCGCCGTGGCCTCACGGGGACGCCTGGCGTGGCCGAAGTGAGCGGATGGGGAGGGTTCGTAAGGGAGTATGAGGTGAAGGTAGACCCGCAGAGGCTCGCCGGCGGCGGACTGACTGTAGCCGATGTGGCCGAGGCCTTGCGCAACAACAATGCCAACACGGGAGGGAGCTACATCGAAAAGAATTCCAATCAATATTTCATCCGGGGCCTGGGTGTGGCCGGCTCGGTAGAGGATATCGAGAATATCGTAGTGAAGAGTGCCGGCGGTGTTCCGCTGCGGGTGAAAGACGTGGCCGACGTGGGGTTTGGCAACGCCACGCGTTACGGGGCGGTGACCCGCAACGGAGAAGGGGAGGTGGTGGCCGGCATAGCCCTGATGCTGAAGGGCGAGAACTTCCAGGAGGTGAGCCGCAATGTGAAGGAGCGCCTCGAGGAGATTAAGAAGACGTTGCCCGAGGGGGTGGTTGTCGAGCCGTTTATCGACCGCACGGAACTCGTTGACCGCGTGACGGATACGATTGCCCGCAACCTTATCGAGGGAGGGCTGATAGTCATTTTCATCCTCATTCTCTTCTTGGGGAGCTGGCGCTCGGGACTGGTGGTGGCTTCGGTGATACCGTTGGCCATGCTTTTCGCTTTCGGTATGATGAAGCTCTTCGGTGTGAGCGGCAACCTGATGAGCCTCGGGGCGATAGACTTCGGTCTGATTGTGGACGGCGCTGTGATAATAGTGGAATGTGTATGCCTGCATATAAATGAGTTCGGGAAGAAATACGGCGCCGAATGTCTGTCGCGCACGGCGATGGACGAGGAGGTGATTCTCTCGGCGTCGAAGATCCGAAACAGCGCCGCTTTCGGCGAGATAATCATCATGATTGTCTATCTGCCGCTGCTCACTCTCTCCGGAATCGAGGGGAAGATGTTCCGCCCGATGGCCCTCACCATCTTCTTTGCGGTGCTCGGCGCCTTTATCCTCTCGCTCACTTACGTGCCCATGGCTTCGGCGCTCTTCCTGAGCCGCAAGCCGAGGCTGAAAAAGAATTACTCCGACCGCCTGATGCTCGGGATGCAGAAGCTCTACACGCCTCTGCTCAACTTTTGCCTGCGTCACGCCAAGGCCCTCCTTATATTTATGGTGTTGCTCTTCGGCGGCAGCGTATGGCTCTTCACGCGTCTGGGCGGCGAGTTTATCCCAACCCTTGAGGAAGGCGACTTCGCCGTGGAGATAAGCATGGCTCAGGGCACGTCGCTCTCGCAGATGGTGGAGACCACCACCTTGGCCGAGCGTCTCATCAAGGAGAATTATCCTGAAGTGCGCCAGGCCGTTACGCGCATCGGTAGCGCGGAGATTCCCACCGACCCGATGCCCGTGGAGCGCGCCGACATGCTGATTTCGCTGATTCCGAAGAAAGAGTGGACTTCCGCGCGCACGAAAGACGAGCTAATGGCCAAGATGGCGAAGACGCTGTCGCTTATTCCGGGGATGGAAGCCGAAATGAGCCAGCCGGTGCAGATGCGCAACAACGAGCTGATCACCGGTATACGCCAGGACGTGGCTGTGATGCTCTATGGCCCCGACCTCGACGTGCTGACGGCGAAGGCCGAGGAGATTGCCGGAGCGATAAAGGGCGTGAAAGGAATCACGTCGCCGAAGGTGGAGCGGGTGACGGGTCTGCCGCAGATTCAGGTGGAATATTCCCGCGACCTGCTGGGTGCCTACGGGCTGACGGTGGCCGAGGCGAATGCCGCCCTCGAGGGTGCGTTTGCGGGCGAAAAGAGCGGCGTGGTGATGGAGGGCGAGCGCTCGTTTGACGTGGTGGTGCGCATGGACGGCGACCTGCGCAACGACATCGAGGCGGTGAGGAATCTGCCGTTGCTTCTCCCGGCCGGCGGCAGCGTGCCCCTGCGAGCCGTTGCCTCCGTGGAGTATAAAGACGCTCCGGCGCAGATCACGCGCGAGGACGGCGAGCGGCGCATCTATGTGGGGTTCAACGTCTCGGGCCGCGATGTGCAGAGCGTGGTGAACGAGATTCAGGACATTATCGACACGGAAGTGGAACTCCCTTCGGGCTACACCCTGCGCTACGGGGGCGAATTCAAGAATCTGCAGGAGGCCACGTCAAGGCTCTCGATAGCGGTGCCCCTCGCGCTGGTGCTCATCCTACTGCTGCTCTATGCCACCCTTCGCAGCGTGAGGGAGACCCTGATGGTGTCCACAGCGATACCGCTGGCGCTCATCGGCGGCGTGGTGGCGCTCTGGGTGAGGGGGATGCCGTTCAGCATCTCCGCGGGAGTCGGATTTATCGCCCTGTTCGGTGTGGCGGTGCTCAACGGCATCGTGCTCATGGGGCAGTTCAACACTTTTGAGAAAGAGGGGGTCAAGGATATCCGCAAGCGTATAGAGATGGGGTGCCGACTGAGGCTCAGACCGGTGATAATGACCGCGTTGGTGGCCTCGTTCGGATTCCTGCCGATGGCGCTCTCCCACGGCGACGGCGCCGAAGTGCAGCGTCCGCTGGCCACCGTGGTGATAGGCGGCTTACTCACGGCCACAGTGCTGACGCTCATGGTGATACCCGCTATTTATAAACTGTTTGCAAAACGGAGCGCAGATGCAGGGAAATAAAGCTTTTAAATTATTGATTTTGGGCTTGATGGCGTGGTTGATGCCGTCGATGGCCATGGGGCAGACGGCCGGGCTCACGCTCGAGGCGCTGGTTGATTCGGCCCTGAGCCACAGCCCGAGAGTAAAGGCCGCCGCGCTCCAGATCGAGAAGGCGCGGGCGCTGAAGGGGACGGCTTTCAATCCGCCGTTCACCTCTGTTACACTCAAGCAGGAGACCACCGGCGGGGGAGGCCCGGAAAACGGGGTGATGTTCAGCCAGGATTTCGATTTCCCCACCGTCTATGTGGGGCGCCATCGCTTGCTTTCGGCCAAAACTGCACTTGAGCAGAGGCGTTTCGCCGTGATGGCCTCCGAAGTGGAGACAGAGATAACGGATGCTTACTGGACGGCGATGTATCTGGCCGAGCTGCTGGCGCTCAACGATTCGCTGCAGGTGCGTCTGCAGGAGTTTTGCCGCGTGGCCGCCGTGCGCCTCGAGCAGGGCGAAAGCAGCAAACTCGAACTAATCAATGCCGAAAGGGTGGCGGAGAAATACCGGATGGAACGCACTGCTCTTCAGCTGCGCTACGACGTCCAGCTATCAGAACTGCAGCGCCTGGCGGGGTGCTCCGAGCCGTTCACGTTGGCTCGCGAACCGCTCAGGCCCGTTGAAATAGGCGCCGTGGATAATTACGATTATTTCTCCACTCTGGCAGGCCTCTCCAACATCGAGGAGCTGAAGGTGGCCGAGCGCGAGGTGACTTTGGCCAAAAACGAATTTCTGCCGGGGATATCGATCGGAGCCACAGTGCAGGCGCTGATAAAGAGCTTCAATCCGTATCATATTGAACGACTGCCGTTTGAGAAAGGTAATTTTATGGGTTTTGAGGTAGGCTTGTCGGTGCCCCTCTTCTTTGGGAGTAATTCGGCTCGTGTGAAGGCGTCGACCATCGAGAGCCGCATCTTAAGGCTCAACATGGAGGCTGAGGAAGACCGCGCCGTTGCAGAAGTGGAACGGCTCAAAGCCGCGCTGCATACCCTCTCGGCGTCGCTCGACGGGTTCCGCACTTCCAGCCTGCCCCGCGCCGACGAGATAATGAGGCTTGCAGAAGTTTCCTACACCCTCGGCGAGATCGACTACATAGAATATATTTCAAACATGGAGACAGCTTACGACGTGTATAGAGAGCATCTGCAGTGCCTCGAAGATTACAACCACACCGCCGTGGCCCTAAAAAGACTAATGACCTGCCCATGAGAAGATACAGCTTTATATCAATCACTTTATTCCTGGCGGCGCTGCTTGCCTCGGGCTGCACTCCGGGCCAGACCGGAGGCGACGCCGACCACGACCACCATCATCACGAGCATGAGGAGGGAGCTCCGATAGAGGTTTCGCAGAAGCAGATGGAGGCGGTCGGTATCGAGGTGGGGAAGATGGAGGCGCGCGTGATGTCGGCTTCGATCACCGCCACCGGCACGCTCGAATTGCCGGCCACGGGGATGGCTACGGTGAGCGCCGTCTATCCCGGGGTGGTGCGCAAGATTTGTGTGGCTGAAGGTTCAAAGGTTAAGAAGGGCACGGTAGTTGCCTATGTGGAGGCGCCCGAAATCGCCGCGCTCCGCAACGAACGCCAGCTGGCTCTTCGGGAGGTGGAGGCGGCCGAGCGCGAAGTGACGCGCCAGCAGGCTCTCTCGTCGCAGGGTGCTGGCGTGAGGAAGAATCTCGACCGTGCGCAGAGCGATCTGCAGATGGCGCGCACGCGTCTCGAAGGCGTCAACGCCAGGATGCGCGACTTCGGAGTGGCTGAATCCGGCTCGGGGAGCATGTATGCCGTAAGGGTCGACATCTCCGGCACCGTGACAGAAATTCCGGCCACCATCGGCAGTTATGCCGACATGCAGACCCCGATAGCGAAAATCGTTGATTTGAACGGGATGTACTGCCGGCTCAGCCTCCCCGAGAAGGATGTGGCTGCCGTCGCGCCCGGGGTGGAGGTGGAGATGGCTCTCGTCTCGAATCCCGACTGCCGGTTTGCCGGGAAGGTGCAGGAGGTAACGCCTGTGGTCGGCGCCGAGAGCAGGATGGTGGGCGTCAGGGTGGCGCTTTCCGGCCTGACGGGCGACGAGCGTGTCTACCCCGGAATGATGGTTTCGGCCTCGATAGGGGCTGCCGGCGAGAAGGTGGAGGCGCTCCCCGAAGGTGCCGTCGTGAGCGCCGGAGGGAAGAGCTACATCTTTGTGCTGGCCGGAACTGAAGAGGAAGATGGCGAGACGATGCAGCTGTTTGAGAAGCGCGAGATCGCAGCCGGGATGCGCAGTGGAGGGTATGTGCAGGTTACACCCCTCGAGCCGTTGCCCGAGGATGCCGATGTCGTTACCAAAGGCGCGTTCTTCCTTAACTCCATGTCTACGGAGCACGGCGAGCACAACCATTAAGACGGTGTGTGATAATGAACACTCTGACACACCTTACTGCTTGGATTCGAAAATAGTTTAGTTGGTACTGAAAATAAAAGTAGGAGCGGCTTTCTCACCACGAGAAGGCCGCTCCTGTCTGATGTATATGTTGGTGTATACAGATGCTGTATATGATAAAGGGTCTGAGCCCCTCCGGGGTCACTCCGCGTTGTTGAGCTGGCGCAGGGGGAGCGATGTGGTCTGCTTCACCTCGGCCATCACGAAGGTCGACTCGATGGCTCCGATTGAATCGATGTTGCCGAGCACGTCGAGCACGATGGTGCGGTAATAATACATGTTGGGGGCGTAGACCTTCATCAGGAAATCATACCTTCCGGCCACGCTGTAGCACTCCGTAACCTCTGAAATCCTCTGCACGGTTTCCACAAACTCGTTCATCCCTTGGGTGGACTGCTTCGAGAGTTTTACCGTTACGTAAGCAATCAGGCCGAGATTTACTTTCTCGGGGTCAAGCAGGGCCACATATCTGTCGATGTACCCTTCGTTCTCTAACCTCTTTACCCTCTCGTAGACGGGAGAAATTGAAAGGCCCACTTCTGCTGCCAGTTCTTTGGTAGTAAGTCGAGAATTCTCTTGCAGCAGCTTCAGCAGTTTAATGTCGATTGAGTCTAAAACATCCATTTCTTGAAAAGTTTGCATTTCCGCCGGTGGAAATCCGCGCTTCCGGCCTGGAAATGGGTCATTGTTGGTTAATTCATGTTGAGTTGTGCAAAATTAATCAAAAATTTGATAAAAGAGAGGTTTTATTCGACCTTTAAATGTTAACAAGTGTTAATAATTTATAGGTGATATTGGGTGGATTCTGGCCAAAAGGGGGTATTTTAAGGTAATTTTAGTTAAAAAATGTAAAAATTTATATAGATATCAAAAAAAATATGACGGTTGCACTTGCAGATTGAAAATTTAGTTATAACTTTGCAAAGTTTTTGATAGCAATTTATTGTTTTATTATTTTAAAGTTTTACAAAGATGAAAAAATTAGTTTTATCTCTCGCAGTTCTGTTCGCAGTAGGTATGGTATCTTGCGACAACTCAAACAAGGCTGAAGGCGAAAACGCTGAATGCGCTCAGGAACAAGTTGAAGCTCCCGCTGAAGGCGAAGCTGCTGCTGAAGCTGAAGCTGCTCCCGCTGAAGGTGAAGAACAAGCTGCTCCCGCTGAAGCTGCTGCAGAAGCTGCTCCCGCTGAAGCTGCTGCCGAAGCTGCTAACTAATCAGAGAGAACACAGAAGATTAGGAAAGAAGGTGATGCAAATGCATCACCTCTTTTTTTGCATATAGGGGGAGATGGATATGAGGTGGTGGCTCAGCGCTGGATGAGGGTGTTGCCCGAGACTTCAAGGCGGTGGGCGCCCTGAAGCTTGGATTGAAGCAGCTCGGACTCTACGTAATGCACCCTCAGCGCCGTCGAGGTGGGGAAGGTGTCGAAGTAGGGGTCGCAGTGCAGGTAGAGGTCCACGCTCTTCACCTGGCGCGACGCCTTCACGTTTTTATAGAAGGTTATGATTTTCGGCTGCACCCGCGGGAGCACCTTTATCCCCGTCTGGCCGTTTTTCATCTGCATCACGGCCACCACGTGCCATCGCCCCTTCGCGGCCTGCATCGTGTCACGGTCGTAGTGGCCCGAGATGGTTATGTTGCGGCCGTGGGAGGCGTTGATGGAGTGCATCATCGCCTTGAAGAGCTGGCCGTGGGTGCTGGTGTCTTCGAAGCCGTGAAGGGCGATGAAGTAGTGGATCATCTCATGGATCAAGGTGTCGTCGAGCTCCTCCTCGGTCTGGCTGAATTTGTTGCTTATCTTGATGGTGAAGTCGTAATGCTCGCGGCGTCCGTCGGGAAGGCGGCGCACTTTCGAGCGGCATTGGCCGGCAAACGTCTTCGCCTCGCATATCAGGATAGGCACGTCGGGGAGACGCCCTGCAAAGATCAGGGCGTTATACCGGTTGAATTTCTCTTTCAGCAGATCTATCGAGAGGGTCATTTCAAAGCTGCCATATTACATCGGGGGCGGACCGCCGAACCCTCCGAAGCCGCCACCGTTGCCACCGCTGCGCGTGCCGTTGCGTGAACCGCCGCTGCGAGTGCCGCCGGCGCCCATCCCCGGAGGAGGACCGCCCATCCCACCTTCTACCATCCCGGGAGGAGGTCCCTGCGGCGGGATGCCGTCGTCGAAAATACCTTCGGAGTTGGTATCGGCCGACTTCTTGAAAGAGCTGAAACGCCACGCCACGCTGAACATCAGATAGCGCGTGAGGTCGTTTTGCTCGCTGTCTACAATCATGTTGGCGCTCACGGTGCGCGATATGTTCTGGCGCTGGCCCAGGATGTCGTATACCCTCACTCCGAAGGTCAGGCTGCGGTCTTTGAGGATCGAGTAGGAAGCCTGGGCGTTCCAGAGGGCCTGGCGCCTCTCGAAGCCCCGCGAGTAACCGGTGGAGTAAGAATAGTTGATATCCGTCGAGATCTCCAGGCCGAAGGGGAGGTATAGGGAGGCGTCGCCGGTGAAGCCGTAGGAGTGGATGTAGCGGTTGGTCTGGTCGGCCAGCGAGTTGGTGGCCATGTTGAAGGTATAGGTGGGATTTACGCTCACCTGGAAGATGTCGGTGCTGAAGGTGACGCCGGCCGCAGGCGAAAGCACCAGGTTGCCGCTGCGGTTGAAGTCGCCGTCGATGTAACCCGGCACGCTTGCATAGCGGGCGCCCATGCGGGTGTTGATGCGCCATTTGCGGTTTCCCACCGGCTGGTTGAGCATGAACATCCCGGTGAGGTTCAGATTGCCGTTGGCGTTAGAGTAGGTGGTGGTGCGCACGCCGCTCTCGCGGTCTGTTGTGGTGTTGCTCACGATGGTGTTGAGCGCGTAGGAGGCCGAGAGCATGGCCGCTATCGACTGCTGGCGCGAAGTGTTGTAGTTGCTGAAGCGCGCGTTTACGCTCTGGGTGAAGGTGGGCTTCAGCGAAGGATTACCCACTATGATGTTGAGGGGGTCCGACACGTCTGCCACCGGTTGCAGCTGTGTCATCGACGGCTGCGAGGTGCGCGCCCGGTAGTTGATGTTGATGCTGCCGCGCTCGCCGAATTTATACCGTATCCGGGCGAAAGGCCCCACATTCCACACCCATCGCGTAGGGATGTTGCGCGCATCATCGATGAGGTCTTCGCTCTTCGACATAGAGGGCGAGAAGATAAGGCCCGCCTCCAGGTTGAAAGTCTTGCTCACCTTTTTGTAGCCTACCTGCAGCTCCTGGTTGAAAAACTTGTTTCTGAATCGGTTGGAGAGGTTGAGCAGCTCGTCGCTCCCGTCGGGCACGGCCGGGAAATACGGCACTTCACCCTTCCCGTCGTAGAGGTCGAAGGGTAGGTTGTAGGTCAGTTTGTCGGCGTTGTTGAAGCGTCCCGACGCCGTGTAGGCCACATTGAGGAAGTGCCCTCCCTCGAGGCGCAGCGGCTCGGTCCATGTGAACCGTCCCTGCACGTAATTGTTCCATTGCCGCGAGTCGAGATAGCGGAAGAGCTCCTCGGAGTCTTCGGCGAGCAGGTAATATTCGATGTCGCTCCAGGTTGTGCCGCGCTGGCGTGTGTTGGAGAAGCTGTATTGCATCTGGAGGCTCATCGAGCGTCCGGGATGCGAGGCCACCTTATGGTTGAAGATGAGATTGCCGTCGAGCTGATAGCTCAGGCCGCGGTTGGCCTGCTTGTTGTTGATGTTGTTTACCAGGGCGTCCATATCCTCGGCATAGCGGAGCATCGAGGAGTCGCGCAGCTCGGTGTTGCGGTAGTTTAGCGAGAAGCGGGGCCGGAAGTCGAGGGTGTTGTTGGCGTCGATGTTCCATTGCAACCTGAAGTCGGCGCGCACGTTGTGGCCTCGGTCGAAGGTCTGGCTGCCGCCGGTGTTGTAGCTGGTCGAGTCGGGGAAGAGATACTGTGTCTCCTTGCGCTGGCGCGAGTCGCGCGAGGAGTGGGTGTAAAACACGTTGCCGCCCACGCGGAAAATCTCCTCGTTCCCCACGTTGAAGTTCACCCCCACGCGTTGCGAGGTGGTGATACCGCCGGAGCCGCCGAAGTCTCTGAAGCGGCCACGGCCGCTGTCGCCGAAGCCCATCTCGTTGATGTTGTTGCCGCCGGCGATTATCGACACCTGGTTGCCGTTGCTGAAATAGTTGGCGTTGAGCGAGGCCTCGTAGCGGCCGTTGGTGCCGTAGCCGCCCTTCACCGTGCCGAACCATCCGTTCTGCATGTCCTTCTTCACGGTAAGGTTGATCACGGTCTCCTCCTCGCCGTCGTCCACACCGGTGAGCAGCGCCAGGTCGCTCTTCTTGTCGATCACCTGCACCTTCTCCACCATGTCGGCCGTAAGGTTTTTGGTGGCCGCCTGCGGGTCGTCGTTGAAAAACTCTTTCCCGTTCACAAGAATCTTGGTGATGGTCTTCCCGCCAGAGGAGATGCTGCCGTCGTTGCTTACCTCCACGCCGGGAAGCTTCTTCAGCAGGTCTTCCACAGTGGCGTTGGGGGAGGTGTGAAACGAGCCGGCGTTAAACTCCAGCGTGTCTTCCTTCGCCACCACGGCCGGACGGATGCCCGTTACCACCACTTCGTCGAGGAAGACGCTGTTTTCCGAGAGCTTCACCTGGTCGAAGCGCACGGTGTCGTTCTCCGAATGTATCTGGAAGTTGTAGGGGAGGTCTTGCATCCCCACCATGCTGAACCGGGCGTTATAATCGCCCACAGGGAGGTCTGCGACCTCGAAAAAGCCGTCTAAATCGGTCATAACGCCCGCCACACGGGTGGAGTCGGGCAAAGTCTTTACGGTAACGAGAGCGCCCGGGAGGCCTTCGCCAGTCATATCGGACACGCGGCCCGACAGCACGGCCGCATATCCCGACCAGGCTGCAGTGAAAGCTACTCCGGCGAGCAAAACATATTTCATCTTCATATAACTCTTAGACCCCCGCCTCCCCAAAAAGTTTAAGCCCCCACCTCATTCTCCCCAAAAAAATTCCTGCCAACCCCCGCGCCTCTCCACAAAACCATCCAGCCCCCATCGTAAACCCCGACTCGCCGGCCTTGCTTCACCCTTCCCCCTCAAGTTAAATAACCTGAAGCTCGTCTAAGGTTGAATATTGGGCCTCATAACGTGGAGCGTCTCTTTGTACTTCCGCCGGTCGTTTCCGACAATCGAGGGCAGATGAGTCAAGCTCGTCGTTGAAATCTAAATCAGCCAGGATATAAAGGAATTCAACTTCTTCCGGGATGTCGGCAGGCTTATTGGGGTTGCGTGGAATGTAATAATTCTCCGGAACTTCAGGCCTTGGTACAACCGAGAGCTTTTTAATTGTGGCAAACAGGTGCTGGTTGGCAACATTCCATGTATGAAAAAGAACGGAGCCGATTGATTCTAGATTTTCTAAAATCTCCATACCATTCTTTGTGTAAATGACAGGAATGGCAATTTTTCCCTCTCTGGCGAAATTTGGATATTTTGAGTCATAGTTCATAAGCATAACCATAAGCACACCTCTTTTGGATGTCCCGGGAATATAGGCGGGTTCCACAGAAGGGGGCGGCAGGAGGCTGCTTGCATCTTCACCCAGTTTGAAGTCTTTCATTTCAAAGTATTGCTCCAGCAATTCTTTGGTGCGTTCGTTTTCTGCGATAAGTTCTTTGAGTTGAAGCTCCTTATTCAGGCGTTTTATTTCGTTTGTTTCCTCTTCAATAGCTTTGCGCAGTTGATTACCGTTGTCTAGCGCAAGAGCCACAAGGTTTCTATCGGAGAAGGGAGCGATAACCTTGCCGAGAATGTCTTTGAAATGCGTTTCGATAAATTCGCGCGTATTCACACCCGGCTTGGCCCTCATAGCTTGAAAATTATATCGGGCGTTCAGCTCCTCCTGGATTTTCTTGCGGAAGATTTCGCGCACTTTCTTTTGCCAATTCTTCTTTTGGATTAAGTTGTTACGGGCATAGAGCGAAACAACGAAAAGAAAGTTCACATCATAATGAGTGATAAGGAGGGTGTCGCGGTCGAACAATCGGTTTCGGAACTGTTGCGACACAAAAACCTTGTTTTTGCGTTTTGTGTCCGTTATCTGGTCGTCAGAATATGAAAGGCTGTCAGGCACGGTGGCACTGATGAAAAAGTTCGGTATAATATTGTAACCCTCCGTTACATCGTCGCGTAGACAAAAATCGGTTTCCGTTTGTGTGGGGTCTGCGTTTTCTCCAAAGAAAAGATTCAGGTTCCACTGAATAACATTACGGGCATAGGTGTATTGCTTGGCAACAGACTCTTTGGTTATTTCGTTTTTCTGACGATAATATTTAGAGTCGCCGAGATAATACGTTTTCTTATCGGTCTCCTCCGTAGTGACACTATTATATAAGAACATGTGGTCAACTTCCTTGCCATCCTCTTGGTTCTTGTTCAGTTTGTCCGGGAATTTCTTATCTCCAATCAGGTCGTCAATAATCGCCTCAAAAACAATGTTGAAGTTTTTGGCAAGCAGAAATTCGTTGATTTGCGAGTTGATTTTGATCTGTTTGGATTGGTCGAAAAAGGCAAAACAAAGATCCCATAACTGCAGAGCTTTGTCGGAAAAGTATTTATACTTTATCTGACGTAAACGGCGCACTCCGAAGCCGGGGTCGGTAGTTCCGTCTTCTCGTTTATGCGGAAGATACCGCTTGAAGCGTTTGCCTGTTATAAGCTCGTAATTTACATTCAACTTTATTGGGAAGCCGTATTCTTCACGAATATAGTTGAGAATGGAATAAAAGATTACGAGAAGTTCTTCATCGAAGTTAATCTGACGTTTTTTTGTTACAGGATTAAGATAAATTGGCTCGTCATTTTGAACGACCACTTGTGACCTCGCAATCGTTCTGTTCCAATTTATCTTGTTGAACCCACTGTGAATGTTCTTTAGAATGAACATGAACCAATCTTGATTTTGCTTATTGAAATCAATGAGCGAAAGCAAGATGTCGAGAAAAGTATTGCTTGTACGGCGTTTACCTTTACCTAATTTGATGACATTCTGTTGTCGAATTATGGTTCGGTCTTTGCCGGCATGGATGCAGTTGTCTCTATACACGGCAATGGCTCGGTAAATCCAAACCGATAAACCATAGATGAAAGACCGTTGGCTTTCTGTTAGGGGATTATCAGGGTCTGTTAATCTGATTATGTCTTCGGGTCTCCGGCCAGGGATACCGAACACATCATTGTTTTGGTCGATAACCACTTTTGGAAGGATGAAAACAGAGTGTCCTTTTTCAGCGTAATAGTAGTAGCCGACGTAATTAACGGAGGCTACGCCGTCCACAACATCGAGTTCATCGACGTTAGGGAACAGTTCTTTTAACGCTTCAATCGGATACGGATATCCTTCGATAAGGAGGTTCATTCTTCTATATCTTCAAAAGAAACATTCAATGCTTTGGCTAACTGTTTAATTTGTGGGATATATTCTTTTTTCCATTGATTGGTAATTACAAACGTAATACCGTCAGCTGTCGTAAGAGGCTTGTAATTGTACCAACGTTTTTCCTTTTGATAGCCTTCTGCAGATGGAATAGTTTTTATAAACTCTGATTCTCGGATAATGTGCTCATTAAGAATGTTGAGCAAATCGTTATAATTATAATTCTTGACTACAGCTCGCAAAGTATTATAAAGAGCGTAAGTAATTGTCCATACTTTTATACCATTAACACGAGCATGGATGCCAGATTTTATAGGAGTCTCGCCGTCAAAATCTGAATTATCATCATCCGAAGGTAATGGTTGTATATCCAGATTATTAAGGAACTTTTCAACTTTGTCTTCAATAATTTTACCTTTGTGATCAAAGTAAGAAGCAAACGTCATTGTTTGGCCTTTTTCATCTTTGAAGAAATCTTGATCCAATCCGAAATCCTTAAAGACATCATTGTAGAGGAAGAAAATTACTTTAGAGAGGAAAGTTTCTGCTGAAATTTCTCCTTTTTGGGCTTTGGCAAAGAAATAACCGAGCTTTTTATCCTCTTGTTGTATGTCTCCGCCCTCAATTTGAGCATTAATTTTTTCGAGGAAATCCCACCAACTATATTTATTACCATTAGAGAAGGAAATTGCATAATTTTCTTCCTCGTGGTTCTTGATATTTACGTATCGCCAATCCCAACGACGCTTGAAAGCTGAGTCAATGGGGAAAAGCGATTGGTCGGAAGTGTTCATCGTAGCACGAATGAACAAATTATCGGGCAATAGAAGTTCAGTTCCATCAAGTATTTTTGAAACAATGTCTTTTCCATATAAAGAATTGATTTCAGATGTTCGAGAAATAACTAAATCTTTGAAAGATTTAGCAAGCTTCTTTTGCAAATCTGAATCGGAAGAAATTGAATATTCTGAAAATCCCTTTTCATTTCTGTCAAGAAGTTGAAAAATGTCCCCGAAAATTTGGGCACAATTGCCACGGTTTATTTCTTCAATAATCAAGAAAACAGGAGAAGGTGTTGCATTAGCCTGCTCCTTCCATGCAGCAATGTACGCTTTCAAAAATGATTGTGTGACAAATTCATAAATAATCTTATCCTCTGTTACTATCTCGTTGTTTTCTTTTATTGGATGACCTGACATATCACGTAAAATTACTTCTTTCGTTGTCGGTTTGTATGAACCGACAAAAGAAGAATAATCTGTGTCAGGGTGAAAGGTAATTCTATAATGTTCGAACCTGTCGCAAGCGTCCTTTATGGCAAAAGATTTCCCAGTTCCAGGAGCGCCAAAATATATAACTTGCCGAGATTCATCTGGCCTCAAATTTTCGGCAAATTTTCTTAAATTACTATCCTCTGTATCTTTAGCGTATGCTTGAAGTTTTTCTTGTAATTTTCTTGATCGATCTTCTGCATTTTCAAAAGTTGTTTGTTGCTCAGCATCAAGAATATGAGCGGTAAAATGTAACTCATCTTGATTCTTAACTTCAATTTGGCTAACAAACCACGAACCTCCATCTGACGCTCCTATTGCCCGAGCCATTGTTTTAAAACAAGGTTCATTATAATTAATGCCATCAAGGGTCATTCTTGGGTTATACTTAAGTGTCCGACGACCCACATGATTTGCTCCGACAAGTTTCTTAACTACCAATAAAAGGAACTTGCCGTCTACTAAAATGTTGTTGACGAAAACTTTATTGAAAAGACTGCCAATAACAAATTCATAGTCGTCTGCTTGTTGGCCTCCTTTGCCTAATGGACAATAGATACGTGATTGTGGGTTTGGGATTGAATTATAAACAAGAGCTGTAATAAATTTATCACTGTCTTCAAAACTAAATCTATAACCATCTCCTTGGCCCATTTCTGTACCCCATGCAGGGTTGCCACCTCCAGAGGTAGTAAAGGTATTGAATGCGAGAGAATGCAAATTAAGTATCATAGTTGAGAAAATATATGTTTAAGTAAGATTCCGACTAAGTTTACGTCCCAGCCGTTACCGGCTCTTTTAGACATTTGAGAATAAGAATGGCCCTCATATTTAAGTTCTCCGTCTTCAAAACCCATAAAACGGAATTGTTCATCAACAGACATTTTCCGGACTATTTCTTTCCCGTTTTTAGGTTTTTCAATGACTCGGAGACTATTATGTTCTGGTTGGGTTATTGTGATACACAAAGCATCTTTTTTTATTTTTTTGTTATAGACGTCAAAGCACAGAGGTTCATCTACTAGAAATGAATCAATTCTATGTTTAACTTTTAGATGGGCAATTTGAGCGTCTGATAAATATAAGTATTCCGGAGGATTGGCATCGAGAAAATCTCCAAAACGAAATTTAAGTTCAACTTTTGGAGGCGTGATTTCAAAATTTTTCGGCAGTCCACCTAATTGAGCAAAAATCCACAATCTTTCTCGATTCTGTGGTATTCCATAATCTTTAGAATTTAGAATTCCATATGCAATCTCCCCGTATCCTAAATCTCGAAGCATTTGCTTCATGGTGTCAAAGGTAGAAGTGAATTTTTTTTGAGTTAATCCTTTTACATTCTCAAGCAAAAGATATCTTGGTTTCTTGACTTTACAAATTCTAATGATATGATGAAATAATGTGCCTCTCCCATATTTGTCGTCAAAACCGAGTTGTAATCCAGCTGAAGAAAATGGCTGGCACGGGAAACCGCCTGTAAACAAATCAAAGTCAGGAAGTTCGGTTGGATCCAATGTTGTAATATCCCCCCAGTTATGAATGTCAGGAAAATTTTGAGCTAATAAATCGCTTGCAAATTTATCAAACTCCGACATGCCTATTACCTCATAGTTTAAGCCGGAACGTTTCAATCCAAATGATGCTCCGCCGTAACCAGCGAACCCTTCAAATACTTTAATTTTTTTTGGTTGAGCCACAATTACATGGTACTTTCAAGAAACAGGAACTTCCGTGTAGGGTTGACGGGCGACCAAAACCTTGCGTGGCTATACGGATGTTTCGTTATTTGTTAATTTATTTTGTTTGAGTGAATCGGTCTTTGTCAACGTCAAACGCTTTTCATTGCAAAGTTACTAAATTTTGGCGTGACTTTGTAATGATGCCACAAAATTAAACCCAAATACTGCCAATGTCAGGCAGCGACCTGTTAAATATACTTAATTTTTCACCCTTTTTTATAACTTCCTTCTTCTTCGGCTGCCAAACCGGGCTGAATGTCAGTCTCATACATTTTCGGCGGTGATTGGAGCCGCTGAAGGGTGAAGTGGAGGTTTGAAAGGGTTCTCTCGCGCTTCTCCTTGTTTTTGAGGTCGCACTCCCAAATGGTCACCACGTTCCAACCCTTTGCCGCCAGCTTTGTGGCAGTCTCCTGATCTCGCCGGCGGTTGCGGGTTATCTTCTCTTCCCAGAATTCTTCGTTGGTTTTTGGCAGTCTGTAAAATTTGCATCCCTCGTGACCGTGCCAGAAGCAGCCGTGAATGAAAATCACGGTTTTATACTTGCGGAGGACGAGGTCGGGACTCCCGGGGAGCTTCTTGTTGTGCAAGCCGTAGCGGTAGCCCAAAGAGTGCAGGTAGCGCCTCACCAACATTTCCGGTTTGGTGTCTTTCCCTCTTATCGCCGCCATGCATCGATGACGCTGTTCCGGGGTCATTGTGTCCGCCATGATGCAAATTTAACAAAATTTGGGGAAACAGTCTGTGGCGAGGAGTCAGGCGTCGGGGGTGTCGGTGGGGGTGGATTCCGGGGCTTCGGTTGTGGGGGCAGTGGGTTTGCGGCGGAGGGCTCGGAGGAGGATGGAGCGGGCTTCGCGGAGCTCGTCGGTGCCTTTGATGCGCAGCACGAGGAGGTAGACGCCGAGGCCCACGGCAAGGTCGATCAGGAGGAGCACGGCGGGATGAAGGGCCAGAAGCAGCACAAAGCAGCAGGCCACCGCCATGGCAAACGAGGCCGCGAAGAAGGGGAAGAGGTCGGCCACGAGCAGGCGCGAGCTGATGGCGAGCGAACGGCGAGTGAGCCATACGGAGAGGACCCACGTAACTATCGAGGCGGCCAGCTGTCCCCACACCAGCCACTCGAGGCTGAAGGTCCAGACCGTAGCCCCCAGGGCCACCACAATCGGGATATCTTTTATCCCCTCCATGATGATCAGTGCCCGGCTCTTGCCGCGCGCGAGCAGGAAATTGTTGTAGAGGGAGGTGAGCACGGCGAAGAGGCCGCGAATCATCAGAATCTGGAAGAGGGGGATGGCGTCGTCCCATTTATGGCCGAAAAGGAGGTGGAAAATCGGTGCCGCGGCCGCCGTGAGCCAAAGCATGAAGGGGAAGGTCATGAAGGCGGTGAAGCGGTTGATGCGCCGGGTGTAGCGCAGAAAGTTCTCGGGGTCGTCCTGCACTCCGGAGAGGAGCGGGACAAACGACGAGGTGAGAATCTGGCTCAGCGAGGCGCTCCCCATGCGGCTCCAGCGGTCGGCCTGGGTGTAGACGCCGAGGAGGGGGAGGCTGTAGAAGGCACCGATCACGAAGTTGTAGACCTGCATGCACCCCGTGTTGAGCAGCGAGGAGGTGAGCACACTGGCGCCCACACGCCTTATGCGGCGGAAGGTTTCGCGCGAGAAGAAAGGGCGCGGGAGCCATTTCCCGGTGATCCAGAGGATGCCGGTCTTGATTACGGCAAGCGATACCGTCTGCCATACGATGGCCCAGGCGCCGAAGCCCCCGAGCGCCAGGCCCATGCTCAGTCCTCCCGAGAGGACGAGCGCCGTGACATTGGCCACCGCCACGGGCCGCATATTCATCATCTTGGTGTGGCGGTTGGTCTGGATTATCCCCAGGCCGTTGATCACAAAGGCGGTGAACATCACCCTCGACATCGTCTCGAGCCGCGCGTCGTGGAAGAGGGCGGCGATGGCCGGGGCGCAGAAGAAGAGGACGGCGTAGATGGCGAGGCTCACTATGAGGTTGAACCAGAAGACGGTGGAGTAGTCGCGCTCGCGGGGGTCTTTCTGCTGCAGCAGGGCGGCGCCGAAGCCGCTGTCGACCAGAATGAGCGCCAGCGCCTGAAACACCGTGAGCGCCCCCACGAGACCGAAGTCGTCTTTCGAGAGCTTGTTGGCCAGCACTATCCCCACCACCGCGTAGAGCACCTGGGCCGAGAGGCGGTCGAACGTGCTCCATTTCAGGGTGCGCAGTGTTTTGGTCTTGAGTGATAGCGACATAGGCCGGGGGTCCCGGGATCAGGCCGGGAAGAAGGTGGTTTCGATTTGGTCAAGGATTTCGAGGAGGTCGGCCTTCGTTTCGGCGCGGAGCATGGCGATGCGGTGCTGCCGGAAGTTGGGCAGACCCTTGAGCAGGGGGGTGGCGGCGAGGTGGCGCCGGGTGTGGAGGATGCCGCGGTATTCGTCTATCTGCTCGATGTTCTCTTCAATCTGGCGCCGCAACATGTTGAATTTCAGATGGGGGTCGATAGGAGAGACTGTGCCCGTGTCGAGCAACTGGCGCATCTCGTTGAAGATCCAGGGAGCGCCGAAAGAGGCCCTGCCCACCATCACGGCGTCGACGCCGTAGAGGTCGAAGGCCCGGGCGGCCTCCTCAGGGGTGGTGATGTCGCCGTTGCCGATAATCGGAATCTCCATGCGCGGGTCGGCCTTAAGGCGCCCGATGAGCGTCCAGTCGGCGCTGCCGGTATACATCTGCGAGCGTGTGCGGCCATGCACGGTAAGGGCCTTGATGCCGCAGTCTTGCAGGCGCGGGCCAAGATCGCAGATTATCTTGTTTTCGCAGTCCCAGCCGAGGCGTGTCTTCACCGTCACCGGGAGCGAGACGGCCTTCACCACCTTTTCGGTGATGTCGAGCAGGCGGGGGATGTCGCGGAGCATGCCGGCGCCGGCGCCCTTGGAGGCCACTTTCTTCACGGGGCAGCCGAAGTTGATGTCGATGATGTCGGGGCCGGCTTTCTCCACGATCTGCGCGGCGCGCACCATATCCTCGGCCGTGCGCCCGTAGATCTGGATGGCCACAGGCCGCTCGGCGTCGTTGATTTTCAGCTTGCGCAGGGTGGAGGGGATGTCGCGCACAAGGGCTTCGGCCGAGACAAACTCGGTGTAGACCATGGCCGCGCCCTGCTCGCGGCAGTGCATGCGGAAGGTGGCGTCGGTGACGTCTTCCATCGGGGCCAGGAGCAACGGCCTCTCTCCAAGATCTATTCCGGCTATATTCATGGCGTTGAGTTACATAAGGGTGAGGTGGCTCATGGCGGAGGGAACCAGCAGTTCGGCCACGCCGCGGATCTCCTCGGCGCTCACCTCGCGCAGACGGGCGGCCAACGCGGGGATATCCGTCTCCGAGCCATAAAACATCAGATTCTTACCCTGGGCCATCGCCATCGACTCGGCATTGTCGCTGCTGACGAGCAGCTGGCCGCAATACTGGGCCTTGATCTTGTCGAGGCGTCGGGGCGAGAGGGTGTTCTGGGCCAGGGCGTCGAGCTCGCGGTAGATTATCCTGAGGCATTTGTCCACGGAGCGGCGGTCGGTGCCGAAATAGATGTAGAGGGCCCCGGTGTCGCTGAGCAGGCTCATGACGCTCTCCACGGTGTAGACGAGACCGCGGCGGTCGCGCAGCTGATAGTTGAGCCGCGAGTTCATGGAGGGTCCGCCAAGGTAATTGTTGAGCAGCATCAGCGGGAAGCGGCGCGGGTCGGTGCGGGCGAAAAGGCGTGTCCCCACGATGGTGTGGGCCTGGTGGCCGTCGTCGTCCTTGGTCTCTTCGAAGCGGCCTATGGGCTCAGGCGCCTCGCGCAGCGGGCGTGCGCCATCCCGGAGGATTCGGCCCCAGTATCTTTCGAGCAGGCGCAGGGCCTTCGCCTCGGGGAGGGGCGTGGAGAGGAAACCCACCATATTGGCGGGGTTGTAGAAACGGGAGATGAACGCCCTGCAGTCGGCTCCGGTGATTGAGCGCACGCTCTCCGGAGTGCCCAGAATGGAGTTTTCGAGCCTTGAGCCGCGATAGAGTAGCTCTTCAAAGCGGTCGAAGACGTAGTCGGCGGGATTGTCGAGGCAGGAGTTGATCTCCTCTACGATCACCTCGCGTTCCTTGTCGAGCTCGGCTGCGGGGAAGGAGGCGTTCTCTATCAGGTCGGCGATCAGCTCGGCCGCGCGCCCTTCATATCCCG
Organism: Muribaculaceae bacterium; assembly: GCA_022509145.1. Classification (GTDB taxonomy): domain Bacteria; phylum Bacteroidota; class Bacteroidia; order Bacteroidales; family Muribaculaceae; genus Lepagella. The sequence goes on along the minus strand of JAFLTX010000002.1, from coordinate 74,174 downwards.
CGGGAGCGACGGTATAGACGGAGGTGGTCTCCTTCGAGGTGTAGGCGTTGAGCTCGCCGCCTATGCTCTCCATGCGGTTGGAGATATTCCAGGCCGAGCGTGTGGGAGTGCCTTTGAAGATGGTGTGCTCCACGAAGTGTGCCAGGCCGTGGGCCGCGGCGGGTTCGTCGCGGGTGCCGGCGTTGATGAGCACTCCGGCGTAGGATACGTTGCCTGCATGCTGCCTCAAGGCCACTCGCATGCCGTTGGGGAGGGTGAAAATCATTTTCGGTTGTCGAGAAAATTATCTATGGTGCGCTCGATCTCTTCGGCCGTCTCGAGGCTGTCGGAGTTGAGGCGCCATTCGGCCTGGCAGTAATACTGCTGCCGGGCGAGGAGGTGAGACTTCACGAAGGCCAGGAGTTCGGGCCCGGATTTCCCTGCCGCCAGAGGGCGCGAGCCGGCCTGAAGCTCTATGCGCTCGGCCATCTTTTCGGGCGAGGCCACGAGCCAGAGCGTATGGCCGTGGAGGGTCATGAACTCCATGTTGCCGCCGAAGCAGGGAGTGCCGCCGCCGCAGGCCACGATTACCTTGCGCCGCGCCGACGTCTTCTTGAGGGCCGCGCTCTCCATGGCGCGGAAGGCAGGCTCGCCCACGCTCCGCATCAGCTCGGGGATGCTCCGGCCCTGCTCGAGCTCTATCTGCTCGTCGAGGTCGATGAAGTCCCAGCCCAGCCTGCGGGCCAACGCGCGGCCGAAGGTTGTCTTCCCGCTCGCCATGTAGCCCACGATGTAAAGCCTCTCTTCTTTCATACCGCAAATTTAACATTTTTTGCTCAATGGGTTTCAACTTATTATTTTTTTTGTTAGATTTGCCGAAGAAACGAAAAAAAAGAGACCTATGGCAGAAGAGAAAGCTACCATGCAGTTTGAGCCCCAGGAGCAGCTGCAAGAAGAGATCACGGCGCTGAGCCGTCTCCATATAGGCATAGCCGCCAATTATCCCGACAGCGAGGAAACCCGCCTGTTGCTCACCCCGGAGGCCTGCGGGCTGCTCACATCGGCGGGGATGAGCGTATGCATGGAGTCGGGCGCCGGCGTCGACATTGACTTCTCCGACGAGAAATATGCCGAGTATGGCGTGAAAATCACCGACCGCAAGACTGTGCTGGCCCAAAACATCGTACTCTCGTATGCCCCGCTCAACCCCGACGATGTTGCCGGGATGAACGAGGGAGCCGCACTGCTCTGCATGATGGACGACACTCTCTTCAACAAGGGAGTGATCCAGGCCCTGCTCGACAGGAAGGTGACACTCTGCTGCCTCAACAATATGGTAAGCTTCAACGAAGAGCCGGTGTTCTCCAACATCGTTGACGAGATCGACGGCCGCGGCGCCATCATGTATGCCCAGGAGAACCTCTCGTATCTGGGCGGCGGCAAGGGCGTATTGCTCGGCGGAGTGGCCGGCGTGAACCCCTGCGAGGTGGTGCTGATAGGCGACGGACGCGACATCTACGCCGCAGCCCGCGCTGCCATCGACCAGGGCGCTATCGTGACGCTTCTCAACAACGACATCTCGGCCCTCCAGCTGGCGCGCGCCGTCTGCGGCAACCGCCTCCTGACGCTCGCCATCCATCCGAAGGTGCTCTTCAACAAGATAAAGGTGGCCGACGTGATCATCACCGGCAACACCACCCGCCCGTTCGAGATGCCGCGCAATCTGGCCGTAGCCATCAAAGAGAACGCCTTCATGCTCGACCTCAGGGAAGTGCATCCGTCGGTGAGCGTGCCGCGCACCGTGGCGATGGCGCTCTCCAACGTGATGGTCAACCTCCTCAACGACATCGCACTCATGGAGGGTATGGACCGTCTGATAGCCACCACAGAAGGGGTGCAGAACGGCATCATCACTTATCGCGGACGTCTGGTAGACAAGCTGGCCGCCTCTTATCTCGGGCTCCCGTTCGTCGACCTCTCCGTGATGATCGCCCACACCAACTGACGGAATGACCCTTATCCACGTGATCCCCTCCGGGGAGTGGGGAGGGCCCGAACGCTATGCGTTCGACATCTGCCGCCATTTCGCCGCCGAGGGGTGGCAGGTAAAGGCGCTCACCCGCGAGGCATTGGCCGTCGACCGTCATTTCCGCGGGGCCGGAATCCAGGTGTGCCACGCGCCGCTGAGGTCTTACCCCGATTACTATTCCGCCCGAAAACTCGCCGCTCTCTTCCGCGGGATGCCGAAAGGCGAGGGGGTGGTGCACGTGCACAGGCTGAACGACGCTCTTACCTGCATCCTGGCACGCAAGATGGCGCGACGCAAAGATATAAGGCTCATACTCACGCTCCACGAGGCCACGCGCGCCCGCAACACATTGCTGCGGAGAATAGTCTATCGCGGCATCGACAGATTGCTGTTCGTTTCGGAATATTCGAAGAAAACGTTTCTCTCGCGGTGGCGTCCCAGCGCGGGACCTCTCCCCGAAGAGAAGACGGGTGTAAGCTACAACTCGCTGCTCGGGGCCACTCCGGAGCAGCAGGAACCCCCGAGAGGACCTCTCTCGGCCGCCTACCGCGGAAAACTGAAGCCCGGGAAAGGAATAGAGACCCTCATCGAAGCGTTCGGTCGTCTCAAAGACCTTCGCCTGCGGCTCCAGATCATAGGGAAGGGTAAGCCGGATTACGTGGACTCCCTGCGCCGCCGGGCCCATGCCTCCGGAATCACCGACCGCATCGACTGGATACGCAACACGGAATTTGCCGAAGACGCCTGCCGACGGGTGGCCTTCGGCGTGCTCCCCTCCGAGCAACCAGAGGCCTTCGGGATGGCCAACATCGAATTCATGGCTTCCGGCAGGCCGCAGATCGCGACGTTTGCCGGTGCCGTGCCGGAGGTGCTCGAGCCGGAGGTGGACTCGCTCAAGATCGAACCGGGAGACGCCGACGGATTGGCCCACGCCATCCGCCGCCTCGCCACCGACGAAGCGCTGAGAGCCGAACTCGGTAGAAATGCCGCAGAGAGATACAACACCCTCTTCGCATGGCCTCTCTTCATTCGGCGAATCGAGAGGTGGTATCGCGGAGAAAATATAGATTAGAATTGAAAAAAATTGGGATATGGAGGAGAAAAGACTTTTTTTGCTTGATGCTTATGCGTTGATTTTCAGAGCTTATTACGCTCTCATCAAGATGCCGCGCCTTACTCAGTCAGGCTTCAACACATCGGCTGTTTTCGGCTTTGTGAATACCCTTGAGGAGGTGTTGCGTAAGGAGCGCCCCTCGCATCTGGCCGTATGTTTCGACCCCGCCGGCCCCACATTCCGAAGCGAGGCCTTCGCAGAATATAAGGGAGAGCGCGAGTCGACGCCAGAAGACATCAAGCTCTCCGTGCCTATCATCAAGGAGATTGTGAAGGCTTACCGGATTCCGGTTGTGGAGGTGGAAGGCTTTGAGGCCGACGACGTGATCGGCACCCTCTCCAAGCGGGCCGCCGCCGACGGGTACACCGTCTATATGATGACCCCCGACAAGGACTTCGGCCAGCTCGTGAGCCCAAACATTCTGCAATACAAGCCCTCTTATCGCGGTCAGGACTTCGAGCTGCGCGGCGAGGAGGAGGTTTGCTCCCGTTACGGATTGAAATCCACATCCCAGGTAATCGACCTTCTCGCGCTTATGGGCGATAAAATCGACAATATCCCCGGTTGCCCGGGCGTGGGAGAGGTGACGGCCGTAAAGCTCATCAAGGAGTATGGCAGCGTGGAGCATCTGCTGGAGAGCACCGATTCGCTCAAGGGCGCGCTGCAGAAGAAGATTGTGGAAAACCGCGAACAGATACTCTTCTCCAAATTCCTGGCGACCATCCGCACGGATGTCCCGGTAGATATAAAGCTCGAGGAGATGGCCGTGAAAGACCCCGACCGCGAAAAGCTCTTCGCAATCTTCCGCGAGCTGGAATTCAAGACCCTCACCGACAGGGTACGCCGCCGTCTGGATGCCCGCAGCGAGTTCCCCACCTCGCTTTTCGATTTCGAGGAGACTCCCGAGCCGGCGCCCAAGCGCGACACCACCTCCTTCTCCAGCGGTGTGTGCAGCGTGGAAATCGTTGACGACCGCGCCAAGCTCGACCGCCTCGCTTCCCTGCTCGTGGGGAAAGACGAAGTGGGCGTCTACCTCAATTCAAGGGGTGAAAACGACGTGACCGCCCAATGGGACGGCACGGCTGTCGTGGCCGCCGGCGACGACGGGAAATGGAACGGATGGTTCATCCCGGCGGCGCTTCCGGAAGGAGAGGCCGTGGTGCTCGACCTTCTGGCCCGACGCGACATCCGGAAGGTGACGGAGCAGTCGAAGCGCGACTATGTGGTGGCTATTCAGGCCCGTAACAGGCAGAACGGCCGGCAGGCTACGGCCTTCGACGAGGCTGTGGTAAACTTTGATGACGTAACTCTCTGCCACTACCTTCTGCAGCCCGATATGGGCCATAATCTCGACACGGTGGCCCTCCGCTATCTCGACTATGAGATGCTCCCGGAGCCGGCCGTCAAGGGGAAGAAGAGCAAAGACATCCTCCCGGCAGGACTGCCCCCTAAGGAGACCGCCGACCGCGCCTGCGAAAGAGCCATGGTGGCCCTGCGCCTCCTCCCCGTGCTCCTCAAAGACCTTGAGAAGGAGCAGACGCTCGGCATCTACCGCGATGTGGAGCTGCCGCTGGTCAAGGTGCTCGCCGATATGGAAGTTACCGGCGTCAGAATCGACGTGGAAGCCCTGCATCAGGCTGAAATGGAGATGAACGCAAAGCTGGCCTACCTCGAAAAGGATATATATGAGCTGGCAGGCGAGGAGTTTAACATCGGTTCGCCATCCAAGGTGGGGGAAATCCTTTTCGACAAGCTGCAGCTCGACCCGAAGGCTAAGAAGACGAAGACCGGACAATATTCCACCAGCGAGGATGTGCTGGAGAAGATAGGCCATAAGAACCCGATCGTGGGTAAAATTCTTGAATACCGTCAGCTTAAGAAACTGATCACTACCTATCTGCAGGCTTTGCCGGCGTGCATCAATCCCGCCACGGGGAAAATCCATACCAACTACAACCAGACCGTGACGGCCACCGGCCGAATCTCGTCGTCTGCGCCGAATTTGCAGAACATTCCGGTGCGCGAGAACGAAGGGCGTGAGATTCGTCGCGCCTTCATCCCATCCGACGGCAACCTCTTCCTCTCGGCCGACTATTCGCAGATTGAGCTGCGCCTCGTGGCCGATTTCGCCTCAGAAGAAGCTATGATAGACGCCTTTGCTTCCGACCGCGACATCCATGCCATCACCGCTGCCAAGATAGCCCACAAAAACCCGGAAGAAGTCACTGCCGACGAGCGCCGGAAGGCGAAGACAGCCAACTTCGGGATCCTCTACGGCATCACGGCATTCGGGCTCGCTTCGCGCCTCGGCATCCCCCGCGGGGAGGCCAAAGAGCTGATTGACGGCTATTTCGAGAGCTTCCCGAAGATTCGCCAATATATGAGCGACAGTGTGGAGTTCGCCCGCGAGAATGGTTATGTGGCCACTCGGATGGGGAGGCGCCGCTATTTGCCCGACATCAATTCCAAAAACCCGGTGGTACGCGGGTATGCCGAGCGTAATGCCATCAATGCGCCGGTGCAGGGTGCGGCTGCCGACGTGATAAAGGTGGCAATGGTGAGAATCTGGAACAGATTGCGCCAGGAGGGGATGCAATCCAAGATGATAATGCAGGTGCACGACGAATTGAACTTCGACGTGGTGCCGGCCGAGCTTCCGGCCCTCCAAGAGATGGTGATGCAGGAGATGGAAGGAGCCTACAACGGCCGCGTGAGGCTCACGGCCTCCTCCGGCGCCGCCTCCAACTGGCTCGACGCCCATTGACCCCCGCGAGCCCGCGAAGAATCATAGCTAAAATAGCTACTATAGCTATTCTAGCTAAAATAGCTAATCTAGCTAAAAGCGCTGCTCTGGCAAAAATTAATCCGGCTGATCTCATGGTTGCGAGGAGATCAGCCGGATAATCTTTTAGAGCGGGGTAGTGGCGGCAGGGATATGGTTGCGCACAGGCGTGATGAGAAGCCTGAATTCGCGGTCTTCGGCGCCCAGGCGATACTCGGGCAGAGGCAACGCGCCCCAACTCGTGACGCACCCGAGGCCATATTGCCCGGATTCCACTATCACGTTGGTGAGGTCAGCAGGAGCCACCTGCTGGGCATGGAGCTGACGTTTGGCCACTCCCTCATCGAGAGATTCCACTGTGTAGTTCAGAGCCGAGGCAGAGAACGGCGCCGAGGAGGTGAAGCGCAATCCGGTGCCTGCCTGGTTGAGAAGCATCCAGTATTTCAGGTCGGTTTTGGTGCCGGTTTCCTGCGGACGTCCGTAGGGGTGATACTGCTGGGCCACAGTCTGCAGGTAACGGCCGTAGTCGGCGCTCGTTTTCCGGTCGGCATAATTTTCGCCGGGGCCGCGGCCATAGAATTCCACGCGGTCAAAGGCCTTGGGCATCGGAACCTGCATCCCGTAGCGGAACATCCCTTCGCCTCCGTTTCCTCCTTCTTCAAACGCCATCTTCTCCGAAAGAAGGATGTCGCCTTTGTTGTTGATGATATAACTGAGTGTCAGGGTGGCCTTTACTTCGCTCAGGTTATAGGTTCCGACCACCTGCACGGTGCCGTCGGCCAATGTGGAGGAGGTGAGGGAGGTCAGTTTCATTTCGGGATCTCTCCACTTGCGGAACTTCAGCTGCAGGTCGGCGCCGAAGTCGTTGTCGGTGGGAGCGCGCCAGAATTGGGGGCGAATCTGAGCCCCGCGGGCCAGCATTTCGGTGCCTTCCACCTCATATTTGCAGATAAACCCGTCGGTTTTGTCAAAGTCTATCTGCATCCCGGGAGCCGTTACCGAGAGGCGGTTGCTCTGAGTGGTGTTGACGCTCAGCTTGACGGGGGAGGCGGAGGTGTTGTCATTCGTTACGGCGAGATCTTGGAGCGGACTTTCGCGGATTATCAGCTGCTCGCGGGCGAGCTCGGTTCCGGCCGGCAGCAACCCGTCGGCGCTCTTGAGGCGGTAAGCCACATTGAGCACCACGTCGGCCGCTCCTTCGGGGACGCTGTAGGGGATGGAGACGGTCTGCGATGTCTGCGGTGCTGCCGTCAGCTCGGTGACGGTGCCGGTGGCCACGGCCTGACCGTCGGCCACAAGCTGCCAAACCATATAGAGGTCCGAGAGGTCTTTGAAGAAGTTTTCGTTGTAGACGTCAACTTCACCTGCGGCGAGATTCCGGGCGGTGGTATGGACATTTTGATGCACGCGCTTCACTTCCGCCAGATGGGGGTGCGGCGTGCGGTCGGGAGCCAGAAGGCCGTTGTTGCAGAAATTTTGGTCGGACGCGTCATAGGGGTTGAAATCGCCGCCGTAAGCGAAGATTTCCACACCTTCGGCATCCTTCCAGCGCGGAGACTGGTCCACGAAATCCCAGATGAAACCGCCCTGCAGCGCCGGGTATTTGCGGTAGAGGTCCCAGTATTCCTTGAAGCCGCCCATGGAGTTGCCCATGGCGTGGGCATATTCGCAGAGAATCATCGGCTTCGTGCCCTCGAGTGCATATCGCTCCACATGCCCGTAGTCGGCATACATCGGCACATACAGGTCGGTATGGTCGAGATTGCCGGCCTGCTCATACTGGGCCGGGCGAGAGGGATCTTCCTGCTTCACCAGCTTGTATGCTTTCTCGAAGTTCACCCCGTCGCCGGCTTCGTTGCCGAGGCTCCAGACGATGATGGAAGGATGGTTGAAGTTGCGGGCTACGTTCCGCTTGTTGCGCTCGAGGTGGGCCTTCTCCCATCTGGGGTCTTTGGCGAGCGACTCGGGGCCGTAGCCCATGCCGTGGCTCTCTATGTTGGCCTCGGCCACAACGTAGATCCCGTAGCGGTCGCACAGGTCATACCACAGTGCGTTGTCGGGGTAATGGCTGGTGCGCACGGCATTGATGTTGTTCTCCTTCATTATCTTTATGTCCTGGAGCATCCTCTCTTCCGAGACCACGAACCCTCCGTCGGGGTCGATTTCGTGGCGGTCCACACCCTTGATGAGCACCGGCTGCCCGTTGACAAGCAGCTGCCGGTCTTTTATCTCAACTTTCCTGAAGCCGACGTTGAGCCGGATGGTTTCGTCGAGGCCTTTGAGCGAGGCGGTGAGAGTGTAGAGGTTAGGTGTCTCTGCAGTCCATTTCTGCGGGTTATCCACCTCCATCACGGCGCGGCCGGACCCTTTCACGGAGGCGCGTGCCACTTCCGCTCCTTCGGGATCGGCAAGGGTAAGCTCAGTGGTGCCTTTTCCGTGGAGTTTCACGTCTATGGTCAAGGTGCCGTCCTTATAATCGTTTGTCAGATCGGGGGTGATGCGGATATCTTCAATCCTGTTTTTGTCGCGCGCGTAGAGGTAGCAGTCGCGGCCCACACCGGCGTATCTGAAGAGGTCCTGGTCTTCAAGATATGTGCCGTCGTTCCAGCGGAACACCTGGAATGCTATGAGATTCTCCTCGCCCGGCTTGAGATAGGGGGTGAGGTCGAACTCCTGCTCGAGTTTGCTGTCTTCGCCATATCCTACAAACTTGCCGTTTACCCAGAGATAGATATTTGAGGAGACGGCTCCGAAATGGGCTGTGATATCTTTCCCTTTCCATGAGGCCGGCACCGTGACTGTACGGCGGTAAGAGCCTACATGATTATCTTCCACCGGCACGAAGGGCGGATTGTTGGTGTAGTCGTTTTTCCAAGGGTAGCCGATGTTTACGTAGAGAGGGTCGCCGTAGCCGTTGAGCTCCCACATGGCTGGCACCGCAAGCTCGTCCCACCCCTTGTCGTTGAAATCTTTGCGGAAGAAGTCGGTGGGGCGCTGGTCGGCGTCTTTTACCCAATTGAACTTCCATAGGCCGTTGAGCGACAGGAAATTGTCGGATTCTTCCTTCGGCTCCGCGGCTTCATCGGCATTCTTGAAGGCAAAATAGGAGGCATGGGTGTCAAGCCTGTTTACGGAATTCAGCTGCGGGTCTTTCCATTCGTTGAAGGTCTGGGCCGAAGCAGTGGCGCCGGCAAGCATGCCGGTGACGGCGAGCAGGATTAAGCGATGGTGCATAAACTGTCGGATTGTTTTATGTTTTCTCGATTGAAAAACGTGGTTGTTGTAAAATTCGAGGGTGAGTAAATTCTTTTTTACTCACCCTCAAAATTAGTAAAAATTTTTGAGTTTACCTTTCTTTATCCCGAAACGGGATTGAGCCTGTTTTATAAAAAAGCTTGAGAGGGTCTTCGTGTAAAGGGATCAATACACCTGCGAGCCGGCTACGTTGAGGTCGGTAAACTGGGCCACGATCTGGCGTATCCTGTTGCAACCGGCCACGATGAGGCTCGAGAGGTCGTTGTTGTTGCTCACGTTGATATACTGGAGGTCTTCGTCGTTGCTGAGGTCAACGTATTTCAATTCGTTGTTGCTCAGGTCGATGCGCTGCAACTGGTATTGGTTCTTGAGCACAAACTCCGTGAATTTGTTGAATTGCAGGTAGACGATTTCCAAAGCCGGACAATTGGTGAATGCCGCATTGGTAAGGTTGTTGTATGAGGCGTTCACGTCTTGGAGGGCCTTGCAGTTCACAGCCCCGAAGTCGACCATCTCATTCTCGTTGCAAACCACGGAGACGAGCGCCGGGAGGTCTTGAAGGTATAGCTTCTCCACCTTGTTGTTTTGCAGGTTGAGGTTTTCCAGCTTGGCGAGGCCTTGCAGGAAGACTGCCTTGAGCTGGTTGCCGCCGGCATAGAGTGAATGGAGCGACATACAGCTGTCCACACCCAGAGCCACGAGCTCGTTGCTCGACACGTTGAGGGTCTTGAGCGTGGTTACGTTTGAAACGTCGACCGTAACGAGTTTGTTGCCGGATACGTTGAGTTTCTGGAGCATCGGGAATCCGGAGAGCTCGAGGCTTCCGCCGAGACCTTTCTTGCTCCACTTAATCTCGGTAACGTGGCCGTTGACAATGGTGAGACCCTCCACTGCGGAGAGGTTTTTCCCGTCATAGCCAAGGGCCTGGGCGTTGGTGCCTCCGGCTGCTGCCGGCTCGCTCATGAAAGCGTTGAGGGCAGCGGCTTCTTCGTTGGAGACGGTCTGGGCCACCGCCCCAGTAAAGGCTAAAAGCGCGGTGGCCAGTATCGATAATTTTTTCATTAAAGAACTACTTTTTTAACAGTGTTGCCCTGGCGTACGAGGTAGATGCCCTTGTCGGGGTTGACAACCTTCACGCCATTGAGGTTGAAGTATTCAACGGGTGCTGAGAGGTCGATAACTACAGTTTCTACAGCGTCGTCGTCGCCGTTGTCGTCACCGTTGTCGCCATTGTCGTCACCGTTGTCATCACCATTGTCACCATTGTCGTCGCCGCCGTTGTCAACTTTAGCGTAAGCCACAACGAGCTGTGGAGCGATGTCGGCTGCCGGGAAGGTGAAGGTAGTGCCGTCGGCTTTCAGGCCGGTTACACCTTCAGTTTCTTTGGTGGCGAATTTCACGGCGTTGTTGTTGGTCTGCACTTCGGTCTTGGCGATGGCGAAAGAGAGGCTCGAAGACTTCTCGGCGATGGCTGCCTTCACCATTTCGGTGAGGTCGATGTTGTTGGTCCACGCGTCGAGGTTGGCATAGTCGTCGCCGATTTCGTCTTTGCCGTTGAGGGCTTTGTTACCTTGACCTACAACGCTGAAGGTAGCGGCAGGTGTGGTTCCGATAGCAGCGAGCACCTGGGTGCCGATGCCTTCCCAGTTTGCATTCTCGGCGAATGAGCCGAAGTTGTAGATACCCATGTTGCGGTCGCCCTTGCACTGGGTGGTAACCAGTTTCAGAGAAGCGCCGGTGAGCTCATAGTTGTCTGAAAGAAGCTCGGCGGGAAGCTCGAAATTCATCAGACCTACGAAGTATATCATCTCGCCGTCATTGTTCCAAGTGTAGACTTCCATCTCGGCGTTGGTGGCATAGTTGTTCGTGGCAGCGCTGCTTCTTACGAAAGTGTCGGCGAGAGGAGCCAGCGTGTCGAGAGAAGATTCGGTGTCGTCGGCAAATGTAACGTAGAGCACGGGCATCACTTCAGCCTGAGTGAAGTTGAGAGAGGCATCGTTGCCGTTGATTGCTCCTGTACATTCCTTGGTGTAGAAGCAGTTTTGGTTTACATTGTCGGTCACGGTCGGGGCCAGCAGGAAGTTTACGCGGTTGGCTGTGGCGGGGATCGACTTGAGGTAGTTGGTCACGTTGATTTCGTTGGTCCAAGCACCAATTTCACGATAATCTTCACCGATTTCGTCATTGGTGGTGAAACCCTTGTTGCGTTGGCCGGCAGGCGAGAAGTGAGTCACCTCGCCGTTGAGAAGAGCGCTCTGCACGTAGCTCCCTTCAGTGTCCCAGCAAGCGCTGGCTTCATCGAAATTGTTGGTGTAGCCGTATACGGAAACGTCGGAACCTTTCCAGCGTTCAGTCACCAGGCGCAGAGTGGCCTGCTGCACTTTCTTGCCTGCGGGAAGCTGATAGTTGAAGCCGTAAAGGGCTACGAAATATGCGTATTCGCCAGTGGCTTCGCCGGCATCGTTCTTGAGAGCGTCCATGCGGACTTCTGTCTTGTCGGAACCACCACCTGTGAAGGTTGTGTTGCTTTGGCGGATCCAAGTGTCGGCCGCACAGGTAAATTCCGTCTGGGCCATGGCGCTCATGCTGAGTGCCAGCCCTGCAGAGATGAGTAAAATTTTCTTCATAATTATGTATAGTTTTAGGTTTTGAATATTATTACGCACCAAAAACTTCAGACACTCAATTATAATATGAGAAAAAGCTTATATTTTGGCAATAGAGGTCCACGGCCGGGATTGCCACAGTAAAGTTTCTCGGGGAGTTGTGGAAGGATATGAGCGGCAAGTAAAAAATTTTTACTAATTTTGTGATGTTTTTCCGTTTATATCAATTGCCGGATAAGGTGGGTGACTATAGCAAGACGTTGAAATCGGGAATTCTCGACCGCATTCAGAGTTCGATGAGCGGGGATATCGAGGCGATGAACCAAATCATCGGCTCGGCCCTTGCCACGGAGCATGAACTGGTGGATAAGATCATCGCCAATTATATAGCGGTGAAAGGGAAGCAGATTCGCCCCATCCTGGTGATTCTGGCGGCAAGGATGTTTGGCGAGGTCAACGACGCCGTGCTCCATTCGGCCGCCGCATTGGAGATGCTCCATAACGCCACCCTTATCCATGACGATGTGGTAGACCAGACCCCTCTGCGCCGCGGCCAGCCTACGGTCAACGCCGTGTGGGGGAACCATCTGGCTGTGCTTTCGGGCGACATCTTCGTATCCAAAGCCCTCTCCACGGGAATCAAGACGGGAAGCCTGCCGATTCTGGCCACACTCTCCGAGCTCGGCACGCAGCTCTCGTTGGGCGAGATGGACCAGCTTTTCACGGCTCGCGCCCACGTGCTCAACAGGGAGGCTTACTTCAGAATCATAGAGCTCAAGACGGCCTCGCTCTTCGTGGGGTGTGTTAGAATCGGTGCCCAGGCAGCGGGTGCGGCCGATTCCGAGTTTGAGCCGCTTGAAAGGTTTGCGCGCCTGTTGGGGCTCGCGTTTCAGATCAGAGACGATATCTTCGACTATTTCCCGAGCGACGAAATCGGGAAGCCCTCGGGCCATGACCTGCTCGAAGGGAAGGTGACTCTCCCCATTCTCTGCGCCCTGGAGAAATGCAAGAGTGAGGAGGCCGACGCCGTAAGGAAGTTGCTTGAGAGCGACGAGATGCTCTCGCCGGAAGAGATTCGCCGGATTCAGGATTTCGCAATCCAAAACGGTGGCATCAGCATGGCCGAGGCCGAGATGGAGCGCCTTTTCGAGGAGGGGAAAAAGATTCTTGACGTCTATCCCGATTCTCCTGCCAAGAGAGATTTTGCCGATATTTTCGAGTTTATAATCCGCAGGAGCAAGTAAGCGGGTTTGCAGAGAGACTGATGTTGCTCCCATATATGTATGCCGGCGTGATTGAAGCCGGGTGTGACGAAGCCGGCAGGGGATGCCTCTGCGGACCGGTGGCCTGCGCGGCGGTGGTGCTCCCGGATGGATTTGAATGTGAAGAGATCAACGATTCCAAGCAGCTTGCTGCCGGGAAGCGCGAGGAGCTTGCAGCCCTGATCAAGGCCGAGGCGAGAGCCTGGAGCGTGGTGATGGTGAGCCCGCGTGAGATCGACGAAATCAACATCCTCAAGGCATCCATCATCGGGATGCATCGCGCTTTGGATGCTCTGGATTTGAAGCCCGCGCACATTATAGTAGACGGCAACCGCTTCAGCACGTATCTCGATGAGGAGATGCGCCCCGTGATGCACCACACCGTGGTGAAAGGCGATGCGAAATACCTCTCGATTGCCGCCGCCTCGATTTTGGCCAAAACGGCTCGCGACGAGCTGATGATCCGTCTGGCCGAAGAGTTTCCAGGCTACGGTTGGGAAAGAAATATGGGGTATCCCACCAAAGAACACCTTGCCGCCCTCGAAACCTTGGGCGTTACTCCCCATCACCGTCTCTCCTACGCCCCCGTCAAGCGCCTCCTCTAATCACATTTCCGTTGGCCCAAGCGCCCACGTTGTCCCCGCCCGTGGTCGGTCCGCAAACCGACTGACCCTCCCCAAGCATTGCAAATTTTTTTAAATACTTTCGGATATCAAAATGCCGAACCAATTTATATAACTTAAAATTTACTTATTGAACTTGCGATACTTAAATAAAATCATTAATTTTGTGATTGCAAACCGCCCGCAGAAGCCCGGTCGAAGGGGTGAGTCAACCAATTATGAAATATGTATTGGGAATTGACCTTGTGGGAGGGATTGTAGGGATAGAGCCCCGGTTTATGCCGCTTAAATGCGGAGTTTGCAGGAGGTAAATCCCGCGAGAGCAGAGGCTCTCGTCAACATAAGAAACGCGTTTACCCAAGACGCAAATCTTGACGTTCTGGAATCTGGTAAATTCATTGGTATTGTCAAGAGTGCGGCAACGGTAGATGCCTTGCGGATATGATTGTATCCCGACGTATTGGACATCATTATGTGATGTGATCGTTGCATATATAATCGTATAAACGGCGTAGAAGGCTTCTGCTGGTTGCTCATTCGACAATACCGGGCAATTACCAGGGCCTCAGAACGTAGGATGAGCACCAAAAGGTACAGACTCCTACGCTTGAACTGCAAGCTTAAATATATCTCTCTGATTTCCAATATCAACTGCTTTCCCAAATTCAATTTTGTTCCCAAATAGTTCCTAAATAATTTCTATTTAAAAAATTAGGATTATTAGGAAACTTATAAATCTATCCATTGGGGTCCTTTTTAGTTTGCAATATTAAGTCTATGAGTTGATAAAATAACTTGCTTTCAATTCTCCCATCCATTGTCTGAGAATTTCCATTAATACTGTAATCCTTAAGTGACAAGATTTGATGATTTACTTTCTTTTCTTTCTTTATAATCTTTTCAATGTTAGCATGTGCTATAGCATTTCTAATATGACGAAGAAGATGATGTGCCACATCTGATCCTGATTTTTTAGAATTTTTATTTTGTTCAAATAACAAATACCATTGATGTTTTTTAGCTTTCAATATATTATCTTTTTTATATGATCCGTAGAAAATATCATTATGATTTAAAAATTTATCAACTACATTATCTTTAATATTGAACCAGCCTTTATATTTTTCAATTTCATCTGGATATATCATAAGATAATCAAACAATTGCGGTATATCCTCTTCTTTGGAAAGTCCTTTTATTGCCATACTATTTATAATTTGTAAGAGAGCCTGACCATTCATTGATCAGGCTCTCAACTTGATTTTTAAATTGAAATTTTATATTGTTCTTTACCGGAAACTATTATATATGTTCCTTTATTTAGAGTTTTTAAGTCTTCGACTTTACAATCCTTTCTTATCAAGTTACCATCCATGGAATAAACTGAAATGCTTGTATCCGGATTAGCAAGAAGGCTTTCAACACCGGCATCATCAAGAACAGTAATCTGACATTCTGCTGATACTTCTCCACAAATTGCTGTAATAATTACTGATCCTGCCGATACGGCTGTTACAAGACCATTATCAGAAACAGTAGCGACATTTGGATCAGATGAATTCCATGATAAGGTCTTATCTGTAGTATCTTCAGGAATGACAGTCGCTTCAATTTGTAGTGTTTCTCCGATATTTAATTCAGCCAATTCAAGATTCAATACAATCTGTTCCGCTTTATTAATCGGATTAACAACACAAATTGTGCATGTTGTCGAAATTCCACCACAAGAAGCAGTTATTATAGTTTCTCCAACTGAATTTGCAGTAATAAGACCCTCTTCAGAAACAGATGCAACTTCTTCGTTTGAGCTGACAAAAATTATATTTCCAGAGGCAGTTTCTGGGTATAAAGAAGCAGTTAATTGTAAATTTTCTCCAATATTTAAAGTTAGGTCAGAATAATTCAATGAAATATCTTTAGGTATTGAAGCTTCATAATCAGTTTTGGTCATAATATTCCAAAAATTTTTCCAAACTTCTGCCTTACGATAATTTTCAATGGCATTATCTGGAACCACAACAGGTAGGTCTACATATTGTGCTATAGTAAAGTGATCTTCTGAAATTATAGGAGGTATGTCCGACACACATTCTATTGATTTAAGGTTAGGCAATGGAGTATTTTCAATATCTACTTTTTGTACTTGTCCAATAATTAATCGTTCAAGATTAGGTACATAAAGTGGATTTCCTTCAATTTCCCGACCAAGATATAATTCTTTTAGACTTTCCATCCAAGTTGATAAAAAATAATCATATACCTCCTCATTTTCTTTATACGGAAAATATCCTTTATACATGCGGACGTAATTTTTACCAAAATAATTTCCACTAAAATGATATACAGTAGCCAATTGTAAAGTTTTAGGACTATCCTTCAAAACTAATTTTTGCAAAGAACTGTTTTCAAATACAAAATACCTGTAGTGTCTCCAACCATGGTCACTATATAATAGATATCCTTGAACCCATCCCAAGTAAAGGAAATCACAATTATCACTTATCTCACATTCAATAACTGAACCAAAATCAAATGATGCATCCTCTAGATCATCTAATTCATAGTATTTTTCACTGTTTAAAGCTGCATCAAAATAATTTTCATTTAGATTAGGAGTTGTCCAAACTAGTTTCTTAATTGTTGTATTATCAATCCAGGAAGAATTTCTATCGTTAAAACATTTGTAATTTACGTACTTCAAATTTTCTGTAAGACAGAAGAAATCAAGATTAAGACCAGCTAAACTTTGATATCCCAAACTTTCAATTGTATTAGGAAAATCAAGTTGAGATAGATTTTTACAATTTGTAAAACATCCATCTCCTATATTAATAAGATTAGGAGGGAATATAATGTTTTCAAGGGAACTTTGGTAAAACATTTTTTCTGGTAAAGTTTGAATTGTTGATGCTGAAGAAAATTCAACTTTCCGAATTTGACAATTCTGAAAAATACCAATTCCTACCTGCGAAACTTTGGAAGGTATATAAAGATAAGGGAGGGAAGCGTTTCTAAAAGTATAATCTCCTATTTCCAAAAGACCTTCTGGGAGATTAATAGTAGAAGCGATGGTGGCATCTGAAAATGAACCTTTACCGAGCGTTAACAATGATTCAGGAATACAAATAGATTCTAGTTTTGTTGAAGCAAAACAACTATCTCCAATCTTGACCACTCCTTCTGGTATGGTAAAATTACTCAAGTTTCGACATCCATAAAAAAACTCATTAGGAAGTTCTATAACATGTGTAGGTAATATAATATTCTGTATTGATGAATTTTTAAAACATCCTTGAGGTAATATGGATGCCTCTATTTGCTCTAGATTAGCACTTTGTATTGAAATGCAATTCGCAAAACATTCTTCTTCCATGCTCTTGATACTTGCAGGAACAATTATATCAGTTAGTTTATCACAGAATCGTATGCAATTTGTACCTATAACAGTGACAGCCAACTTATTTCCTTTGTAATCCACACTTTCAGGAATTGTTAGCACACCTTCATAGTTCCTATTCACACTTTCAAGCTTACATGTAAGCTCAGATGGAGATATAATTTCAAAGAATAGATTTCCATCAACCTCAAAATCATAAGCTGAAATTTTAGGAAATGAAAGAAGCAGTATAACTATGCTGATCAATTTAAATTGTTGAGGTTTCATTTCTATTATTCTTTATCAAGTTTTTCTTTTAAATTATGATGATAGTCACATAAACTATCTCCATTAATTAATGTTGTAGACATTTGATTCCATCCAATGTTACAACCACCTTCACATTGCTCCGGACAAACATCATCTATTAAGTGTTGGATAATTTGAATCAAATCTTGTGGATAGGATTTAAATTGTGAATTGCAGATCAATTGAATTGCTTGTTCTCCTTTTCCCCAATATGGGCTGTTGGAAAAGATGGTGTTAAGGGCTTGATTTTCTATTATCTCTTGCAAGAAACCACGAAAATCATCATCATTAAGATTAATAATCATAAAGTTCTTTATGCCTCTGGGCTCACTTCATTGGCGATTAGTTAATAAAAAAAGCGTGAGAGCCAATCATCGTTGCTCGTCCCGCTTACAGAGGCTCTGGCTTACCCTTGGAGTTAGAACGAGCAACCGGAGCCTCACGCTGATATGAAAATACTAATGAATAAACAATCATCACGATTGTTCTCTACATTGAGAATAATCATACCTCGAAAGGCGCATACCGGTGCTTCATTCTTGAACTCCAATAGAAACTGCCAGATTTCTGTAAGTCAAGAATTAGCGCGATAAACGCTTTTTGTCAATATGTTTTGCAGCCGCCCTCGTTGCGCCCATACCGGAGGCTCCAAAAGTCGGTATGCGTTGCAAAGTTAATAATTTTTAATAATAACGTAAGACTTAAAGTTCTTATTCTGTTTTTATTGTATGAAATAACAGATAAATTGTATCAAATAATTCATTTGAAGTATCTCTTTAGCCACAAGAAAATCCCTATTGAAACAGATAAAAAGAAGTAAATCCAAAAGATCCATTCTGATAATTCATCGGAATGAATAGCCTTGAAATTGCCAAAGACAACCCCTCCGAAGAATAAAAGGAGATATATCAGGACTATCATCAGGATATAAAAGGCTATGGTCGGAAGAGTGATTTTATCATTCCGATTTGCCTTTTTCAATAACTCCGTCAACCTTTTTTCAAATCTATCAGCTGCTACATCCGCTCCTTTTCTCATTATAAAACCGATGACACCGGCATAGGTTTTGAAGGATTCATCAGACATTGGCTTGTTAATTTCCTCAACAAATTCCGGCATTTTTTCAATAAATAACTGGATTGTGTCATTGATTTCAGAAGCCTTGTCAAGATTTTGGTGATTACCTTCCTCTGTCTTTATCTCCTGAATTTTCTTCCTCATTTCTTCAGCGTTGAATTGTTTCATTGCCATGATATCACATCCTTCTTCCTTTAGATTTCACGATTCCGACCTTTGATTTTGCTGCCTGTGCAAACCTCATCGCAAATTTCATTTCCTCTTCCAACTCGTCTTTTCTTTTCGGAAGATCATTGTCAGAACTTCCAACGCCACCTCCGGATGGAGTATAAAAGGGGGTATTCAATATTGCAAATATGCCCTTCCATACTGAGAAATTGAACAGGGATTCCTCTAAAAGCTCCACCCAATTAATCATTTCTTTTTCGTTGAATTCATCTTCAAAGAAACTTAAAACAGGTTCGGGAATATACCTGATATAATCTTTATCCTCATGTGAGAAACCGAGACTGTTTCAAAAAGTGTGTCTGTCAAGATAGGATGAAAAAGGACCGGCCAAATTTTGACCGGTCCGAACAAGTTTGTAATTTTAAGGCGACTAAACACTAAAAATTACAACTTATGGATTTGACAAAATTACAACTTTCCGAATTGATGTGCAAGCATGCACAGAAAGGGAAGGGAATGGTCTTCAAGACCTTCTTGAAATCATGCTGGTAGCTGAAAGGGGTGAGTTCCTAAGTGAAAATCCCGGCAATAAGGGCAATGGCTATCGTCCCGGTTCCACCTATGGAAGGGGCAGAAAACTTGAGTTCCGCATAACACGTTGCTCTTCACCACCTCCTCCCCCATATCCCAATCTGTAAAGAATCGGCGATTTTTTACAGATTATTAAAACGTGTAAAGAAATGCCCGTTTTCTTTACACGTTGACAAAATATGTAAAGCCGCTTTACAAATCATTCTTTCTCATTTCAAACCCGAGAATTGACTCTATCTCAGCTCCTTCCTATAAAATTCCGGGTTTACCCGCAGGGTCAGGTGCCCCAGGAGAGTTTGGTGCGGAGGGTGGTGGCGAAGTTTTCGCAGGGACGACGGAGGGTGAGCACTTCGCGTGATGCTTTACGAATTTTAACCACGGCGCCGCAGGGGATGTCGGACGACCGTCCGTCTACGCTGAGGCGGAATGAGGTGGCGCGCGAACTCACCTCCACTTCGATTGTGGAGTCGCCGCTGATTACCACCGGCCGGAGCGTCAGCGTGTGGGGCGCGATGGGCGAGAGTATGATGCACGAGAGGGTGGGCGCTACTATGGGACCTCCCACCGAAAGATTGTAGGCGGTAGAGCCGGTTGGGGTTGCGGCCAAAAGCCCGTCGGCCCGATAGTTGGCCAGGAACATCCCGTCGGCCTTCACCGACACATCGATCATCGAAGCGGCTCCTTTGAGGAAAGCCACTTCGTTGAGGGCATAAAGAGGTCTGGAAGGGAGACGGTCACATTCCACCTCAAGCACCATGCGGCGCTCCACTTCGGCTTCTCCGGAGCAGATGAGCTCTACGAATCGGTCGACGTCGTCGGTGGAGTTTTCGGCCAGAAAACCGAGATGCCCCGTGTTGATCCCCACAATCGGCACCTGGCGGCCGTCAATCCATTGAGCCGTGCGCAGAAAAGTGCCGTCGCCTCCCACGCTCACAGCAAGTTCGGCCTCAGCCGGAAATGCGGTGCAGGTGTCGATGCCGTGCACGGCAGGGCGAAACCCTTCGTCAATAAGCACGTCGGCCAGCCTGCGTTCGAGCGAAATCTTTATGCCGCGGTCGAGGAGCGCCTTTATGAGGGCGATGATGTTGCCTACGTGGCCGTCTTGCCTACGGCTGCCATAGAAGGCTATGTGGCGGGGAGGGGTGGTTCGGATGTCAGACATTGAGCAGGGTTTTGAGAGAGAGGAGCCGCTCCACGGCCGTCTCGAGGTTGCGACAGGTGGCTCCGAAGGCGTCGATCACCTGGAAGCCGTATCTCTCGAGGTTGGAGGCCACTTCCGAGGGGTCGGAAGAGCGCACGCGAAGAGTGACTCGGATGCTTTCGGCCGAGGGAGAGGGCGCCGACCAGAAGTCTACGAGGTGGACGTTTGCGTCTTCTACGGCGCGCGCCATCCTGGAGGCGCTGAAATCGTCGGGCGCCACGTCGATCACCACGATGCTCGAGTCGTCGCGGGCCGAGAACAGTCGGTTGAGGCCTTCGAGAAGGGAGCTCTCGGTGACGACACCTATCGTGAGGGCACGGTCGGCTACGGCCAGACGTCTGCCCGGAGCGTCGAGAAGACGCGGCAGCACGTCGGTAATCGCCATTTCGGCCGGTATGCTCACTGCCGGAACGGGCTCAACCGTAGGGTTTTGTGTAGAGATGATATCCCTTGCTTTCATTCTTACAAAATTTTAACTATCTTTGCAGTTGAATAGCCTCTTTCTACTTATTAAACGCAAAAACAGCTACAAAAGTAAAAAGAGTAATCCGAAATTGCAAAAATCATGCCTGAAATATTTACCGCTCCCTCGTTGAGCGTCAACATCAACAAAGTGGCCACCCTGCGCAACGCGCGCGGGGAGAAGACCCCCGACGTAGTGGCGTTTGCCGTGGCTTGCGAGCAGCTTGGCGCGCGCGGAATCACGGTGCATCCCCGTCCCGACGAGCGCCATATCCGGCGCTCCGACGTCGCCGCCCTCAAGAAGGTGGTGCAGACGGAATTCAACATCGAAGGGTATCCTTCGGAAGATTTCCTGCAGCTGGTGGAGGCCACGCGTCCGGCCCAGGCCACGCTCGTGCCCGACAGCCCCGACCAAATCACCTCGAATTCCGGCTGGGACGTGCGCGGAAACATAGGGTTTCTGAAGGAGGTTACGGCCCGGCTCAAGAAGGCGGGGATAAGGGTGTCGATTTTCGTTCCGGCCGAGGAGGCGCAGGTGGAAGCCGCCGCCGAGGCGGGAGCCGACAGAGTGGAGCTCTACACCAAGCCGTATGCCGACCTTTATGCCACCGACCGCGACAAGGCCGTGGCCCCGTTTGTGGCGGCATCGCGCAAGGCCATGGAGTGCGGGCTCGGGGTCAACGCCGGACATGACCTCAACCTGGAAAACCTCCGGTTCTTGGCCCGCTCGTTGCCACGTCTTGACGAAGTGAGCATCGGCCACGCCCTGATTTCCGACGCCCTCTACCTCGGCATAGGCGAGACCATCAGGCGTTACCTGCTCCAGCTTGACAACAGATAGCGGGAGTATTACCAACCGACAGAAACCAAAGAGAGAAAATAAGAAAAAATACACACAACAGATAACACATTCACAGTTGCGATGGAAAAAGTGAATCTATGGACCCTTGTGATGGACGGCGGCTACATCATGCTGCCGCTGGCAGTGCTGCTGCTGCTTGCGATTTACATCTTTGTAGAGCGTTACATAATGATAAATAAATCGTTGAAAGAAGACCCCACGTTTATGAGCCGCCTGCGCGACTATCTGAACGAAGGCGACATCAAGAGCGCGGAAAACCTGTGCCGCCAGAGCAATTCGCCTTACGGCAGGATGCTTCTCAAGGGGGTGCAGCGCATAGGGCGCCCCATCAACGAAGTGACCAACGCCATCGAAAACACCGGCAACATCGAGATAGCCTCGATGGGGAAAGGGATGACATGGCTCTCCACCACGGCCGCCGGCGCCCCGATGCTCGGATTTCTCGGCACCGTGATCGGCATGATCGAAGCTTTCTTCCATCTAGCCTCTGCCGGAGCCCAAAACAACATATCGCTCCTCTCGGGCGGCATCTACCAGGCGCTGGTAACCACCGTGGCCGGTCTGATCGTGGGTATCCTCGCGCTCTTCGCCTACAACTATCTGTCGTCGAAAATCGTGAAGGCCACCAATCAGATGGAAGCGCGCACCATGGACTTCCTCGATATCCTCAACACTCCAACAGCTTGACGAGGCATGGCACTGAAACGACCCTTTGAGCCGCTGGCTTTGTTTTCAATGTCGTCGATGACCGACGTCATCTTCCTGCTGTTGATCTTCTTTATGGTGACCTCATCGTTTATATTCCCCTCGGCAGTAGACGTGAATCTCCCCTCGAGCACCAACCAGGTGAACCAGCGGCCCGTGACCGAAGTCTATCTCGACTCGCTCAACCGCATCTCCATAGTGGAAGACCGCACGGATACCGTCAATCTCGAGAAAGCTTACCCGCGCGAAGTGCCCCTCGAGGCGCTGGGCGAGAAGCTGGGCGCCATCAGGGAGGCCGATTCGCTGCGCACAGTGGCTCTCTACGCCGACAGCCGTGTGGAATATGGCAAGGTGGTGGAAATTCTCGACGCGGCAGCCAAACAGAATATAAAGATGGTGCTTGCCACCCGTGCGTCAAACGCCTCAGACAAATAACCTCCCCCGATTCCGGAAAATGAAACTACCTGAAGATCCCCGTCAGCGCAAAGCCAACATAATCGCGGCCTCCGTAACTTTCGGAGTGGCGCTGGTGGTTCTTCTGCTCCTCTTCTTTATGACCATCGGCGACGACCGGCGCGCGCTGGCAGAAAGCTCGATACCCGAAATTCAAGACGACGAGGAGATATATCTCGACCCTGAGCTGCTTGTGCTCGACACTCCCGGCAGCGAAGACGCCGAGATAATAGACGAAGCGGCTCCGCAGCCCGACGGCGAGCCCGATCCCGCCGAGGAAGAGCAGCCCGAAAGGGTGGTTAACAACCCCGAACCTCCCCAAAAAGAGCCCACGACGTCGAAGCCGAAGCTGGTGAGCACCCCGAAGCCGAGCGACGTGACCACCTCCACGCCGAAGGTGATGACGGAAGAAGAGAAGCGTGTGGCCTCGATGGAAGGGAAATTCAAGACAGACAACAACGGGTCGCGCACCGGCACTGACAGCGCCAACAGCGGTCCCGGCGGCAACGGCATCTCGATGAAGGGCAGCATCAACGGCCGCACCCTTCTGAGCTGCCCCACGTGGAAACTCAACCTCTCGCAGAAGACAACGGTGCAGGTGTCGGTAACGGTCGACGCCGACGGAAATGTGACCTCGGCCAAGGCAACCTCCGGCGGCACGCCCAATCTCCGCGCCCAATGCGAGAAGATGGCCCTGCGTTCAAAATGGACCCCGAAAGCCGGAGCCGCGCCCGTAAGCGGCACGCTCACCTTTACAATCTCGCCTAAATAAAAAAGAGGAGCAACCCGGAATCCTCAAAAAGCTCCCTGACGAGACCGATAAACCAACTGCTGAAAGAAACCAAGAGAAACTCTCCAAAGCATAAAGAATAAACCTCTCCCAAAGAATAACACTCTCGCTGAATAAAATCTCTCCCGCAAAGAAACCAGAAATCTATTGATACTATGCAGATAAAAACCGGAAAAGGCCCAGTGACGCTGATGGTGGTGCTCGCCATCTGGTCTCTCTCCCTCGCAGTAGACCTGCCGGGGCTGGCAGTGACACCCATCGAAGGGAAACTGCACACAATCTTCAAAGACGTAACGGACTTTAAGATACAGCTACTCACCGTACTGCCCAATCTCATCATCATCCCGTTTGTGCTTCTCTCCGGCAAGCTGTCGGAGACGACCCACAAGATAGCGCTTATAGTGACGGGTATCATCTGCTATGCGCTGTCGGGGGCGTTGTCGCTCTTCGTGAGCAGCCTCACCATCCTTATATGGCTGAGCTGTCTGCTCGGGGCGGGTTGCGGATTGATATTGCCTTTCGCCACCGGCCTGATTGCCGACGTCTTCACCGGTGCTTACCGCACCAAGCAGATGGGTATCGTCTCTGCCATCGGCAACATCGCCCTGGTGGGAGCGACGTTTGCCGTGGGGTTTCTCGCCGCGAAAGACTGGCATCTCCCGTTTATCGTGTATCTGATCCCGCTGGTATCGCTCCTGCTGCTCCCCTGGCTTAAGAAAATACCGAAGCAAGATCTCTTGGAAGGCGCTACCGACTCTGGTGTAGCAGTGCAGCCTGCCCAACCTTCAGTACAAACTTCGCCCCAAGCTGCCACGCAGCCTCAGGGAGCCCAAGGGCAGACACAGCCGGTTCAGTCGCAGCAACAATCGCAGCCTCAGGGTCAGCCGGCCCAGACGGTCCCCCTGATTGATGCCGACGGATTCTCTACCCAGGGCCAGACCGTGAAATGGGGGTTCTACATAGGCCGCACCATCTGGCTGATGGTGGCCTACGCCTTCTTTGAATTTGCCTGCTCGCTGCAGACATACTATCTGCCCAACCTGATGCCGGAATACGGGATGGACGTAGAGAAGGTGTCGATGGTGACCTCTGTGTTCTATTTCGCGATGTTTATAATCGGTATCTTCGTGACGGCCGTTCTGCGCGTGTTGAGACGCTACACCTTTATTATATCTACGGCGGCGATAGTGGCTGGATTCCTGATCTATCTCTTCACCAAAGATTTTGTGCTCTACGTAGTGGCTGCGGGGCTCGCCGGTC
Organism: Muribaculaceae bacterium; assembly: GCA_022509145.1. Taxonomy (GTDB): domain Bacteria; phylum Bacteroidota; class Bacteroidia; order Bacteroidales; family Muribaculaceae; genus Lepagella. Next base: position 49,270 of record JAFLTX010000002.1, on the reverse strand, counting down.
TGGGTAACGGACAGACGCAACCGATCTTCTATACCAAGGCCACCGAGCTGGTGACCAAGGGCTCGAAGTCAACACTGGCGCTTGCCCTTCTGCAGGCAGCAAACTATATAGGGATCTCGCTGGTGCCCGTGATCGTCAACGCGTTCGTCTTCATCTTCCGCGACCATTCAGCCATCTTCCCCTTCATCTTGGGGACGGTCTTCACGGCCATCGCGCTGGTGATAATCATACTGCGCAGAGACCACTTCGTGTTCGGCATCCACAAGGCCTACTTCGATTCGTCGGCCTCCTGAGGGGTGATGAAGAGTTTCCCTTCTTCGGTGAGATAGGGGAGAATCTTGGCAAAAGGAATCACCACGCGAGGCGAGCCGGCCGAATAAGGCGCAATCTCATAGGGAGTGTAAGAGAATACCACTCCCTCTTCTTCTATCCAGGGGTCGAGCGCCGGGGCCGGAAGCTTGGCGATGGAGCTTACGTTGAGAAGGTTGGCGAGCAGCTCTGAATCCGACTTGGCCTTGAATGTCTTTTTGAGACCTTCCACGAAGAGATTGTGGAGAGCCTTGTAAGACGTGATGCAGGAGCGGGAGAAGATTCTGCCGTCGGAGCGCAGGAATGTGGTGCCGTAAGTGCCGCCCATACCGTGGGCTCCTCCTTCATAAGTATAAGAGGTGTAGTCGTAGGTCACTACTCTTGAGCTTGTAAATCCGAGTTCGAATTTGTCGACGGCATATCCGCCGAATTCGTTGAGGTCTTCATCTTGGCCCAGCGCTACGGCGTAATGGCGGAAGAGGGCCTCGCCGTTGTCGGGTTTGCCGCGGTAGGTGCCGGTGAGCGAGCTGTTGATCCAGCTGCCGATTGCGGCGATGAGCTCGGGAGAGCCCGAAGTCGGGAAGTCGATTTCGAGTTCGTTTTCCCCTACTTTCTTTTCATATTCCTTCACGGTGAAGGGTTCGGCCACTTCCTCCTCCGGCTCGGCGGGGACTTCGGCAGCCGGAGCCTCGTCGGCTTCTGCCTCGTTGTCCTGATTTGATTGGGGACGCGAACAAGCGAAACAGAGGGGGAGGGCGGCGGCAACGGCCAGGTAAGATAGTTTCTTCATTCTATTAAGATTAGGATTTTAGATCTATATATCAGACGGGATTTAATCCGGAAGTTAAGATCGGTATATTAAGATAAGGTGTTTCGGGGTTTGAATTTCTGAAAACGCCCGGAGACGAATCGCCGGGCGTTTAAAGGTTTTTAGATGCTATGTTTAAACTTTTAAAGTTTTAAATTATTTCTTTCCAAAGTCAGCCTGGAGCATATCCTTCTTGTCGAGGAAAGCCTGATGGAGCGCGAAAGCGGCCGAGAGGTTGTGAGGCGTGTGGCCACCGGTCTTCTGGGCGAGCTTCACGTAGTCGTGGAGCAATTCGCGATACATCGGGTGGGCACAGTTTTCTATAATCACTTCGGCTCTCTGCTTCGGGTCGAGACCGCGGAGGTCGGCCACACCTTGCTCTGTGATGAGAATCTTTACGGAGTGTTCGCTGTGGTCCACATGGCTTACCATCGGAACGATTGCAGAGATCTTTCCGCCCTTCTGGATGGAGGGGCATGAGAAGATGGAGAGGTATGCGTTGCGGCAGAAGTCGGCAGAGCCGCCGATGCCGTTCATCATCTTGGTGCCCATCACGTGGGTGGAGTTCACGTTGCCGTAGATATCCATTTCAAGAGCCGTGTTCATGGCGATGAGGCCGAGACGGCGCACCACTTCGGGATGGTTGGAGATTTCGCCCGGGCGCATGAGAATCTTGTCGCGGAAGAAGTCGATGTTGTCCATAAAATGGAACATGGTGTCTTCCGAGAAAGTGAGGGCGCAAGTGGAGGCGAACTTACAGGAACCTTGCTCCATGAGATGGATCACGGCGTCCTGGATCACCTCAGTATACATTTCGAAGCGCGGGATGTCGGGGTTGGCACCCAGGCCGTAAAGCACGGCGTTTGCCACGTTGCCCACACCGCTCTGGATGGGGAGGAACTCCTTGGGGAGCTTCCCGGCCTTGAGCTGGGAGGCAAGGAAGTGGCACACGTTGTCGCTGATTTTCTGTGTGATCTCGTCGGCTTCGGTGAAGGGCTGGATGATCTGGCTCTCGTTGGAGGGCACGATACCGATGATTTTTTCGGGATCGATCTTCAGCACGGTGCTGCCGATGCGGTCGGAGGGCTTATAGATGGGAATTTCGCGACGGTGCGGGGGGTCGGCGAGCATGAAGTTGTCGTGGAAGCCTCTGAAGGAAGTCTGATAGTAAGAAGAGTATTCGATGATCACCTTCTTGGCCATCATAGCGAGCGTGGGGCTCATTCCGAGGCCGGCTCCGAGAATCACTTCGCCGTTGGGGCTCATCTCTGTAACCTCGATCACGGCCACGTCGATGTCGCCGTAGAAGCCGTAGCGGAGGTCCTGGCTGATGTGGCTGAGATGGCAGTCGAAATAGTGCATCTCGCCGTTGTTGGCCAGGGCTCTGGTTTCGGGATGGCCCTGATAGGGGGTGCGGATGTTGACGGCATGGGCGCGAGCCAGAGCGCCGTCGACATAGTCGTTGGTCGAAGCCCCCGTGAAAAGGTTTATTTTAAATTCTTCGCCTTTAGCGTGCAGTTCTTCAGCGCGGCGAGCAAGCGCGAGAGTCACGATTTTCGGAGTTCCAGAAGCGGTGAAGCCCGAAAAGCCGACATTGTCGCCGTTTTTGATTTGAGCGGCAGCTTCTTCTGCCGTAATGAACGGGATACTCATTATATTGTATCTATATTAGATTTAGGTTATTTCTCGGAATAATGGAAAGCAGGCTGTAGGTTAATTGCACAATTCTGCTTAATTTTGCACAAAATTACAATTTTAATCGCATATTTCAGCAAAATGGAGCCATTTTTTTTGCCAAAACATCAGAAAAATTGCACCGGAGATAAAAAAATGTGCATAGAGACGTATGGTTGCCAGATGAATGTAGCAGATTCTGAGGTGATTGCGTCGATGATGTCGATGGCGGGATATTCCCGCATGTCAGAGGCCGAAGTGAAGGATGGAGAGCATCCTGACGCGGTGGTGATAAATACGTGCTCCGTTCGCGAGGCCGCCGAGCAGAAGATCTATTCCAGGCTCGAGTATTGGAATGCTTGCAAGCGGAAATATGGTAAGCCAGGGGTGATAGCCGTGGCGGGGTGCATGGCCGAACGCCTCCGCGACACGCTCATCGACGAGCACGGCGCCACACTCGTGGCGGGCCCGGACTCCTATCTCGACCTTCCGGCTCTCGTGGCCGCGGCCGAGAGAGGGGAGAAGGCCGTGAATGTGGAGCTCAGCACCACGGAGACGTATCGCGACGTGATGCCGATGCGCTCGGGTGTGGGCTCGATAAGCGGCTTCATCTCGATAACCCGCGGCTGCAACAATTTCTGCACCTATTGCATCGTGCCCTACACCCGCGGTCGTGAGCGTTCGCGGGAGCCGAAGAGCATCCTCTCGGAGCTTGCCGACCTCAGGCGAAGGGGATTTCGCGAGGTGACGCTGCTGGGGCAGAATGTGAACTCCTACCTTTATGAGGAGGAAGGGAAGCCGGCGGTGAGGTTTCCGGAATTGCTGAAAATGGTGGCGGAGGCCGCTCCCGACATGCGGATACGCTTCACCACCTCCCATCCCAAAGATATGAACCCGGAGGTGGCGCGCATCATGCTGAGCCATCCCAACGTGGCGCGGCACATCCACCTGCCCGTGCAGAGCGGCAGCAACGACGTGCTCAAGAGGATGAACAGGAAATACACCCGCGAGTGGTATCTCGACAGGGTGGCCGAACTGAGGGCGATCTGCCCGGATGTGGCGATAACGTCTGACCTTTTCACGGGCTTTTGCGGCGAGACGGAAGAAGACTTCCGCCAGACCCTCGAGCTGATGGAGGAGGTGGGCTACGACGCGGCGTTCATGTTCCGCTATTCGGAGCGCCCGGGCACGTTTGCGGCCGAGAGGCTCGAAGACGATGTGCCGGAGGAGGTTAAGATCGAGCGGCTCAACCGGATGATAGCGCTGCAAAACGAGCTGTCGCTGAAGAGCAACCTCAAAGACGTGGGGAAGACGATGAGGGTGCTGGTGGAAGGGCGGTCGAAGCGCAGCGCCGACGATATGTGCGGCCGCACCTCGCAAAACAAGATGGTGGTCTTTCCGAAGGCCGATGCCGTGCCAGGCACGTTCGTCGATGTCAAGATCACTTCGGCATCTTCGGCCACTCTTCTGGGCGAGAAGGTTTGACGCTCCCCATTTTGAAATTCGGTCGGCGGGGTCCGTTTTTACAGACTTTTGAGAAGGGAAGGGTTGACAAAAATTGAAGAAAGAGCTAAAAAAATTGTAAAAAGTATTAAAAATTCTAAAAAATATCATTATTTTTGCTTTTCCAAAGGTCAAGTTGCCCCTGAAGCGGGGTGAATTGGCATGGTCCTCAGTCTTATCCGGAGGATGACGCTGAGGATAAGGACATGAAAACTCAGGCTATAACTTGCTTTTAAAGAGATAAATAAAAATAATACCAATGTAGAACTAAACTAAATTCTTGCATGAACAACATCTGTTTTCATCTGAATCGGAAGTTGTGGGCACTGCTATTAATGACGATGCTCACAGCATTTCCGGCATTGGCCCAGAAAATTACGGTGCACGGCACGGTAGTTGACGAATTGGGCGATCCCCTCATTGGCGCCACAGTAATGGAGAAAGGTACCAGCAACGGTACAGCCGCCGACCTTGACGGCCACTTCACACTGAGCGTACCATCCAACGCCACACTTGTGGTAAGCTACGTGGGCTATGACCCCATGGACGTAGCCGTAAACGGCCGCACTGAGATATCGGTGGTAATGAAAGAGAACGCCGAGATGCTCAGCGAGGTAATGGTAATCGGTTACGGTACGGTTAAGAAAGAAGATGCCACGGGCTCCGTGGCCATCGTAAAGCCGGACGACATAGAGGCCGGTCTCGCCACTTCGGTGCAGGACCTTCTCGTAGGTCAGACTCCGGGTGTGGTAGTAACCACCGACGGTGGCCCGAACGGCTCGGCCAACATCCGTATCCGCGGTAGCGCCTCACTCTCGGCCAGCAACGACCCGCTGATCGTGCTCGACGGTGTGCCCCTCAGCCAGGACACTCCTCTGGGTATGGGTTCACCCCTGTCGATGATCAACCCGGACGCCATCGAAAGCATGACAATCCTCAAGGATGCCTCCGCCACCGCCATCTACGGTGCGCGCGCTTCGAACGGTGTGATCATCATCACCACTAAGAAGGGTAGCTCGGGCCGTCCGAAAGTGACGTTCAGCGCCAACTTCTTCCTGGAGCACGCAAGAAAATACAGCAACGTGCTCAAGGCTGACGCTTACCGCGATCTCATCTACAACAAATTCGGCGAAGACTCATCGCAGGCCACAATGCTCGGCAACACCGACACCAACTGGCAGCGCCACATCTTCCGCCTCGCTTTCAGCCAGGACTACAACCTGTCGGTAGCCGGTTCGTTCGGCAAATATGTGCCTTACAGAATCAGCGGTTCTTACACCAACAACGTAGGTATCCTGCGCTATTCATCGATGGACCGTGCCACTCTCGGCATCACCTTGAACCCCTCGCTCTTCAACGACCATCTGAAGATCAACACCAACGTGAAGGGTTACTACCTCAAGAACGTATGGGGCCAGACCGGCGCGATCTACCAGGCAGTGGCTTACAACCCGACCATCCCCGTGCACAACTATATCCCCATCATAGGCGGTACGGCTTACGGCGAGTATGCATATCTGTACAACGGCTACAACGAGCCCTTCACCGCCACCGGCGGCAAGGCCAACCTGGAGAACAACGCCACCTACAACCCGGTGGCCACCATCGAGCAGACTCAGAGCTACTCTCACGTATGGCGCTCGAACGGCAACATCCAGTTTGACTATTCGTTCCACTTCCTGCCTGAGCTCCACGCCAACCTCAACCTCGGTTACGACGTGACCCGCTCCGACGACTACTATCGCGTTCGCGGCAACTCCCACATGGCATGGAAAGACCACGACAACTACGGCGGTGCCTACGGCAACGACCAATATCAATTCCGCAGCAACACCCTTCTCGAGTTCTACCTCAACTACAAGAAGGAATTTGAGAAAGCCAAATCGATGCTCGACGTAACGGCCGGTTACACATGGTCGCGCGACGCAGCCAACGGTTGGAACAAGGGTGCTTCGTCCAACTCGGGCTTCGCCATCTCCGACGGTCTTTCCGCACCGGTGGAGGGCGACGGCGGCTATCTTCTCAACTACAATCCCGACCGCCTTCTCGCCGGCCAGCTCTTCGAGGCTGACCCGGTAGACAAAGACGGCGACTACCACTGGAGAAACCACCTGCAGCTCCTCTCGTTCTTCGGACGTGTGAACTACACCTTGATGGACCGCTATCTGCTCACCGCCACAGTCCGCGGCGACGCAACTTCACGTTTCTCCAAGGAGAACCGCTGGGGTGTGTTCCCTGCAGTGGCACTTGCATGGCGCATCGACCAGGAAGAATTCATGGAGCGCTCAAGAGGCTGGCTCAACGACCTTAAGCTCCGTCTCGGCTGGGGTGAAACCGGTCAGCAGGCAGTGGGCGGCTACTACAACTATATGTCGCTCTACTACGGCTCACAGCCGGGTTCGTACTATCCCGACGGCATGGGCGGTTACTACATCCCCGTGTTCCCGCAGGGCTTCAACCCGAACCTGAAGTGGGAAACCACCACTACCTACAACGTAGGTCTCGACTACGGCTTTATGAACAACCGCATCTCCGGTAGCATCGAATACTACTACCGCAAGACCCGCGACCTTCTGGCATACCTCGGCGTAGCAGCCGGTTCTTCTACCGTCAGCACGCTGCCCCAGAACATCGGCGACATGGAGAACTACGGTGTGGAATTCAACATCGCAGCCAAACCGATCATCACTCCCGACTTCACCTGGACCCTCAACTACAACGTAGCCTGGAACCACAACGAAATCACCAACCTGAACGGCCATGAATTCGGCGTAGGCGGCGGTATCGGCGGCACGGGTGGCAACTGTATGATTCAGAAAGAAGGCTATCCCATCTATTCTTTCAACCTTCTGCAGCAAGTATATGACGCTGACGGCAACCCCGTGCCGGGCGCATACGTAGACCAGAACGGCGACGGTATCATCGATACCAAAGACTTGGTGGTACGCTATTCAAGAGACCCGAAAGTTACGATGACCTTCGGCTCGCAGTTCCGCTGGAAACAATGGGACCTCGGCTTCACGCTGAGAGCCTCGATCGGCAACTTCCTCTATTCATCGGCACTCCGCAACGGAGCTGACATCAGCGGTATCGCCCGTAACGGCCAGCTCTCCAACGTGCTTGAATCTGACTTCTACTTCGACGTAAACGACACCAACCTTGCCTATTCAGACTACTGGTTGAGAAACGCTTCGTTCCTGCGTTGCGACAACATCACGCTTGGATATACATTCGACAACCTCTGCCAGGGCAACATGAACCTGCGTCTGTTCCTGGGTGTGCAGAATCCTTTCGTAATCACGAAATACAAAGGCCTCGACCCGGAAGAGTTCTCAGGTGTAGACGGAAACCCGTATCCGCGTTCCACTACTTGGTCGCTTGGTGTGGTAGCTAATTTCTAACAAATATAAATATCTGAAAATATGAATATTAAGAAATATATAGTTTCAGGATGTGTGGCTTTGCTGGCATTTGGCGCTACATCATGTGTAGGCGACCTTGACCTGCAGCCCAACGACCCGAACCTGGTGGAGCCCGGAAGTCAGAACTTCAATGAGAACGGGCTTGCCATGTGCTACGCCGGCATCGCATGCAGCGGTATCTCCGGCGCGGGTTCGTCTTACGTCGACATTGACGGTCTTGACGGCGGTACGTCGGCCTACCTGCGCCTGATGTTCACCCTCAACGAATTCTGTGCCGACGAAATGATCTGGATCTGGCCTAACGACGAGGGTATCGGCGACATCATCGCCGCCACCTGGAGCGACAACAACGTGATCATCAACGGCGCTTACTATCGCCTGATGGCCCACATCGGTCTCTGCAACCAGTTCCTTACCAACACCAAGGACGACAACAGCAGCGAAATGCAGGAGCTCAAGGCCGAGGCCAGAGTGCTCCGCGCCTTCTCCTACTATAATATGATGGACCTCTTCGGCATGACTTCGTTTATCACTGAAGACGCCGAGGCCGGCGCGATGCCCGAGCAGGTGAGCCGCGAGTTCATCTTCAACTGGGTGGAGAAAGAGCTTCTCGACATCGTAGACAACAAGCTCATCTCTTCGAGCCCTCTCTACGGCCGTGTAGGTCTTGACGGCGCCGAGGCCCTCCTCGCCCGCCTCTATCTGAACGCCGAGGTATTCTCGGGCACACCGCGCTGGGCCGACTGCCAGATGCGCTGCGAAAACATCATCGCACGCCACCAGGGCACAGGCTTCAACGGCAGCGGTCTTGCCGAGCACTATCTCTACCTCTTCTGCCGCGACAACGACGCCTACATGCCCGGCGGTTCGAATCCCGGCGAGAACGAGATCCTCTTCGGCATCGCTTTCAACGACACTTACACCCAGAGCTACGGCGGCCCGTCGTTCGTAATCTCGGGCACCATCTCCAACACCCACTACTGCCCGCGCCAATATTACGGCTGCTCGGCTGAATGGAGCTGTATCCGCGGCCGCTACCAGATGGCTGAACGCTTCATGGGCCAAGACAACCAGGACGTTCGCGACGACCTCTGGCTGCGCGGCATGATGCCCGCCGACCCCGACGGTGCTTGGGACGCTGAAAACTACACCGACTGGTTCACCGGCTTCACCGGCGACTGGAAGACAACCGGCGGCAACGCCATCATCAAGTTTACAGGCCGTACTCCCAACGCTGCCAAAGACGGCGGTTGGAACATGACCGAGCTTCCTGACGGAACATTCGACTGCGGTTTCCCCGAGACAGCTTTCGCTTCTACGGACCAGCCCGTAATCCGCCTGGCCGACATCTATCTGATGTATGCCGAATGCTATCTGTCGGGTAATGTAGGCGACGCAAGCAAGGCGCTCCAATACGTAAACTACGTGAGAGAACGCGCCCATGCAGTGCCTTTCGCCGTGACCGAGCTCACAATCAGGAACCTCATGGAGGAACGCTCACGCGAGCTCTATCTTGAAAGCGTTCGCCGCACCGACCTTGTGCGCAACAAGATGTTTGCCGACCCGGCCCAGACCGTATGGCAGTTCAAGGGTAACATCAACAATGCCGACGGTACCCGCATCTCGCAGCGCAACAACCTCTATCCCATACCTTACACCGTGCGTTCGGCCCAGCCTGACTTCAAGCAGAACCCCGGCTATTGATAAGGAGTATCGAAAGTCTTTAATGTTAATATAAGGATAAGACAAAGAATATGAAAAAAATATGTTTAATGTTTGCCTGGGTGGCCGCCATGATTTCGCTCACGAGCTGCTATGAGACCTGGGACAACAATCCGAGACTGGAGACACACGAAGGCGTCATCACCGACAACTTCCTGAACACTCCCGTGCTCCAGAATCAATATATCGAGCTGTCGAAGGAGAACGCAACCTCCACACTTCATCTCACCTGCTCCCAGCCCGACATGGGATATGCTGCACTTACCACTTACAAGGTGCAGCTCTCACTGACGGATGACTTCGAGAGATATGAGGAGATTTCCCAGGCTTTCTACGATTGTGAAAACATCAATCCCGTGAACAAGGATATGGCTTCATCGATCGAGAAGCTCTTCGACGTGGTTACAGAGGATGACATTCCGGAAGGATACAACCGCATCTACGTGCGCCTCAGGGCTTATCTGGAGCAGTCGCCTTCCAACACCCAATACCTCTCCAACGTGACCTACTTCGACCATATCTCCATCGCTCCGGGCTACATCGCTATCTGGAACCCGGGCGAACCCGTCAACATCTATCTGCGCGGCGGTATGAACGACTGGGGCGCTTCGGCAGACTGGCAGTTTGTAACCGGTCCTGAAGAAGACACTTGGGTAACCCAGGAAGTGACAATCCCGGCCGGAACCGAATTCAAGGTGGCAGACTCCGAATGGAAGAGCCTCAACCTCGGCGGCGGCACTACCGTGCCCATCGGCAAGGTTACAGAGCTCGAGCTCGGCTCGAACCCCGCCAACCTGAATGTGGCCGAAGAGTTCACCGGCATCGTTTACCTGCAGCTGAAAGACGGTGTATACTATCTCACACTGCAAGAGCCTAAAGAATAAGTCAAATCCTCACCTCCGGCGGGGTGGGCCTTCGCGGTGGCCCCGCCGGGAAAATTAAAAAAACAGAAAAGAAATGAAGAAAATAAGTTTATTGATTTTGGCAGCTTTCGGATTGCTGTTCGCTGCTTGTGAGGAGACCATCGAACCTGCCAAGCCGCAGGTGAATCCTCAGGAGCCGTTGATGACCGATGGCGACATCGTGACCGAACCTGCCGGCGTGCTGCTTCAGGACGAGGTGCTCAACCTGGAAGACTACGCAACCGCCAACATCCCGGTGGTGAAGCTGATTTCAGCTGAGAATCTCCCCGCCGGAGCAAGCGTAAACTATGTGTTGCAACTTTCCGCAACCGAAGACTTCGCCAAGTATGAGAAGGTGGAACTCGCCACTCAGCTCAACGACGACTCTGGCATCTATTATGCCGACTCGTATGATTGGAACGACGCCCACCTGGAGCTCTTCGGAAACACTATCAACGTGTGTGACGCTTACTACAGAGTGGCTGTATACGTTACTCTCGACGGCACTCGCTACCGTTACAATTCTCCCGACTACTATGCAGTGGAAGGCGGCATCGAGGAAACCCGTATGACCCCGGCGATCACCGTAGAGGAGAACTATTACGTATTCGGTCCGTTCGTAGGCAACAACTCCGCTGCCACTGCAGTGGTGATGAGCCGCGACGAAGAGCAAGACAGATACGACAATCCTGTATATACCTTCCAGTTTGATGTGACAGCCGACCAGGCAGCGACTGGCTACACGCTCTACATCGTACCGGAAAGCGCACGCAACTCAAGCTCGACCACAGCCGACTATTACGGCCTCGGCAGCACAAGCGACGTGCTCGTACTCGGTGGCGAACCTATCGCCGTAACCGAGGAAGGTCCGTATATCCTTGAGTTCAACGCCGAGACGAAGGAATATCAGATCAAGATGTCGCCCAACTTCCTCTATGTTGTGACCACTCAGCAGAGCGACTGGAGCAAGCTCGGTGTGCTCGGAACAAGCGACTATGTGAACTATGAAGGTATGACCGGTATTATGGGTTACTGGGGTCTCACCGGCCAGCAGGCCTACACCCCGACAGCCTATATGAAGAACCCGAACGTGGAAGTTACCACAGCCGACAACGGCGCCCGTTCAGGCGGTCTGCTCTTCGACAACTCCGGCGAAGTGGTCAACACCACCAACGGTATCCCCGTGCCGGGCACTACGCAGGGTCTCTTCTTCCTGAAGGCCAACCTCCAGAACCTCACCTACACCGGCTACCGTTGCGGTACGCTCGGCTTAGTAGGCACAATCAACAACTGGGGCAACGCCAACGATGACGGCAGCGTAACTCCCGACGTGGCCCTCCGCGGCTCATGGCAAACCGACTTCTTCCTGACTTGGACCGGCACGCTGACCGTGAAAGCCGGCGACGAATGGAAGATCCGCGCCAACAGCGCTTGGGATGTGAACTTCGGTGGCGTGGCAGCCGACGGCCAGGAAACCGCCAGCTTTGCTACAGACGGTTCGAACGTTGAACTGGTGATGGGCGGAGCCAACTTCAAGGCAGAAGCCGACGGCACCTACAACGTAACCGTTCACTTCCACAGAGAATATAAGGACGGCACCATGACTCCGTACTATATGACTCTTACTCCCGCTCAATAAGCGATAGGAACCGACAGACAAGGGTGCCGCAGTCTCGCATTGACTGCGGCATCTTTTTTTGAGATTTTTTTGCTAAATTTGCAATTGCAATGAGAGATATGTGGCGTTTCTTCCGCAGGTTCGGGTTTAAGTATAAACGAAACATAGTCCTGAACTTTGTCTTCAACATCCTTACATCGTTGATGACCATCTTCTCGTTTGCCTTCATTATCCCGATCCTTCAGATGCTTTTCGGCATCTCGGAGAGCCATTATGACTACATAGAGCCCACCACCGACAATCTGAAGGAGTCGCTCGTAAACAATTTCTATTATTTCATCGACCATATCATCAGCGTGTCGGGCGCTTCATTGGCGTTAGCGCTTCTCACGGCCCTTCTCATAGGGATGACACTGCTGAAAGTGGGCACTGCCTATCTTACGGATTATTTCATCATACCGATGCGAAATGGCATCGTGCGCGACCTGCGCGAGACTCTCTACGACAAGATCCTCTCGTTGCCGATCGGATTTTTCAGCAACGAGCGTAAAGGCGACATCATCTCGAGGGTGATGAACGATGTGGGAGAGGTGGAAAACTCGGTGTCGTCGAGCCTCAACGCGCTGTTGAAGTATCCGATTATGATTCTGGTGTGCCTCGCGATGATGATATTCATCAGCTGGCAGCTCACGGTGTTTGTCTTTGTGCTGCTCCCGGTGGCAGGGTTTATCATGGGCCGCGTGGGTAAGAAACTGAAGGCTAAATCGTTGCGTCAGCAGCAGATGGCGGGGAGCCTCCTCTCCACCACAGAAGAAACCATCGGAGGCCTGAGGGTGGTGAAGGCTTTCAACGCCGAGGGCCACATGGAGCGGCTTTTCAGGCAGCTTACCGACGCATTCTACCGGCTGTCTAACGCTGTGGCCCGGCGCAACGCGCTGGCCCACCCTATGAGCGAGCTCCTGGGCACCATCGCCATAGGCGCGGTGCTATGGTTCGGCGGGTCGCTGATCATCTCGGGCAACAGCACCATCGACGCGGCCGGCTTCATCTACTACATGGTGATATTCTACAGCATCATCAACCCGGCCAAAGAGTTGGCTAAGACGGGATATGCCATGCAGCGCGGTCTGGCGGCCCTGCAGAGGGTGGATGAGGTGATCGACGCGGAGAACCCCATCAAGTCGCCCGCTCATCCGCGCGACATCCTCCCCAAGGGTGAGAACAGCTCCATAGAGTTTAAAGATGTAAGTTTTGCCTACGAGAAGGTAGACGGCGAGGAGAAGCGTGTGCTCCGCAACATCGAGCTTGAGATAAAGCCGGGCCAGACGGTGGCCATCGTGGGCCAGTCGGGATCCGGGAAGTCTACGCTTGCCGACCTCATACCGAGGCTCTGGGATGTAACGGGCGGTTCGCTGCTGGTGAACGGTGTGGATGTGCGCGAGGCAGATGTGACCCAACTGCGGTCGATGATGGGGATTGTGAACCAGGAGCCGATTCTCTTCAACGACACCATCTACAACAACATAGCCTTCGGAGATCCGTCGGCCACGGAGGAGTCGGTGATAGCCGCCGCCAAGATGGCCAACGCCCATGAATTCATCATGCAGACACCCGAGGGGTATTCCACCAATATCGGCGACCGGGGAAACCGGTTGTCCGGGGGCCAGCGGCAACGCCTCAGCATAGCCCGAGCCCTTCTGCGCAACCCCTCGATACTGATACTCGACGAAGCCACTTCGGCGCTCGACACCGAGAGTGAACGCCTGGTGCAGGAGGCTCTCGACCGCCTTATGCACTCGCGCACCACAATCGTCATCGCCCACAGGCTTTCCACCATCGTCAACGCCGACCTGATCTGTGTGCTCCAAGACGGGCGCATCGTGGAGAGGGGCACCCATTCAGAACTGATGAACCTGCAGGGAGCTTACCATAAGCTGGTGATGCTTCAGCAGATGTAACGAAGATATTATGAAAATTGCAATATTCGCATCGGGAGAAGGTGCCAAGGCATCTCACCTGGTAGACTTCTTCAAAGGCGGCAACAGGGTAACGGTGGCCGTTCTCCTGACCGACGACATGGCTGCTCCAGTGGCCGCGAGGCTGAATGAGGAGGGAATCGAGGTGGTGCACACCGAGGGGATTCCCGCCGAAGAATTGGCAGCCCTTCTCAAGGAGAGGGATGTGGAGCTGATAGTGGTAGACGACTACGCCTCTTCGCTCCCGGCTTCGGTGGAGGAATCTTTCCGCGACGCGGTGGTGTATCCCGCTACCGTAGAAGGCACCCCGCTTGAGGTTATAAAGAAAGGGGAGAAGAGAGAGCCGGTGCATCCCCAGATAGAAACGAAGCCGGAGGAGCCGGAGGAGCCGGAGAAAACGGAACCGGCGGAGGCGCCCTCGGAGAAAGCCGAGGAAAGCCCGGCTGCAGAGGACCCACGCGAGAAAGACCCCTTTGCGCATCTCGACGAGGGTGAGAAGGAGTGGGCCAAAGTGCTTGACATCCACCCCGAGACCGACGGTGAGGCCGGCGAAGATCAGAATGCCGCTTCTCAGGCAGGTGAGGCTCCGCGGGCGGAAAACCCGGAGCAGCAGGCAGAGTGGGAGCAGGCGGAACAGCAGGCTGCGGAACGGCAGGCCGAGCAGGCGCCAGAAAATCAGTGGAGACGCCAGCAGCAGTATTGGGACCGCCCGGGTGCGCCTTACGGCGGCAGTCCCGGCCAAGGCGGTCAATACGGCGGCGGAGAGCCCGGGAGAAATCCTTATCAGCCCTATTATGAGGATGAACAGAGGCGTGAACCGATGCCGGATACGTATCTGGTGTGGTCGGTGATAATCACCATCCTTTGCTGCCTCATCCCGGGAATCATAGCCATCATCTACTCGTCGTCGGTGAGTTCGAAATACTTTGCAGGCGACATCGAGGGTGCGAAAAGGGCGTCGCGCAGAGCCCAGATATGGTGTATAGTGTCGGTTGTGGCCGGCATCATCTGGGCCACGCTTTATCTGCCGCTCACCCTCTTCCTGGGGTAGAAAGTTTCAGATAAAGAGAGTTGAGACAGGAGCACTCGATTTAAAATGAGAGTCCGTCAAATTTCAAGCGGCAGCAGATGATACTCAAAAGCACGGGAAAGCGATACACCAGCCTGATTGTCTGGGGCGCGGTGGCGGCGATACTTCTGGTATATGCCGTCTTCGACCCGTTGCAGGCGGGGTGGATGCCTCGTTGCCCGTTCAACTTCTTTACCGGGCTGAGCTGCCCGGGGTGCGGGTCGCAACGGGCGCTTCACGCAGTGCTGAACGGCGATTTTGCAGGCGCTTTTCAAGCGAATGCCTTCCTGATGGTGATGATTCCGTTCATCGTCTTGGTGGCTTATGCGGAGATCACCAAGAAGAAGCATCCGCGCCTTTACGGCGTGGTGAGCTCCTGGCCGGTGATTCTGACTCTTTTGGTGCTGATGGTGGGATGGACCATTTACAGAAATCTTCCCCTCCTGCCTCACGGACATTTCAATTGAAAACAAGAGCTGAAAAATAAAACCTTAAACCTATGAGAATACTCGACGGGAAAGCACTTTCCCAACAGATGAAGAGAAAAATAGCAGAGAGAGTAGAAGCGTTTCAGAGCGAGGGGAAACGGCGCCCCGGCCTGGCGGTGGTAATTGTTGGCGACGACCCCGGAAGCCGCTCCTATGTGGCCGGTAAGGCGAAGGATTGTGCCGAGGTGGGATTTGCCGGGAGCACCCTCTCTTATCCGGAGGATATTGCCGAGCAGGAGCTTCTGCAGGAAGTGGAGAAGCTGAACGCCGATCCGGAGATTGACGGGATACTGATTCAGCTCCCGCTGCCGAAGCATATCGACTCCGACCGCATATTGCGCGCCGTCTCGCCGGAGAAAGACGTGGATGGTTTTCATCCGCGAAATGTAGCAGGGCTGTGGCTTAAAGAGCAGTGCATCGTGCCTTGTACCCCGAAGGGGGTGATCCATATTCTTGAAGACAACGGGATTGAAATCAGCGGGAAGCGCGCCGTGGTGGTGGGCCGCAGCAACATCGTGGGCCTCCCGGTGGCCAAACTTCTGCTCGACCGGAATGCCACCGTGACGATAGCGCACAGCCGCACGCCCGACCTCGGGGCCGTAACGCGCGAGGCCGACATCCTTGTAGTGGCCGTGGGCCGTCCGGAGCTGGTGAAGGGCGATATGATAAAGCCGGGCGCCATCGTGATAGACGTGGGCGTGAACCGCAATCCGGCCACGGGGAAGCTTTGCGGAGACGTGGAGTTTGAAAGCGCCAAAGAGGTGGCCGGCGCCATCACGCCGGTGCCGGGCGGAGTAGGACCTCTCACGCGTGCCTGTCTGCTTGAGAATACGCTTGAATGTTACCTGAGATCTCTATAATAATTCCGGCGTACAATGCGGAGGCCTATCTGGAGGAGTGCATATCTTCAGTGAAGGCCCAGACTTTGGCGACTTTCGAAGCCATCATAGTGAACGATGCCTCCACAGACTCCACGCCGGAGCTCGCGCGGCGGCTCACGGAGGGAGACGGCAGGTTTCGGGTGATCGACCTTCCGCAGAACCGCGGATTGTCGGGAGCCCGGAATGCCGGAACGGCGGAAGCACGCGGGGAATACGTAACATTTCTCGACAGCGACGACGCTCTCTATCCCCAGGCCCTCGAGGCGATGCTCGGCTTGCTGAAAGAGCGCGGCGCCGACGTGTGTTGCGCCGCCTTTTGCCGTAGCGGTGAATTTACACCGCGGAGTTACGGAAGGTTCCGTTGCAGGGAGTTTGATTATGAAGGGGCGATGAAGGCTACGCTATACCGGCATCTTCGCCTCAACTCGGCCTGGGCGAAACTCTACAGGAAAGAACGCATCGTGAGCGCAGGAGGTTTCAGGGAGGGGATCTGGTATGAAGACCTCGATTCGTTTTACAGGATTATGGAAGGGGCGGGAAAGATTCTCTATATCGAGGAGCCTCTCTATTTCTACCGCGACCATGCCGGGAGTTTTGTCAACCGCTGGAGCGACGGGCGTCTGGACGTGCTCGACGTAACCGACAGGATGGCTGGGTTCTTTGCCGAGCGGTATCCTGAGCTGCACGGAGCGGCGCTCGACCGCCGTTTCAGCGCCCACTTCAACATCCTTATGCTCTTGCTGAAGAACGGCGTTCGGAATCCCGAAGCCGAGGCCCGTTGCATAGCCGTGATCAAGGAAGGGCGCTCGCGTGCGCTCAGAGACAGGGATGTAAAGCTGAAGAATAAGATCGGCGCGGTGGTGTCGCTGCTCGGGCGCCCGGCTTTGGGCATCCTTTCAAGGATTTTTTATTAGACCTGTCCGCGGCATCCGTCAAGGCTTGTTCAACCTCGGCAGTCAGCACCAGAGGCCGGGACAACTTTTTGTGGGGAGAGGGTGTTTTTAAAGAAAAAGAACTGACGGTATGACAGAGTATAGAATTAAAAGGGCGTATGAAGGGGAATCGGCCGACGATGGATACAGGGTCTATATCGACCGTCTCTGGCCCCGCGGATTGAGTCACGAGAATTTCCATTATGATTTGTGGGACAAGGATATCGCGCCCTCTACGGAACTGCGGGAATGGTTTCATGCCGACCCTACAGACAGATGGTCTGAATTCGAGCAGAAATATATGGCGGAACTCAATGAGAGCGCGGCTTTCGCGGCTTTGAAAAAGCTTTTGGAGACAAAACCGGTGGTCACGCTCCTTTACTCTTCCCATGACGAGCAGCACAACAATGCGGTGGTTGTCTATAACGCGTTGACGCAATAAACCGACTGATTATGAAGACGTTTCTGAATATTATTTGGGTTGTTTTCGGCGGTTTTATGATTGCCGTGGAATACGTGATGTCCAGCATCGCGATGATGGTGACCATCATAGGGATTCCGTTCGGGCTCCAGACGCTCAAGCTGGCGTTGGTGGCATTGTGGCCGTTCGGCACCACCATTCAGAGCGACGGCTGGCCGCAGGGCTGTTTTGCTGATATAATGAACGTGGTTTGGTGGTTTGTAGGAGGGTTTGTGATAGCCCTTACTCACGTGGTGTGGGGGTTGATATTCTACATCACGATAATCGGCATTCCCTTCGGTAACCAGCATTTCAAGCTGGCATGGCTCGCCCTCTTCCCCTTCGGGAAGACCATCTCCTGAGCGAGACCCGGAAGAGCACTCCGCGCGATAGCTAAAATAGCTAAAATAGCTAAAATAGCTACGATAGCTATGATAGCTGACAAATCATTTGGGGAAGGAGTTTGGGAAAATTTTATTATATTTGTAGGCGCGGAAGATGATTACGCACAAAAATTGCTTTTGAACGTTGGAATCTCCATACTCCCGCGGGATGAAATTCAATCCTTTGAAGGAGAATTTTCTCCATTAATAATGGGAGGGGAGAGCGGCTCAAAAGCAGGCAATAACGGCTTAACTAAAAGAATGATATGATGAAACTTATACGCCAACTTTTTATTCTGGCTGCAATATTCACTTTGGGATTGCAGAGCGGGAAGGCTGCCGGCTGGCCGGCCAACTATAAGGGTGTAATGCTACAAGGTTTTTATTGGGATTCTTATAAAGCGGAAGACGACACGAAATGGGCTACACTGACGAAGCGAGCCGACGAGCTGTCGCAGTATTTCAAGTTGATTTGGATCCCCAACAGCGCCCGTGCCAACGGCGAGAACGGAGGCGGCAACGGGTATATGCCCATCTATTGGTTTACCAACCATAACTGCGCCTACGGCACTGCCGCAGAGCTCAAGACGATGATAAGCACCTATAAGGAGAAAGGAGTGGGGTTTATCGAGGATGTGGTTGTAAACCATCGCGTCGGGGTAACAAGGCCATATGATTTTCCACGTGAAAGCTGGAACGGGCAGACATGGCAGCTCACAGACGGCGCCATCTGCTCTACCGACGAGATGTGGAGCGAAGGCGGCCAAGGCTGCCCATACAAAAAGGGAAATCCCGATACCGGTGAAGATTTCGGCGGAGCCCGCGACCTGGACCATACGAATACCACGGTGCAAAATCACGTGAAAAACTATTGCAAATTCCTGCTCGACGATATGGGTTACGTAGGTTTTCGCCTCGATATGGTGAAAGGTTACGGCGGCCAGTACACCAAGATTTACAATCAATATTCGAAGCCTCAATTCTGTGTTGGAGAGTATTTCGACAGCAGCTACGACGCCGTGGCGGCATGGATCGAGGCCACGGGACGCGAGTCGGCGGCGTTTGACTTCCCGTTCAAGTATGCCGTGAACGAAGCTTTCTCGGCCAACGACATGACCAAGCTTTCATGGGCCGCTCAGTATATTACTCCCCAGCCGGCCGGACTTATCCACTATGGATATGCGCAGTATGCCGTGACGTTTGTAGACAATCACGACACGTATCGCGACGGAAGCAAGTTTACGGGGAATGTAGTGGCCGCAAACGCCTTCATGCTTTGCTCGCCGGGTACGCCTTGCGTGTTTTATCCCCACTATCAGGCCTATAAGAAAGAGATACAAGCGCTTATCAACGTGCGCAACCAGGTGGGTGTGCACAATATGAGTCCGGTGACTGTGCTGAGGCTTGAGCGCGACTGCTATATGGCGGAGGTAACCGGCACAAACGGGAAGCTCGTGGTGAAGATCGGCAGCTCGATGGCCGCTCCCGACGGTTATACCAACGCGCAGATAAAGTGTTCTGGCAACGGTTATTGCGTATGGGCCACTACCAGCGGCGGAGTGACGCCGAGCACCCCCGACGACACGGACTATCCGTCGGTGCTCTATATGCAGGGACACGTGAACGGCTATGAATGGTCTACTTCGAAAGGGATCTCAAAGGCCGGGCAGAAAGGCGTCTACACATGGGAAGACGTGACTATTGACAACGGTGAGAACGGCTACGGGTTCATCTCTTTTGCCACCAAACTCGGCAGCGACTGGGATACGGTAAACGCCAACCATCGTTACGGCGCAAGCTCGGAAAACCAGCTGTTGCAGAAGGGGCAGAGCCAGGGAGTGGTGAAGTATGTAGGCGGAATGGACGCCTCGTCGTGCAAGTCGTGGAAGATCAAAGCCGGTACGTATAACGTGCGCCTTGACCTGGGCTCGATGCAGGTGAGCCTGACTGAACCCTCGGCGGTGAATGAAGTGGAGGCCGACGACGATGAGACTGTAGAATATTACAACCTGCAGGGAATCCGAGTGGAGAATCCGACCCGCGGGGTGTATATCCGAGTGAAGGGGCGCAAGACCGAGAAAGTGGCGCTCTAATTCTTCAGGAAGATGACGATAGAATGTAAATTAGTGCCGAAAAGGTTGTGTATCAATCTTTTCGGCATATATTTTACCGGCGATAAAAGCTGGATAGACGAGAAGGTGGTAAACCACGAGCGAATCCATACCGCGCAGATGCGCGAGATGCTTTTCGTCGGGTTTTATATTGTCTATCTGCTGGAATGGATGGTGAGGATACTGCAATACCGCAACTGGGACCGGGCATACCGCAACCTCTCGTTCGAGCGCGAGGCGTATACCAACGGCGATGACCTGACTTATCTTCCCCGCCGCAAGTTTTGGGCCTGGACGCGTTACCTGACGAAGCCCACGCCTCCCCGCAAGAAATAGCTTGAAATTAGGGAGACAGGGAAGGAGAGAAGTTTACAAATAAGGGGAAAATCAAGGGGGCGAATCTGAATTCAGACTCGCCCCCTTGGTGGTATAATAATGGTAATGAGCAACTTGTTAGAAGACTACTTTGGCTGCGCGGCCGTTGACTACCATAATGTAGATCTGGCCCTTTTCGGGGTTCAGGACGCGGGTGCCCTGGAGAGTGAAGACGGCTGCGGCTTGAGCGTCGGCAGACTCAACGAGTTCCACACCTGTGGTCTGGTCGTAGGTTACATAATATTTGTAATTCTTGTCTTTCTCGTTGTCGTCGGCGTCAACATACTTAAGCGACAGGTTCCCCTCGCTGCCGGTAGTGAGCTTCACAGCGTAATTGCCGTTGGTGTCGGGAGTGATTTCCGTATAACCGGCGGGAGCGTCGTAAGTAAGGACGTTGGAAGAGCGGGTGAAGGGTTCGATTTTATAGTAAACCGCAACCGTGCCCTCGGGAACAGTGATTAGAATCGTAGCAGCCGTTTGGTTGGCAGTGGTGATGACCAGAGTGCCCGTTTCCTCGTCGATCTTGCAGACGGTGTTGTGGTCTGAGGGTTCGATAACGAGGTCTTCGTCGTCATCGTCGCCGGGTTGCTCTTCGGCCTCTTTCTTGGAGTAGACAAGGATGAGCTGGGGGAGAACGTCTTCGGCTGCAAATTCGAAAGTGGAGCCGTCTGACGACTTGACACCTTGCTTGGCGCCTGTTTCTTTTGTGGCGAATTTCACAGCGTTGTTGTTGTTCTGCACCGCAGTTTTTGCTATGGCGAAAGAGAGGTTTGTTGAGTTACCTTCAACTACTGATTTGGCATAGTCCGTAAGGTCGATAATGTTGGTCCATGACTCAACTGTGGTGTAATCGTCGCCGATTTTGTCTCCGCCGTTGAGGGCTTTGTCGCCGGCACCTGCAGCAGTGAATTTAGCCACGGGATCTTTACCCAGCGCATCCAGCACGTCGTTGCCTACATCGTTCCAGCTAGCGTTTTCAACGAAGTCGCCGAAAGCGTAGATGCCCATATTGCGGTCGCCCTTGCAGTAGGTAGTGACAAGGCGAAGGGTAGCTTCGGAGATTTCATAGTCGCCTGAAAGGAGCTCGGCAGGGAGATCGAACCTCATCAGACCCACGAAGTAGGTGTTGGAAGGATCACCGGCCTGGGTATAGATTTCCATTTCAGCGTTAGTGGCATAGTTGTTCCCAGCTGCACTGCTTCTTACGAAATTGTCGGCGCTCGGAGTCCGGACGGCTTTTGTGTTGTCGGTGTCCTCGGTGAAAGTCAGGTAAAGCACCGGCACCAGGTCTGCAGCCTGGAATGTCAGGGTGGCGTCGTTTTTGTTTACGACATCTTGGGCGTCCTTGGTGTAAAAGCAGTTCTGGTTGGTGTTGTTTTCAGAGGGAGCGAGGAAAAGATTGACGCGGGTAGCTGTTGAGGAGAGGGACTTTACATAGTCGGTAATGTCGAGCATATTGGTCCATTTCTCCAAATCGCGATAGTCTGCGCCTACATTATCATCGCCCAGAGCCACATTTCGTTGGGCGGCAGGAGTGAAGTTAAGAATCGGGCTGCCTGCGAGAGTAGCGTCGAGGTAATCGGATTCCGAGCCCCAGGTAGCGCTGCCCTCAACAAAATCGTTGGAATAACCATAAACATTGATGGGGCACCCTTTCCAGCGCTCGGTGACGAGGCGCACTGTAGCGCTCTCCACTTTCATGCCGGCGGGAATATTGAAATTGAAGCCGTATAGGGCGCCGAAAATTGCGTATTCGCCGGTGGCTACGCCAGCATCGTCCTTAAGAGCGTCCATACGGACTTCAACCTTAACATCGGAGTTGTTTTTAAATGTTTCGTTGTTTTGGCGGATCCATGTGTCGGCCACACACGAGAATTCTGTGGGAGCTGCGTCTTGGGCAGAGGCGAGGCCCCAGCCTGCAAGCAGCATCGAAAGTAATGTAAATTTCAGTTTCATTATAGTATATTTTTAGATTTCGTCTGGAGATAAATACGCATCGGAGTGCTCTGACACTCAATAAAAAGTTAAAAAAATGATAAAGAAGAAAAAAGGGGCATATAAAAACGATATCGAGGGGCAAAAAAGAAAAAATTTTATTAAATTTGTATTTTGGAGGAAAAGTTGCGTATAAACGCTTGAGAGAGAGTTTGAATTTAATATGATGAGACGGATATTTCTGATTGTGGCGGCCGTGCTTGCAGCAGTGTGGCAGGGCGGCGTGTGTGCCCCGTCGACGGCCGACAGGGGGCTGCGGGGATTGAATCTGTCTCACGGATTGAGCGATCTTCTTGTAAACGTAATTTTTGAAGACTCGCAGGGCTACGTATGGCTCGGCACCGAGTCGAGCCTCGACCGCTTTGACGGCAACCGCATAGTGCGCTATCCGATAGAGGGAGACAAACGGCAGTCGCGCAGGGTGCTGGCGATAGTGGAGCCGAGGCCCGGCGAAATATATGTAGGTACTCATCAGGGGCTCTATGAGTTGAGCGAGAAAACCGGTAAGTTGAAACGCCTCTTTGCCGATAAAATAGACTTCAGTGTGACGTCTTTTGCCGTCGGTGCGGACGGAGAGCTCTACATAGGCACGGAGAAGGGCCTTTATATTTACAACTTGAAGACCGGTAAGCTCACGAGCCGGCTGCTTGTCGAAGACAATCTATCCTCGGAAAACGAGATAATCGGGTTGGAATGCGAGCCGAACGGGAGCCTGTATGTGCTCACCGAGAAGAAATTATGGAGCTCTGAAGCCGGAATGAAGGAGTTCAAGCCGTATACACTCCCAACCCGCCACCAGGCCACGCGGATAACCCGCATAGGGAAAACCATCTACATAGGCACTGAGGGAGACGGGGTGATGGCGTTTGACACCGCGACGAAGCAATTTGGGGAGGCGTATATGCCCGGGAACGGCGTGGTGACCTCGCTTTCGGTGACGGGAGACAACGATCTGGTGGTGGGTACCGACGGAGAAGGTATATATTATTACTGCCCGGCCGAGGGGAGAGAGCTGAAAAACCTGAGAGCATCTGTAAATTCGGAGCAGCAGCTGAGAGCAAATTCAGTTTACAGCGTTCTGAGCAAAGACGACGGAGGCCTATGGATAGGGTATTATCAGAGCGGGGTGGACTATACGCCATACAGCGAGGATGTGTTGGCGTTCTACGAGACGCCCCGCGGCGAGAAGTTTTCGGGAGTCTCGGTGAGGACCTTCAGCGTGGATGTTGCCGATGGCGGCGATATGACGGGGGTTGTGTACGGAGTGACGGGAACACCCGAAGGGGCTCTCCTTATAAACAAACACACCGGGGAGATACGCCGCTATGCGAAGCCGGAATTGGCTTCAAACACCATCTTTGCCTCGGAATATCTCAACGGACTGTTCTACGTGGGAACCTATCACGGGGGGATGTATACCATCAATCCCAAGACCGGAGAATTGCGGAGATTCGGCCCGGCTGAGACCCATGACGCCACCATCTTCAAGATCAAGACCGACGGGAAAGGAAATCTGTGGGTTGGCTCCTCGGAAGGATTGTACAAGTTTGAGAAAGGTAAGTGGAGCCACTTCACCTCGCATAACTCTCCGATACCGGAAGGGAACGTCTATGAAATCTATTTCGACAGCACCGGAAGGGGATGGATATGCACCGAGTCGGGGTTGGCCATCTGGAACGGGACGCACCTCCAGTCGACCGGCTTCCCCACGGGGTTTATCAACAATATGAAGATACGCACCGTGTATGAAGACTCGGAGAAGAACCTCTATTTTGTGCCCGACAGGGGAGAAATCGTGAAGTCAGACCTTGCGCTGCGCAATTTCGGGCCGTTGCGGATAGGCGAGAACGGGAGATTCTCGCAGTTTACGTCGATAATAGAAGACAACGAGGGGTGGCTCTGGATAGGAACCGACAAAGGGCTTGTGCGTCACGACAAGAACGACCGTTATTTCATCTACAACAATATAGACGGGATGGTGAACCCCGTCTTCACCCTTGCAACGCCTATAAAGGATGAAAACGGCAATATCTGGTTGGGATCCACCTCTGGGATGGTGACCGTAGACGTAAGCAAAGCCGATGCTTTCGAGAAAGATATAAAAGGTCGCAAGCTCCATTTTACGGGTATATTTGCAGACGAAGACAACATAAAGGGACGGCTCAAAAGCGGAGCCGAAATGCCCGAGATAACGCTCGGGAACGATGAGAGAGACCTGCTTGTGGAGGTGTCGGACTTCAGCTACCGCTATTTTGAATATTTCGAACTGGAATATAAGATGGAGGGCCTCGACGAGGAGTGGCGCTGGACCGACGGCGTGCACCCCATCGAATATAAAGACTTGAAGCCCGGGAAATATACGCTCCGGGTGCGCAGAGCCGGCGATCCCGACTCGGAGATTTCAATGCGGGTGATAAAAAGAGGCGAGACGGCTTGGCTCTGGCTGATACTCGGCGCCATCATCTGCATCGTTGGTGTAACGACGTGGGTAGCCGTGGCGTTGAAGCGTAAACATAAACGTGAACTCGACCTGCTCACGCAGACTCTGAAGCCTCACGAAGAGGAGGGAAGCACCCCGGCGGAGGGCGCCCGCAAGAGCGCGGCCTACACCACAACACGCCTCACGGAAGAGGAGTGCAAGCGTCTTTACAGAAGGTTGGAGAGTGTGATGAAGACCGAGAAGCCTTATACCGATCCGGAACTCAACAGCAAGCGCCTGGCCGAGATGGCCGGAACGTCGGCACACTCATTGTCGTTCCTCTTCAATCAGTATCTCAAGAAGAGCTACTATGATTATGTGAACGAATATCGTGTGGAAGAATTCAAGCAGATGGTAAGGGATTCCGACGTATCGAAGTATACTCTGACCACCCTTGCCGAGCGTTGCGGATTCTCGTCGCGGGCCAGTTTCTTCCGTCATTTCAAATCGATTACCGGTCAGACTCCCGCGGAGTATCTAAAAGAGCAGGAGGGCTGAGGCGGAAGGGTTCTCGGGCGTGAGAAAGGGGAGATTCTAACCCCGTAAGAAAGAGGGGGAGACAGGCTCCACATATAGAAAAGAGAGAGAAAATGTTGAAATCTTGAAGTCTCAAATTTTTATGAAACTTAAAATCTCAAATTCTTAAAACGTTGAGGATTAAAAGGATGGAAAATTAGATGTCTAAAATAATAAAAAGATACATATAGGGGTAAAAATTAATTGACATATTGTTTGAGGAGGTGTAATTTTGCGGCGTGGTTCATTTTTCAGAGGTATACAGCGAATCAAAGTGAAAGTGGACCGAAGACCAGAAAAAACTCAAACGACATGGAAACTCAGCAGCCCACGAAGAGCCAAACGGTAGCAGAATTGTACCGCAGCCATTCCGGCAGGATACTGAATTATATCCGGACGCGCATCGAGAATAAGGAAGAGGCTGAAAACCTGGCGCAAGACGTTTGGATCAAGATTTTGGAAAGTGAAGTGGCTTTAGCAGCCGAGACGGCCTTGGCATATATATATAAGGTGGCCGCCAATCTCATCAACGATTATCTGCGCAAGCTCTACGTAAGGATCGAGACCCGCGAGGAAGTGGAGAAGACCTATACCGAGCGCACGCCGTTGACCCCTCTTCAGGAGTATATGGCGCGCGAGCTTGCCGCCTATGAGATGGTTAGAGTTGAGTGCCTGCCGCCTCAAAGGCGTACCATATATAAGATGAGCAGGTTTGATGATATGCCTGTGGCGGATATTGCCGACAGTCTGCAGCTTTCGTTCCGCACGGTTGAGAATCATCTGCGCATGGGAAGGAAAGACGTGAGAAGCTATATAGCCGCAATAGCATAGAAATTCCGCAGGCTGCAGTAGCAAGGAAACTGCACGCGCAGCAAAAGCAAGGAAACAGCAAAGGCAGCTAAAAGCAAGGAAATTGCATAGAGAGACGATTAAAACAGCAAAAATAACTTAACATAGCAACGAGATGCATATTAAAAACAGCAACAGGTTATCATGGCGGCTCCTTGTGTCAGGGGCAGTCATGGTGTCGGCGTTGTCGGTGTGCTTCCTGCCGATAGAGGCTCGGGCACAGAGCACGAGCGCCGGCCAGACCGCGGGCTTGATAAAAGGTGTGGTGCTGGATGAGAACAACGAACCTCTCATCGGCGCCACCGTGATGGTGAAAGGCACCAGCAACGGGACCGCGACCGACTTAGACGGCAACTTCGAAATCAAGGCATCGATAGGTCAGAGCCTCGAGGTGCGCTACATCGGATATGATCCGAAGACCGTCAAGATCACCTCGGCCGACATGACGATTCAGCTGAAAGAGAACAACGAGGTTCTCGACGAAGTGGTGGTGGTAGGTTACGGTACACAGAAGAAAGCCACCATGACGGGTGCCGTGACGGCGGTAGGAAGCGAGAAGATGCAGGAGAAAGGTAACCTTTCGAGCCCTGTGCAGGCGCTTCAAGGCCAGGTGCCCGGTGTGATCATCACCCGTGGCTCGGCAGCCCCCGGCGAGGAGGGTTGGAGCATGAGCCTTCGCGGCGCCGTTTCGAAAAACTCCTCGGAGCCGTTGGTAATCATCGACGGTGTGGAATATGAAAGCGTAAACGAGTTGCGCCTTCTGAATCCGAGCGATATCGAGTCGATCAACTTCCTGAAAGACGCCGCAGCCTCAATCTATGGTTCGAAGGCAGCCGGCGGTGTGGTATTGGTGACCACCAAGAAGGCTAAGGAAGCCAAACTGAGGGTAGACTACAACGGGTCGGTTACCGGTAAACGTCCTGGCTTGAAAGCCAACCTGATGACCCTCGACGAATGGATAGGCGGCTTGCTTCAGGCACGTCCCAACGACGGCTACGGTGATGACGACACATGGCTGAGATATGCCCTGCTCGCCCAGCAATACCGCAACCAATACATCGACCTCGACAATACGCCGAACCCCTTCGGGGCTCAGACCTTCAACGATGTGGCCGACTTCGTGTTCTTCGACAACAACTGGAACGACATCATGTGGGGCGACGCAGTATCGACCTCCCATGAGCTGGCTATCTCCGGCGGTAAGGAAGGGGCGACCTTCCGACTTTCGGGCGGCTTCATGTATGACGGCTCCAACCTTCGCTGGGGTAAGAACAACAACAAGCGCTACAACCTGCGCCTCAACAATAACTTCGACCTCACCAAAAACCTTCATTTGATATCGGTGATAGCCTACAACCGCCAGGACCAGGTGCAACCGTCCCAGATCGGCGAGGCTTTGAAGGCAAGTGTGTCGCAGCCCGGTCTCCCCGCATCGACAATCGACGGGAAACCGTATGCATGGGGTACATGGGAGACGCCCAACTGGGTAGTGGAAAAAGGTGGTGAGAACAATCTGTCGGTAAGCGCAATCAACATCTCCGAGCAGTTTGTATACAACATCCTCCCGGGATTCAATGCCAACGTTACGTTCGGCTACAACACCTCCACTGCCTCGCGCGAGGTGAAAATCGAGCCCATCGATTTCTACAACTATGCAGGCACAAAGGTGGTGAAGACCTCCCCGATGCAGAATGAGTCATCGTATGCCAAGAGCAGCAGCCGCACCAACTTCTATTCGGTGCAGGGCTTCCTGGACTACGCTCACCTCTGGAAAGACGTCCACGACTTCAAGGTGATGGGCGGTGTGCAGTACAACTTCAAGAGCTACGACTATTTCATCGCCAAGACCGAAGACATCCAGCCGGAGCTCGACGTGATCAACGGCTCTGGCGCCGTCTACCTGATCGACGGCAACAACAAGGCCGCGAAATGGGAAGAAGCGATCATGTCTTACTACGGACGTGTGAACTACAACTACGACTACCGCTATCTCTTCGAAGCCCAGGCCCGCTACGACGGCAGCTCGAAATTCCAGGCCAAAAACCGCTGGGCATTCTTCTGGGGTGTATCGGCAGGTTGGAGAATCATTGAAGAGAAATGGATGGAAGGCGCCCGCAGCTGGCTCAACGAGCTGAAGCTCCGCGCCTCCTACGGCAACGTCGGCAACCAGAGCGGCATCGACCGCTATTCAGGTGCTGCTCTCTACAATTTCGTGCAGGGCGGCGGTGCCCTGGTGGGTGGCGAATTGCTCTCATATCTCAAGACCAACGGTAAGCTTGCAAGCGCCGACCGTACTTGGGAACGCGTACACAACTACAACATCGGTATCGACTTCGGGTTCTTCACAGGGAGACTGACCGGTACGGTTGAAGCCTTCTGGAAGCGCACGGGCAACATGCTGATCGACGTTACCTACCCGGCAATCCTCGGCGACGCAGCCCCGACGGCTAACTACGGTAAGTTCAAGGCTTGGGGTTATGAAGGCCAGATCAACTGGAACGACCGTATCGGCAACGTAGGCTACCACGTAGGTGCCACCTTCACCTATGCCGAAAACCGTCTGCTTGACAACGGCGGATCGGGCACGATAAAAGCCGGTGTGGTTTCAGACCGCGAGGGATATCCTCTGAACTCAGTGTTCGGTCTGAAATACGCAGGGAAGATCCAGAACGAAGAGCAACTCGAGCTCTACAAAGACCGCTACCTCGACAAATATTCGATGAACGGCGTGCTGAACCTCGTTCGCCTCGGCGACAACGTGTTTGAAGACATCAACAACGACGGGAAGCTCGACGAGAACGACCTTGTATATCTCGGTACCGACGACCCGAAGATCCAGTTCTCATTCAACGCCGGTGTAGATTACTGGGGCTTTGACCTGAACGTGACCTTCCAGGGAGCCGCCAAGCGCACCGTGTGGCGTTCCGAGACCGGCGGTGGCTACGACACCTGGGCCTGCCCGATGCGTACCCCCTATCAGAACTCCTCGAACCAGTGGATCGGAAAAGTATGGAGTCCTGAGAATCCGAACGGGTATTATCCCACTCTGACCAGCGACGGCAACATCAATGCCTACAACTATCAGTGCTCGAGCTGGAGTGTGAACGACGGCAGCTATGTACGCCTTAAAAACATCACCCTCGGCTACACCCTTCCGGCGCACTGGCTGCGCAAGACTATCCTCAGCAGCGTGAGAGTCTATCTGACCGGCACGGACATCTGGGAATGGACCAAGATACACGACGGCTGGGATCCCGAGGCAAAACGCACCGTGACAGCAGCGGCCCGCTATCCGTTTGTTCGCTCGCTCACATTCGGCGTAAACGTATCATTCTAAAAAAGGAGACAACAACAATGAAAAAGCATATATTGACAATAGCTCTGGGAAGCATAGCGATGATGATGAGCTCGTGTCTCGACCTCGAGCCGAAAGACCAGTTGAGCGATGCCAACCTATGGGACAAGCCCGGCGATTTCGCCTCGTTTGCGAATCAGATGTACGGCTGGACCAACTCCTTTAACGAGATAGTTTATTCGGCGGGCCCTCACGGCGACAAGCGCAGCGACATATTGCTCGACAAGGGCGGCTACAACATCTATTCCAACGGGCAGCAGACGGTACCCGCAGGTTCGTCGCTGACGGCCGGCAACTACGCCTCGTTCTACAGCCATATCCGCTACTGCAACATCCTGATAGAGCGCGCCAAAGATTACAGCGGAAACATCAACGACATCCGCCAGCCTCTGGGGGAAGCCTACTTCTTCCGCGCCTATACCTATTATGAACTGCTCACCATCTTCGGCGACGCCATCATCGTAGACCACGTGATAGACACCGACGACCCGGCTATGTATGCCAAGCGCGACGACCGTCTGGAAGTGGCACAGTTTATAATCTCCGACCTTCACAATGCCGCTGAATATCTGAAAAGCAAGTCGGAGCTTGAAGACGGCCGCGTAAGCGAAGAGGCCGCGTTGGCCTTCCTGAGCCGCGCCGCGCTGTATGAGGCTTCGTGGCAGAAATTTCATAAGAACAACCTGACGGCGGCCAACGAGCTCTACACAGAGGCAGCAGACGCGGCCAAGACGGTGATCGACGGCGGGAAGTTCCAGCTCTTCTACAACGGCGTGCTGGGCACCGAGAGCTACCGCTATCTCTTCATTCTGGAAGACGTGCAGTGCAACCCGGCTTCGCTCACCAAGAGCGCCAACCACGAGTTTATCTTCTCGCGTTGCTACAATATCGACAATCCGAGCGGACAGAACCTCACCAAGGAGACGCTTGCCAACGCACAGTTGGTGACCAGGAAGTTTTTCGATATGTTCCTCTGCCAGGACGGTCTCCCCATCGAGCTTTCAAACAAATATGACGGCTCTGGCGAGACGATGGTGGGCGAATGGAAAAACCGCGACAACCGCATCAGCAACATGCTTCTGATGCCGGGCACCAGCTACTGGGACAACACCAACCACAGCCGCCTCACCTTCGACGACGCGGACCTCGGACGTGCCTTTACCAATTTCGAGCCCGGCAGCAGCGGCACAGGTTATTACACCCGCAAGTATGCCGCCGAACGTCAGGTGGAAGACAGGAAGGAATCGTACGACTATCCTATAATCCGCTATGCCGAGGTGCTTCTGAACTATGCCGAGGCCCTCTATGAGCGCGACGGGAAGATCTCAGACGAAGACCTTGCCATCTCGATCAACAAGACCCGCAAGCGTGTCAATCCCGAGATGCCTGACCTTACCAACGCATTCGTAAGCGGCAACGGACTCGACATGCGCACTGAGATTCGTCGCGAGAGGACGATCGAACTCTTCAACGAAGGGTTCCGCATCGACGACCTGAAGCGCTGGAAGACGGCAGAGGTGGAGATGCCGATGGATCTTTGCGGCATCACATTCACCGGCGAATATGCCCGCTCGGAGAAATGGGCCCAGAACGCACTGCCGCTCAACGAGAAGAATCAGGTGGTGTATGAGAGCGGACGCTCGTTCCAGCAGAAGAATTACCTCTATCCGCTTCCGTCAGACCAGATGCAGCTTAACCCGAATCTGGGTCAGAACCCCGGATGGTAACAGCCGGTAGAGATAGAAGATATAAAAGATAATATCCAAAATAGAACAAAGATATGAAATCTATAAATAAGATATTGCTGACGGTGGCCGCGGCGGCTCTCGGGCTGACCGGAACGGTGTCTTGCGACAACGACAAGATGTACGACATGGACCACCAGGAGGCAACCATTATCGGCGAGCTCAGCTTCAATTTTGAAGGAAGCCTGATAATGCCTCTGGGCGCAGACCTGCAGTTAGAGGTAAGCATAGCTCCGGAAGAAGCTATAAATGAAGGCTATATCTTCAGGACCAGCGATGCCGACGTGGCTTATATCGACGACGAGGGAATGCTCCATTGCGTGGGCCTCGGCATCGCGAGAGTGTCGGCTGTGCCGAGCATCGGATTCGGCGCGACTGCCTCTCTGGAGATTACCGTGGTTGAAAATGTGGTCTATTCGCAGAGCATGACCATCGAAGGCGTGAAAGAGCTTGCCGAGTATCATTATCTGGGCGATGAATTCCAGCTTCAGCCGGTGATTCTTCCGGAAGACCATACCTACAGCTATGTAGACTGGTCGTCGTCAGATCCTGAAGTGATGAGTGTGGATGAGGACGGTAACGTGGTGTGCGGCAAGGAAGGTACGGCCACCATCACAGCCGTTACGAAAGCCCCTGACACCGCGGGCATAACCGGCAGCATCACGCTGACTGTATCGCCGTCGGCCGATGTTGAGGAAGTGCAGATAGCACCCTACACCGACCCGATCTGTCTCGAAAAACCGTTTGAACTCGACGTGACTTATCTGCCGTCGTACGCCAACCCGTCGACCGTGGAATGGACCAGCAGCGACGAGAGCGTAGCCGTTGCCTCGAAGGGCCGCGTAGTTCCCACCGGCTTCGGCACATGTACACTTACGGCAATCTGTCCGAACGGGAAGACAGCCAACGTAACGATCACCGTGACTCCGGGCTGGCACATCTGGGATCCCGAGAACAAGTTTGTAGGATGGGTTCCGGCAACCACCGGCTCTACCTTCGAATATTTGGATGATTATATCCTGGACCACATGGCTATATCGGGCAGCAACTATCGCGCCGACATCAGATATGCCTGTGATGCCAACAGTCCTCTGGTGTTGAACTTCGGCGAATATCCGGTAATAGCCGTTCGCGCCACCATACCTGACGGAGGCCGCAACACATGGGATGTGGTAGACGTAGCCGGCACAGGCGGCGGCAACCCGCAATGTAACTTCGGCCGCTACGCCACGGGCAACCCCATCCGTCTTGACGACGGCTCGGCACTCTTCTATGTGGACTGGAGCTCGCGCACACAATATCCTCTGAACGGAAATATTGGGTTCAAGACATTCCAGCTGAAGATCGCCGATATGGTGATTGCCGACACTCCGACCGACAGCTTCAAGATGTACTGGATCCGCACGTTCAAGAGTGTGGCCGATATGCAGGAATTTGCCGAGCAGGAGGTAGCAGCCGGCAAATAACGGAAGATTCACAATGCAAAAATCAAGAATAAGATGAAAAAGATATTTTTAGCATTTGCGTCGACTTTACTACTCATTGCAGGGCCCTCCTGCAATGAGATAGTAGAGGATGGCTCGATCGACTGGGAACAGTGGAAGGAAGACAAGGAGAATCAGGCGGATATGCCTGTTTATCAGGTGTATACACTGAATCATCCGTGCCTGCTCCACACTCAATCAGATTTCGACTATGTGAAGGCTCACATCGGCGAAGAGCCCTACGCATCGGCTCTGACGAAGCTGAAAAGCAGCCAATATTGCAACACGAGCTATCAGGCCAACCCGGTGGAATACCTGGCCCGTCTTGACGCGGGGAACTGGGCCCAAATGGGCGGCCGATGGGAGAATGCCGGCATAGCCGACCTCTGGTATGAGGGTATCCACAACAACTACACCAACTTCATGCGCGACGCCGCCGCAGCCTATCAGCTGGCGTTGCTCTACAAGCTGGAGGGGAACACCGACGCGGCAAATACATCGAGAAACATCATGATGAAGTGGGCCACCGTCAACAAAGGTATCCTTCGCAACAACAAAGGCGAGATCATCGACTCCAACGAGCGCCTGATCCTCTTCCAGCCGTATCAGATGGCTGTTGCTGCCGAGATGCTGCGCGACTACAACGGATGGGGCACCACTCCGGAGTTTGAAAGATTCGTGACCTGGATGGACGAGACGTTCTATCCTCTTGCAGAGGAGCAGATCCAGGTGCAGCAGAACTCCGGCGGCGGCCACTACTGGCTCAACTGGGACCTCGCGGCGATGACTACGATTCTCTCGATCGGTGTGCTCTCTGAAAATCAGGACTACATCAACGAGGCTATTATGTATTTCAAAGGCGTGGGCGCGGGCCCGGGCAACATCCGCAAGGCCGTGCCGTTCCTGCACCAGGATCCGGATTCAGACGAGCTTCTCGGGCAGGCCAACGAGCTCGGGCGCGACCAGGGGCACAACACCCTCTGCGCAGCCGTGATGGGCGTCTTCTGCCAGATGGGCCTTGCGCTGGGCGACGACCTCTTTGCATACGACGATTACAAAGCTATCGCCTTGGCGGAATACGTAGCCAAATATAATCTTGCAAGAGAAGCCCTCTATCCCGACCCGATGCAGAACTTCTCGGGAATGGTAGTGGGCGCCAGCGAGGCAGATTTCGAGTACAGGCATTCTTCGTTCCCGTTTGAAATCTACACTTACGGCGACGCCGGAACGATGACCGAGCCTTCGCAAGATGGGCGCGGCACAGTGAGACCCGGCTGGGATTACTGGGTAGGATATGCCAACACCCACGGCATATCGGCCATCTATGCCACCAAGAAAGCAGAGCGCATACGCCCTGACGGAGGCGGCGGCCACTACAGCGGCAACTCCGGCGGTTTCGACCAGATAGGGTTCTCCACTCTGATGGGATATCGCCCTAAATATTAAGTCCCCGTTTACAAATTGACTCGGGGCTAAAAAAGCAAAACCTAACAACAAGGGGGCGGTGGCCGGAAAGGGAAGCACCGCCCCTTCTTTAAAACAGGATGATAAAGAAGTTGATGATAGCCGCCCTCCTGGCAGCGGGAATCGTGAGTGGAAAGGCGTATGAGCTTTCCCACCCGTGCCTGCTGCACACGGAGGCAGATTTTGAATACGCCAAGAGCCACCTTGGCGAGGAGCCGTTTGCCTCGGCGCTGAAAAAGCTGAAAGGGAGCCAATATTGCAAGACCTCCTACAGGCCTTCTCCCGTGGAGTATCTGGCACGCCTCGACGCCACCAACTGGAAAGACCTCAACTCACGCTGGGAGAACGCCGGGATAGCCGACCTCTGGTATGAGGGTATCCACAACAATTACACCCAGTTTATGCGTGATGCAGCGGCGGCTTATCAACTTGCGTTGCTCTATAAGCTCGAGGGGAACCGGACTGCGGCCGAAGCCTCGAAGAATATCCTGGTGGAATGGAGCAAAAAGAACAAGGGGATACTCGTGAACCGCGCAGGCGAAATCATCGACCCGAACGAACGCCTGATAATGTTTCAGCCCTACCAGATGGCCGTGGCAGCAGAGATGCTGCGCGATTATAACGGCTGGGGCTTGGGGAGCGAGTTCAAGGGCGTGGTGGAATGGCTTGACAAGTCGTTTTACTGGGTGGCGAAGGCCCAGCTCGACCTTCAAAATGCCTCCGGCGGCGGTCATTATTGGCAAAACTGGGACCTTGCGTCGATGACGACCATCCTTGCGCTGGGTATACTCGCCGACAAGGAGAGCTATATCACCGAGGCGATAGACTATTACAAAGGGAAAGGCGGCGGACCGGGGAACATATTGAAAGGCGTGCCCTACCTTCACCGCGACCCTGACTCTGAAGAGATGCTCGGCCAGGGGAACGAGCTCGGGCGTGACCAGGGGCACAACACGCTTTGCGCCTCCGTGCTCGGCACTTTCTGCCAGATGGGGTTGGCCATCGGCGAGGATCTCTTCGCATATGATGATTACAGGGCCTTGAAATTTGCGGAATACGTGGCTAAATACAACCTTGCGCAAGCATCCCTTTATCCGGACCCAATGCAGAATTTTACGGCTATGGGCGTAGGCTCGAGCGACAAGGACTTCGTATATCCCCATTCAGGATTTCCCTACACGAGTTATACCTACGGCGACGGGGGCGTGATGAGCGAGCCGTCGCAGGCAAGCCGCGGCATGGTGAGGCCCGGCTGGGATTGCTGGGCGGGCTATGCCAACGACCACGGCCTTTCGGCCATCTACAGCTGCGAGATGGCCGAGCGTATACGGCCTGACGGCGGTGGCGGCCAATATAGCACCAATTCGGGCGGCTTCGACCAGATAGGTTTTTCCACCTTGATGAATTACCGGCCTTACAGGGCTCCCGAGGCTGCAGACACGCAGAAGTTCGAGTGCATTGCCGACACGTGGGTGAGAGAAGATTCACCGCGCATAGTCAACGGGAGCACGGGGAAGATTGAGCTTAAAAAGAACGAGATACAAGACGACGATAAAAACGTCGTCGGCGCCAACTACCATATAGGGTTGATGACCTTCACATATCACCCTGCTGCCGGCAGAGAAATCGAAAGAGGGACCTTGCACCTGGTGACGGAAAGGGTGAAAGGAGGGGATGTCTCGGTATACGCCTATCCAAACGATTTCAATGAGGCTACCGCCAACTGGGACACCGAGCGAACCTTCCTGGCGGCCGTCGGAGCCCCGATAACATCCTTTACCGCCGCGGGGCAGAAAGGGAAGTCGATTTACGACGGCGGGATAAGTGAAGATAATTGCAATCTTGCCGCCTGGACCAACGATGTAGACATCACCGAGTATCTGCAAACGCTTCCCGAAGGTACAGCACACGTCAGTTTTATGCTCAGGCAGGACGGCGACCAGGTGTGTTTTTTCTCAAAAGACAATCAGGGGCAGGCGAATGCCTTTGCCGGCACCGCTGGAGCCACAAATCTGCTTGCAAGCGAGCTGAAGCCGTATCTCGAAGTGAAATACGTGGAGGTGGTGAAGCCCGATGAAGACGAGGAAAAGGGTGATGAGGAGGAACCGGGCACCGGGGAGGATGAACCCGGCGGGGAGCCTGAAGAACCCGGCGACGTCGAGAATCCGGATACACCGGATGATCCTTCGGAAGATGCTGGGGTGGAAGCCTTTGAAGGCGAGATGCAGCAAGCCGAATACTATACGTTGCAGGGCTTGAAGATCCCGACACCGCGGGCAGGGGAATACTACATCGTGAAAAGTGGTGATAAGGTTATGAAAACAATCTATTTAGAGAAATAATCAACATACAATATCGAGAAGGAAACTGAGATGAGAAGAGGGGTGATTGCGATTGCGTTGGCGGCCATAGCCTGCACCGGGGCGATGGGAAAGGTGGTGACTTATCCTGCGGGCCCGGGACTCGAGACCGGCGACGACTTCAGCGTGAAAGTACGCCAACTCCCCGAGGGAGAATGGGCAGACGTGTGCGTCTATCCGGTGAAGGTAGACCAGGTTACAGATGGCGGCCACCGGGTGAGCGTGGCTTCGATGAGCTATTTCGACTTTGACGGAAACGTGGAAGTGGAGGTGATATGCAATTATGCCGAAGTGATGAACGCCGGGGTAAGGCCGCTCTCGTATGGCATCAACCCGGAGGTGAACGGCGACACCTTGCGCTTCACTCTCGAGAAGCCGGCGAACCTGTCGGTAGAGGTAAACGGCGATACCTACCGCAACCTCCATCTCTTCGCCAACCCGATAGATACCCACCGGCCCACGGCCAAACAGATAAAGAAAGACAAGCACCTGATATATTTCGGGCCCGGCGTGCATACCCTCCCCGGTGATTCGTTGCTGATTCCATCCAACACGACCGTATACGTTGACGGAGGTGCGTGGGTGAAGGGACGTCTCGTGACCGAAGGGGCGGAGAACGTCAGGTTTTACGGCCGCGGAGAGATCCATCCGGCACAACGCGGGGAAGGGATTTACATCCGCAGGTCGAAAAACGTTGAGGCCGAGGGCGTGATTGTGACCCAGATACCCGTAGGCGGCAGCGAGGGGGTGAAAATAACCAATGTGAAGTCGATAAGCAGTTACGGATGGGGAGACGGTATGAACGTCTTCGCAAGCAACAATGTGGAATACGACAGGGTGTTCTGCCGCAACAGCGACGATTGCACCACCGTCTATGCCACCAGAAAGGGATTCGTGGGCGGATGCAAAAACATTTCCATGCAGAATTCCACGCTGTGGGCCGACGTGGCCCATCCCATTATGATAGGGCTGCACGGAGCAGCCACAGAAGTGGGGCTTGACGCCACGCCTGACACAATCCAGAATCTGCTCTATAAAAACATTGATATCCTTGAGCACGCGGAGCGCCAGATAGATTACCAAGGGTGCATGGCGATTAACTGCGGGGACAATAATGTGGTGAAAAATGTAGTTTTTGAAGATATAAGGGTAGAGGATTTCAAGGAAGGTCAACTTTTGCACGTTTGTATCGTCTACAACGAGAAATATTGCGCCGCTCCGGGAGGCTCTATCAGCAACGTGCTGTTCAAGGATGTGGTCTACAACGGGAATAATGCCGAACACTCGGTAATAGCCGGATATGACCAGACCAGAAAAGTGAAAGATATCTGTTTTGAAAATCTGGTGATCAACGGAGTCAGAATCAGCGACGATATGCCCGGAAAGCCGAAATGGTACAAGACCGGCGATATGGCGCGCATTATGGTAGGTCCGCACGTAGAGAACCTGACGTTCAAATAAACAGCATACATAGAAAAGGGGGTAGGGGAAGCAAAGTATAAGAGTATGAAGAAGATATTGATGATGCTGGTGCTCCTAGCGGCCGTGCTGAACGTGCGGGCCATAGAGCATCCGTCGCTTTTGATGACTCCCTCTCGGGTAGAGGCGGCCAAAGAGCGGATAAAGACCGATGCCAAGGCAAAGGAAGACTGGGCCCAGATAAAGAGAATAGCCGACGAGCAAACCAAGGGGAAAGCCGACTTGATGAAGCTGGAATATCCCGCGCTGGCTTACCTGATGACGGGAGAGAAGAAGTATGCCGAGGCTCTCAAGAAGGCACTTCTGACCACGGCTGAAGTGAAGATCTGGGGCAACGGCGAAATGATGTCGCGCACACCGGCGTGGCGCAGCGAGCTTCAGATGGCCCACCGCTCGTTCCAGCTCGCTCTGGCCTATGACGCCATATACGACCTTCTGACGGCCGACGAGAGGCAGAAGATAGCCGAGGGGCTCTACAACCTGGCCGTGGAACCGCTGCTCGGCGACTGGATTCTTGAACCCACCAGAATCCACAGTCTGAACTCTATGGGACACAATTGGTGGACGTCCTGCGCCGGGATGGGAGGATTGCTTGCACTTGCCATCAGCAACGAGAAGCCGGAGGCGGCAGCGGGAGCGGAGGCTCTGATCGAAGTGCTGCCCGAATGGTTCTCTTTTGCCGGCGACGACATCCAGCATAAGCCGAAAACCTTCGACCAGGCGGGAGGAATGTATGAGAGCGTAAATTATGCCAGCTTCGGCATCACGGAGGCGCTTCTCTTCAGGCTTGCCTATCTCAACAGCCATCCGGGGGCAGTATTGGAAGACCTCCCCGAGATGGAGCTGCTGGCCCCCTTCTTCTGCCATGTGGCGTATCCGCGCACGGGCGAGCTCTACAGCATCAATTTCGGCGACAGCCATAAAAACGTGACGGGAGAAAGCTCGATGCTGCTGGCCTATGCCATGGGTGCGGAAGCCCCCGAGACGTTATGGTATGCCGGAAATATAACCCCCGGCCAGCACCGGGAGGGGTATCCGATGACCACCCCGATGGGCCTTCTCTATACGCCCGACCTCAGCGCAGCCCCGGCCACGCCTGACCTTCCCACCTCGCAGATTTGGAAAGATTTCGGATGGGCCACGATGCGCGACTCCTGGGAAAAGGATGCCACTATGCTGGCAGTGAAAAGCGGGATGACCTGGAATCACGCTCATGCCGATGCCAACTCCTTGATTCTCTTCCATAAAGGTGTGGATATAATCAAAGATGCAGGTAACTGCAGCTACGGCAAGCCGGAATACAGGGAGTATTTCTTCCAGAGCCCGGCCCACAATGTGGTGCTTTTCAACGGAGAAGGACAGAAGGAATATCAGCAATACCACGGCACGATGCTCCCCGGGAAAGTTAGCAATCTTCTCGACGCCGGCAACATAAAGTATGTGATGGCCGATGGTACCGGGCCGATGAGCCATCTCTTTGACCGTAACCTGCGCCATTATCTGTGGATAGACAACGTGATCTACGTGATAGACGATATCCATTCCCACAAGCCGGGCCATTTCGAATGGCTCTGGCATCCCAACGGCGAGGCGAAGAAAAACGGGTTTGACCTCAACATAACCAACGGGGAATCGGCAGTGGCAATCAGGCCTCTCTATCCTCGTCAGCTGGCCTACAGCAATTATGTGCACGACTATCCCGAGGATATGTATTGGGAAGTGAAGGAGGGCCCGAAAGAAGACCTCAGCGGAATGGAAGAGTATTACTCGTTTCATCTGCCGGGCGACACCGACAGAGTGAAGGGAGTAACCGCCATCATCCTCAAGGACGGCCCGCAAGACAAAAATCTTCCCACGATAGAGCGCCGTGAGGGGAAAGACTGGATAGGATTGAGAATAAAGAAAGACGGGAAAGTAACCGATCTATACATCAATCAGCTGGCCGACGGCAGGCTAATGCATCTGAATTCTTGGATAAATGCCGACGGCTGGAACACAGACGCCTATATGTTTGCAGTCTCTTACGCCGACGGCGGCGATGCGACAGATCCGGAAGAGCTGTTCATCGGCCACGGGAGCAGCTTGAGGCGTGGCGACGACGTGTATTTCTCCTCTCTTTCCAAGCTGAATGTGGTGAAGAAGGGGGATGACGTCAAAATCACAGGTCAGCCTCGTGCCGCGTATCAGATAAAGCAAGGCGGGAAACAAGTAAAAGGGTTGCATAAGGAGGAATAGGAAGATGCCGGGGATACGGAAGAGCCTAATAATCGGAGTGATGCTGCTCGCGGCGCCCGTAATCGAAACGGTGGCCGGAGAAGTGGCTGCTGCAGAAAGCGTGGTGCCCTGCCAGCCTGTCTTCGACGCTGCCATCGGCCCCGAGGGGGAAAGGGCGATGATACGTCTGCCCAAGGTGGAGCGGGATGTGAAGGCCGTGCTGTATGCCCATCAGAATATGACGGAGGAGGTGCTGTTCAGAAGCGAGCGTTTCTGCAGCAAGATGGATACCCTCGGCGTGGCTATGGCGTTCATACAGAGAGGCTCTCAAAACTGGGATCCGAACAGCGACGCCCAGGCCCGCTTTGAGCGCATTATGACCGAATTGGCCGAAGCCACCGGTCATCCGGAAATAGCCGAGGTCCCGATAATACCGTTCGGACACTCCGCACAAGCCACCTTCCCCTGGAATTTTGCCGCCTGGAATCCGGAACGCACTCTCTGCATCATCTCCTATCACGGCGACGCGCCTCGCACCAACCTCTGCGGTTACGGCCGGGAGAATGTGGAGTGGGGACGCACGCGCAATATCGACCGTATCCCGGGGCTGATGATAATGGGGGAATATGAATGGTGGGATGCGCGGTTGCTCCCGGCGCTGGCATTCAGAATGATGTATCCGGAGAGCCGCATATCCTTCTTCTGCGATGCCGGGAAAGGGCATTTCGACCTCTGCGAGCCCACTCAGAATTACATAGCGAAATTTATCGAAAAGAGTCTGGCCGACCCCCGTCCGGAAGGCGGAGTGTATTACTCGCGGTGGATGGAAGACGGCTCCGAGACGGCAGACCCTCACGAGATGTTCTGGTATCACGATGACGAGATGGCGGCATTGACCCGATGCCGATATCAGGAGACGCGCGGGAAAAGGCTGCAGCATCTCTCGGCTCGCCACGAAGGGAAACTGATGGATTATAATCCGGAAAGCCACATCAAGATGCAGCTCGAGCTCAAGGGTGTGCGTGAGTTTACGTTGGAACCGGTATTTACCGACGAGGAACGCGCGGCCCTGAGCGCCGAGCACGCTGATGTGAGACCGAGAATTGCGCTGATTTCCGGACCCGCGATACAGACCGGGGAGTATTCGTTCAGATATGATCCCGACTACTTCGGCTATGACCCTCAGCGACTTTGGAGCGGAATAACCCTCACTATAGAGGCAGACGGAGACGAGGAGTATAAACCGGCCGTACAAGAAATAAATATAAGGATAAAAAATGCAGATAATTAAGAAAGCGATAGCGATAATTGGCGCATTGGCCATCGGGATGCCCCTGCTCACGGAAGCGCAGGAACTCAGACTCAATTCGCCCGACGGCAGGAAAAGTGTAACTTTCTCCAAACCCGACAAAGAATTGACCTACACGGTTACGATGGATGGCGAGACGGTGGTATTGCCGTCGCGCGCCGGGCTTGATGTGGACAACAGGGTATGGGAGATGGCCCTGGGGAAGCGAGACCTTGAGCAGCCTGACTGCTGGATGGATCTGCTTTCGCCCGACTCGGTGACCTATCACGCGGCGGTAGACCAGACGTGGCAGCCTCTCTACGGAGAGCGGTCGACGGTGAAAGACCGTTACAATTCGGCCACCCTTCACTTGTCGCGAAAAGATAAAAGCGACTACCGGCTCGATGTGGAGGTACGCGCCTACGACGAGGGTATAGCTTTCCGCTATTTCTTCCCCGAGCATCCTGCGGCCATTTTCCATAAAGTGACGGCCGACCTCACCGACTACACCTTTCCGGAGGGGACAACGGCCTGGAGCGAGCAATGGGCGCAGTCTTTCTTCGATGTTGGCGCCGTTGACTCGATCAGCCGCCCCGTGGAGCGGGCGTTGACGCTCGAGACCCCGAGCGGGAAATGGCTGGCGCTTCTCGATGCCGATGTAGACGACTGGTGCCTGACCAAATTCAGGGCGCGCGAGGGTCATCCCGGCACTCTGGAATCGGTGATGTATTCGCCGGTGGATCTGGTTACGTATTACGCCACTCCCTGGAAGATAATAATGACGGCTGACAAGCCCGGTGAGCTGATTGAGAACAACGACATAGTGCTCAACCTGAATCCGGAAAGAGAGGGCGACTTCAGCTGGGTGAAACCGGGGAAGATAATGCGTGCGGCAAGGATCAACACCGACCTCGGGCTCCAAACGATAGACTTCTGCGCAGAGCACAACATCCCCTATATGCTCTACGACTGGCAGTGGTATATGCCCTGCACCAGCCACGACGGCGACGCCACCAAGGTGGTAGACCATCTTGACTTGAAGCGCGTGATAGATTACGGTAAAGAGAAAGGAGTGGGCGTATGGCTGTATGTGAACCAGCACGCTCTGATGAAGCAGATGGACGAGCTCTTCCCGCTGCTGAAAGAGTGGGGCGTAGTGGGTGTGAAATCGGGATTTGTTCAATATGCTTCCCACCGTTGGGCCACATGGCTGCACGACATGGTGCGCAAGGCTGCAGACAACGGGCTGATGATGAACATCCACGACGAATTCCGGCCCTCGGGATTTTCACGCACTTATCCCAACCTTCTGACTCAAGAGGGGATATGCGGCAACGAGGAGTTTCCCGACGCCATCCATAATGTGACCCTCCCGTTCACCCGGATGCTCAACGGCGCGGCCGACTATACGATATGCTACTACGACAAGAGGCTAAAGAACACGCACGCCCATCAGCTGGCAGCCTCTTTGGTTTTCTACAGCCCTCTGCAGACCCTGTTTTGGTATGACACGCCGGATCTCTACCATGGTGAGAAGGAGGTGAAATGGTTTGAAGATCTTGAGACCACCTTCGACGACACCAAAGTGCTCGACGGGTATCCCGGAAGGGGAATTACGATGGCGCGACGCAAGGGCACCGACTGGTGGGTGGCCTCGATGGGGAACAACGACGGAGGGAAGGCTGAGATCCACCTCGCCGAAATCCTGGATCCGAAGAAAAGATATGTCGCCGAGATATATAGAGACGCCCTGGAAGGTGAAGACGGTGGACGCACAGGAGTGATATGCGAGACGCGCAACGTGAAAGGGAAAGACACTCTGAAATTCCAGATTCCGCCGCGAGGAGGCGTGGCTGTCAGGATTACGCCAGCGGGAAAATAAAAACGTATGGAAGCACGCAATTATTCACGTTAAGAGCTAATTCCGAGGGAGATGAGGCCGGAGTTGGTGACATCATTCGCCCAAAATTGAAAAAATGGGATTTTAGATTGAGTGGAACGGGCATTTTGGGTGTATTAAAGAATGATTGAGTGTTTTTTCATGAAAGTTTTTATTTAGTTAAGATTCAGTAAAAAAATCTAAAGGGTAAAGAAAGATTGAAAGTAAAAAGTCATTAGAAAACAGATGAAACAGTTGATTTCAATTTTTTTAATGTTGACTTGTTCGTCGATGGTCGGGATGGC
Organism: Muribaculaceae bacterium; assembly: GCA_022509145.1. Classification (GTDB taxonomy): domain Bacteria; phylum Bacteroidota; class Bacteroidia; order Bacteroidales; family Muribaculaceae; genus Lepagella. The sequence continues at coordinate 5,225 of JAFLTX010000002.1, read as the reverse complement.
TATCGACGAACAAGTTTATACCAACCCGGTGATACACTCGGATTATTCCGACCCTGACGTGGTGTCGACACCCGACGGGAAGACGTTTTACATGACGGCCTCGAGCTTTCAGTGCGCCCCGGGGTTGCCAATCTTGAAGTCGGAAAATCTTGTGGACTGGACCATAGTGAACTATGCGCTTGACGCCGTGCCTCCATACGATTTCTACGGCGCCGGGATACCGCGCCACGGAAAAGGAGTCTGGGCGCCTTGCATCCGCTATCACGACGGTGAATATTTCATCTTCTGGGGCGACCCGGATTTCGGAATATATATGGTGAAGGCCGCCGACCCCGAAGGGAGATGGTCGGAGCCCGTGCTTGTGAAGGAAGGGAAAGGGCTGATAGACCCCACGCCGTTTTGGGATGAAGACGGGAAAGCTTACCTGGCCAACGGCTGGGCTGCCTCGAGAGCCGGGTTCAACAGCGTGATCACCATCAGCGAGATGACACCTGACGGAACCCGACTGATTTCGAAACCGAGAATCGTGTATGACGGAAACGATGGTGTAAACCACACCGTGGAGGGTCCGAAAATGTATAAGAGGGGAGGATATTACTATCTGTTTGCTCCCGCCGGCGGTGTGGAGAACGGCTGGCAGCTGGCAATGCGTTCCAAAAACGTATACGGTCCTTATGAGGCTAAAATAGTTATGGCTCAAGGCGATACGGATATCAACGGGCCTCATCAGGGTGCCTGGGTAACCACGCGCAAGGGTGAAGACTGGTTTTTGCATTTTCAGGATAAAGACGCCTACGGCCGCATCATACATATGAATCCGATGAAGTGGGAAGACGGCTGGCCCGTGATAGGGAAAGACGAAGACGGCGACGGATGCGGCGAGCCGGTGTCGATGCACCGTTGCCCGGCCGGGACCAAGCCTGCAATTGTAGAGCAAGACCCGCGCCTGCTGTTTCAGTGGAATTCCAACTATTCCGACTTTTTCGGCTTTGAAATTCCCGACGGATTGATGCGCATTTACGGCCATAAGTATTCTTCTCCGGAGGCAAATCTCTGGGAAGCGGGCAACCTCTGGCTTACCAAGCTGCCGAATGAAGAGTTTTCATTTACCGGAAAAGTGAAGATATCGGCCAAATCGTCGGCGGTAAGCGAAGCGGGCGGAGCAAGCTCGGGGATTGTGGTGATGGGGCTTGACTATTGCAGGCTGGGCCTCACGGAGAAAGCCGGCAAATTTTACCTGGTTCTCGCCGAGTGCAAGGATGCCGAAACCGGAGGGAAAGAGAATGTGAAAGAGATTGCGGAGATAGCTCCGGGCAGGGAGTATGAAGCGGGCCTGACGCCCAACGTCGAGGCAACAATTTTCCTGAGAGTCAAGGTTGAGAAGGGTGGGAAGTGTCTGTTTAGCTATAGCCTTGACGGCGAGACTTTTGAAGATATTCCGGAATCTTTCACGGCACGCAAAGGGAAATGGATAGGGGCGAAAGTGGGCTTTTACAGCACTGTGCCTTACGGAGTGTCAGACCGCGGCTGGATGGATATACAGGATGTCGTGATTGAGTGAATCAGACGCCTGAAACGTAATAAATAGATACAGATACAAAAGTCTATAAGAAAGAGGATGAAGAATCTTACGATATATGCGAGCCTTCTGATGATGTGCGGCCTGATGTCGTGCAGCGTGATGAAAGAATCGGAAGGTGGCGTAAAGGTGTCGGACGACCTGGCATATTGCCATACAAAAGTGTCGAAGAGCCTTGCCGACTTGGGTAAGGATTCGATCGACTATACGATGATGCCGCGCAATATAGAGAATCAGGATTCCGTTTGGGCGTGCCGAAAAGCCACCCCCGACGAGTGGTGCAGCGGTTTCTGGCCCGGAATTCTGTGGTATGACTATGAAAGTTCGAAAGATGCGAAGATAGAAGAGGAGGCGAAGAAATACACCTCTTCGTTGGAGTATCTTTCCCGGCGTCCCGCTTTTGACCACGACCTTGGTTTCCTTATGCTGTGCAGCTATGGGCAGCAGTATCGCCTCACCCACGACGAAGAGTCGAAAAGAGTGCTTCTGGCAGCGGCAGACTCGCTTGCCACATTGTTCAACCCGACAGTGGGGACTATCTTGTCTTGGCCGAGAAACGTAGAGATGCTCGGTGGCCACAACACCATCATGGACAACATGATCAACCTTGAATTGCTCTTCTGGGCGTCGAAAAACGGCGGCTCGGAGACATTGAGGGATATAGCGGTGGCCCATGCCGAGACCACGATGAAAAATCAATTCCGCCCCGACGGGACCTGCTTCCACGTAGCGGTCTACGACAGCGAGACGGGCGAGTTTATCAAAGGAGTCACGCATCAGGGATATTCCGACAACTCCACCTGGGCTCGCGGTCAGGCCTGGGCAATCTACGGCTATACGATGGTATATCGTGAGACCGGCGACAAGAAGTTTCTTGATTTCGCCTGCAAGGCGGCCGACGTCTATCTGAAGCGTCTTCCCGAAGATATGGTGCCTTATTGGGATTTTGACGATCCAGCCATTCCCGAGGCTCCCCGCGACGCATCTGCAGCCTGTGTGGTGGCTTCGGCACTCCTCGAACTCGACAATTATTGCGGAGAAAACAAGAAGGGATATTACCGCGAGGCGGCCGAATCGATGCTTGCAAGTCTCGGCAGCGAAGCGTATCGCTCGGGTAGCCATAAGGACTCGTTCCTTGACCATTCCACGGGGCATAAACCGGCAGGAAGCGAGATAGACGCCTCGATTGTCTATGCCGATTATTATTATCTGGAGGCCCTGCTCCGACTAAAGAATCTGCAAGAAAATGAAACAGAGCAAACTTCAGAAGGCGGGAGCGCTCCTTCTCTTGCCGTTATCCTTAACCTTCTGCGTTAGCGCCCGTAACAACGTGGAGGTAAGTGTGGCCAATACTTCGGGCGAAGTGTTGGGACCGCGCACGATAGAACTGCCGGCAGCTGAGCTGCTCGGCAGGCTCGGTAGTATAGGGGTAAGGGTAGAGAACCCCGAGGGAACCGAAATTCCGATGCAGCTCACCCACGATTCGCTGCTGATATTTATGGCGGACGTGGCGCCGGGGGAGGAGCAGGTGTATAAACTTTATCCGCAAGAAACAACTGTACAATATCAACCGACAGTGTGGGGCCAGGAGTATCCGAAACGCAGAGACGATATCTCCTACGAAAACGAGCTGGTGGGATTCCGAATTTACGGGCCCGGCACCCAGCAAGCCGGGGAGAAGGCTTTCGGCTATGATATCTTTTTCAAGCATCCTACCGATGAACTGATCGTGCCGCAGCTGTACGCGCCCGAAACCGACGATGCCGTGTGGGCTAAGGTTGATTCTCTCAGGCAGGTAGACCCGAAGCTTGCCGACGAATTCATCGGCACGTTCTCTTATCATATCGACCACGGGCTGGGGATGGATTGCTACGCCGTCGGTCCGACATTGGGCGCCGGTGTGGCCGCGTTGGCCTCTGAGGAGAGCATCTGGTATCCGTGGTGCTATGAGAAAGCCGAAATTCTTGACAACGGTCCGTTGAGGTTTACCCTCGCGCTGGAGTTTCCGGCGAGTGTGGTCAACGGCGACACCATCAGGGAGCACAGGTTGATAACTCTTGATTCCCAATCACATCTCAACAAGACGAAGGTTAGATATGAAGGGCTCGGGAGTGCCTGCGACGTAGTGGCCGGTTTTCCGCTCCGCGACGAAACGGCGCCCATAACCGACGGCACGAAAGGAATATTGGCTTATTCCGACCCGACGCAAGGCCCTGAAAACGGTAGGGCTCTCCTTGGCATCACAATGAAGGATGGGTTTGAAGTGGTAGAGCGCGAGGGGCATATCCTGGCTGTAAGGAGAATCGCTCCGGAGGAGAGCTTTGATTATTGCTGGGGCTTTGCGTGGGACTGCGCCGACATCAATTCGCTTGAAGAATGGGCGGCTTATCTCCTCCGCTCGAAAAAAAATTATGAAGTAAAGATAAAATAAGCAGATATGTATCAGCACGACAAGAGAACAGTGATAACCCTTGACGCCGGCGGTACGAATTTCGTGTTCGGCGCCATGAGGGGATGCGAATATATTATAGATCCCATTACATATCCCTCACATTCAGAGAACCTTGACCTGTGTCTCCAGACGATGGTGAAGGGTTTCCGCGAGGTGATCGGTAAACTGGAGGAGAAGCCGGTGGCCATCAGCTTTGCCTTCCCGGGTCCGGCCGACTATGCCAACGGGATAATCGGCGGTTATCTGCCCAACTTCCCGTCGTTTCGCGACGGAGTGGCGCTCGGCCCGTTTCTTGAGCACGAGTTCGGACTGCCGGTCTTCATCAACAATGACGGCGACCTCTTCGCCTTCGGAGAGGCTCTATGCGGGGCGTTGCCCGAGGTAAACCGAAAGCTTGAAGAGGCCGGAAGCGGAAAGCGTTTCCGCAACCTCATCGGTTACACGTTCGGAACCGGGTTCGGCATCGGAATTGTGGTGAACGGCGAATTGAACCGTGGCGACAATTCCTGCGTGGAGACATTCTGCCTCCCCCATAAACTCAAAGAGGGGATCATCGTGGAAGAAGGCGTTGCCGTAAGGGCGATCAAACGCGTATATGCCGAGGAATCCGGAGATGCCGACCACAACCTTGAGCCGAAAGATATTTGCGAGATAGCCGACGGGAAGCGCCCGGGCGATGTAGAGGCTGCCAAGAAGGCATTTGCAGAGTTTGGCCAGGTGGCAGGGCATGCTATGGCGATAACCGCCCAGCTTATCGACGGCCTTATCGTGATAGGCGGCGGAATCACGGCGGCTGCCCGTTATATCATGCCTTCTTTGCTCGCCGAGATGAGGAGCGAGTTTGCTACAATCGGCGGAGAGTCGGTAAGACGCGTTCAGATGGAAGTGCTTGACTTGGATGACCCCCGCCAGTTTGAAACGTTTGCAAAGGGGAACAGCAAGAAGATTCCGGTGTATGGCACTGACCGCACCGTGGAATACGACGATATGAAGCGCATCGGGGTGATGATATCCAAACTTGGAGCCTCGAAGGCAATTTCGGCAGGTGCTTATGCGTTTGCTTTAAGTAAGATAGATCATAAAGATTAAGAAATAAATTATTTGATATGAATAATATGTTTTCACTTGAGGGCAAAGTCGCTCTTGTAACAGGAGGTGTTTATGGAATCGGTTTCGCCATCGCAAAGGCTCTGC
>JAFLTX010000019.1 GCA_022509145.1 Muribaculaceae bacterium | reverse complement strand
TGCGCCAGCGCTACGGCAACCTCTTCGACATGTATGAGGAGATCACCGACGTCAACCCCGGCGAACTTGCCCGCGAAATCGACGGCGAGAAATATTACAACCCCATGATGATATTCCCCGCCATCCACTATACGATGGGCGGCATCTGGGTAGACTACGAACTCCAGACCACCATCAAGGGCCTCTTCGCGATCGGCGAATGCAACTTCTCCGACCACGGCGCCAACCGCCTCGGTGCTTCAGCGCTGATGCAGGGTCTGGCCGACGGTTACTTCGTGCTCCCCTACACCATCCAGAACTATCTGAGCGACCAGATTTCCGTTCCCCGCTTCTCCACAGACCGTCCCGAGTTTGAGGAAGCAGAGAAGAAATGCCAGGACGCCATGGACAAGCTCATGGATATCAAGGGTAAACGCTCCGTCGACTCCATCCATAAGGAGCTGGGCCACGTGATGTGGGAATACGTAGGTATGGGCCGCACCAAGGAGGGCCTCGAGACGGCTCTCTCGAAGCTGCGCGAGATCCGCAAGGAATTCGACACCAACCTCTTCATCCCCGGCAACCAGGACGGTATGAACATCGAGCTCGACAAAGCCTTCCGCCTCAACGACTTCATCACCATGGGCGAACTCATGGCCTACGATGCCCTCAACCGCAACGAAAGCTGCGGCGGACACTTCCGCGAAGAGCATCAGACTGAAGAAGGCGAAGCTCGCCGCGACGATGAACACTGCTTCTACGTGAGCTGCTGGGAATACGCCGGAAGCGACGACAAAGCCCCCGAGCAGATTCTCGAACCGCTCCACTACGAGGCTATCAAAGTGCAAACAAGAAACTATAAGTCATAAAACCTGAATTACAATGGAAGAAAAAACGATGAAAGTTAATCTTAAGGTGTGGCGTCAAGCCGGCCCGAAAGATAAAGGTGGTTTTGTGACATACAAAGATGTCGAAACCACACCCGACACTTCGTTTCTCGAAACGATGGACATCCTCAACGAGAGCCTGGTGGAGAAAGGCCAAGAGCCTATCGCCTTCGACCACGACTGCCGCGAGGGTATCTGCGGTATGTGTTCGCTCTATATCAACGGCCATCCCCACGGCCCCGCCACAGGCGCCACCACCTGCCAGCTCTACATGCGCAGGTTTGCCAACGGCGAGACAATCACAGTGGAGCCCTGGCGCTCGGCTGCCTTCCCCGTGATCAAAGACCTTATGGTAGACCGCAACGCCTTCGACAAGATCCAGCAGGCCGGCGGCTACGTAAGCTTCAACTGCGGAGGTGCACAGGATGCCAACGCCATACCCATCTCCAAGGAGAAGGCCGACGAGGCTATGGACTCTGCAAGCTGCATCGGCTGCGGCGCCTGCGTGGCTGCCTGCAAGAACGGCTCGGCAATGCTCTTCGTGAGCGCCAAGGTGAGCCAGCTCGCTCTGCTCCCCCAGGGTGAGGTGGAACGCGACCGCCGTGTGCGCGCCATGGTAGACAAGATGGACGAACTCGGCTTCGGCAACTGCACCAACACCGGTGCCTGCGCCGCCGAATGCCCCAAAAACATCAAGCTCTACAACATCGGCCGCATGAACCGCCAGTACATCGCCGCCAAGTCGAAACTCTGATTCTCCCCGAGGCGCCCGTCGAGGGCTGCCTCCCGGAGTGAATCCCAATAACCGAGAGGGCGTGTAATCTCAATGATTACGCGCCCTCCCGCTATTTCAGAACTTTGGTCTTCTGCTATTTCAGGACTTTGGTGCCGTTGACGACATAAACCCCGGATGGTAGGCCGTTTAAATCTTCAGCCGAACTGTAACCGCCGATATGGCGCCCGTCGAGAGAATAAACCTCAAAGCGGCCGTTCGCGTCGGCCTTCAAAGCGGCCACACCGTCTTCCACATCGGTAAACTTCACCAGCACCTTCTCGTTGAAGCCGTCGGCCGGTCCCCAAACCTCCACACGATACACCTTGCTGTAGTCAAGGTCGTCGAAGGTTACGCTCATCGTGTAGGTCTGCTCCTGGCCGGCCGTCAGATTCGGAATGGCGTCGAAATGCTTGTGCATCACGGTGTAATAGTCGCCGTCGGCCATCGGCTCCTGAAGGGCGAGCATCAGGGTGTGGTTGAAGACCCCCTCGGTAACTTTCACGGTGAGAGCCACCTCGAGCGTGTTGCCGTCGATGATGTATTCATCGCCGCTCAGCTCGCCGTTGAGCACCTTGAGCGTCGATTCAACCTTGGGCGCGGCGGCTTCCGGCTCTACTGTGACGGTGGTCTCCACTCCGTCAACATACTTCCCCATCCAGTTGTCGTAAAGCTTGACGGTAAACTGCGTGGCGGCCGTCACCCCTGTTGCGCCGTTCTCCTTATACCAGTTGACGGAGGTCCACGAGTCGTCGAGCGTCGCGCCGGCATCTACGTTGATGCTGTAATTCTCCATCTTGTAGACCTCCTTCCCTGCGGAGTCGAAGAAGACGGCGCTGTAGTTGCGGGTGAGCGCGGTGGATGATTCGTTGCTGAACGTGGCGCTGAATTCCACCGGCATGTTCCAGTAGACGGGGTCTGACACCACCTTGAAATTGCTGACGCTGACTTCGCCTACAGTGTTCTCCACCACCTCATATCCTGAGGCAGTGCGTTTTACTGTCACATAATTATACCTTCCGGGCACGGCCACAGTCTCGCTCCAAGCCGAGCCCGAAGTCTGGGTGATATAAGACGAAAGGATGAAATCAAACTCGTCGCCCACGGCCATTCCCGCCTTGGAGAGGTCTACGGAGGTGCCGTCTTCATCCCAATGGTAGAAGCTTCCTTGCTTCGCTTCAAGATTCTTTTTGGAAGATTCGAAGTAGACGGGTGTGGCGTCGGGATCGGCGGTGTTTACCGCCTTTACGCCGAGAGTAAGGGTAACGGGCGAGGGGTTGATGTATTGCAGCCCCGGTGTGTCGGAGTCTTCCAGACTGATGGAGAGCACGTTGCCGGAGATTTTCCCGGTGGCGGTGCCGAACTGCATCAATGCCGACTGGATAGCGCCCGTGTTCTCGGGAGAGATGTTGAGGATCACCTGCTGGCCGAGGTTGTAGCCTCCGGCGGCGCCTCCAATGCCGAACTCATCGGGGTTGAGAGCGTCAAGCAGATAGTAACCGTCGCTCATACCTCCCCAGCCCCAGTTGATGTGGAAATACCCTTCGCCGTCATACCCGTCGCAGACGAAGGAATGGCCTCCGTCGAGCGCCGAACCGTTGTAGACCACGGGCCCCACGTTCTTCAGGTTGTCATAGATCATCTGCACCCAGTCGGCGTAGGTATAGAAGGCGCGGGTCTGCACCTCGATATTGGGATTGTAGCCGAAATACGTGATGAGAGCCGTTGCGATTTCGGCACCGTTGGCCCCGGCATCGCCCTTGCTGTAGTCCATCTTCACCGAGTAGCCGCAGGCCTTCATGAGATAGGCCACGGCGTCGGCCTGGGCTGCGGTGTAGCTTCCGGGAAGATAGGTGGGGAGCATGGAGTCCCAGTCAATATCCTGGGCGGCGAAATTCATGGTGTAGGTGCCGCTGTCGCCGTGCTTGTAGGAGATCTCACCCTTCCCGACGGCCGGCTGCTTGAAATAATACATTACCTGCGCCATTGACGTGGCCACACACCCCGTCACACTCTGCGTCTGCGCGCCGGTGGAGCTTATCACGAAGCAATCCTTGTTGTAGGGCGCCCCTTGGTTCCATTTCGACTTCAGGAGCGGCCCTATGGCTTCGAGCCCCGTAGGAGCCTCGGGAGCGGCAAAAGCTTTCACTCCGGCGCTCCTGGCGTCGGCTATCTGGCCGGCGTACTCGTCGAGCAGATAGGCCAAAGAGGGCGGTATGTCAGAGGGGTCGAACGAGCCGCTGTAGCTGTAGCCCAGCAGGGGAGCGGCAGCATCGTCGGCGCTGACCACCAGGAAGCCGTCGCTCCCCAGGGTTCCGAATACGTAGACGGCTGCGCAGCTGGCGTTGTCGTCGAGGGTATATTTCAGCTCCATAGCGCCGGTGGCGCGGCTTTTCAGCAGCCCCGGGCGCGAGGCGTCAGATGTCGTTTTGAGGTTCTCTACGCGCGCCAAAGCCTGCTCCGGAGTGAGCGGAGAAGCGTTCATAGCGAGCACACCCACGGCCAGCATGGTCCCGAGCATCGTGTAACGTGATTTTTTCATAGCAGTAATGAGGAATGTTTGCATGTGGATGGTGTCTTGAAATGCCGGGCTTATTCGTGGCCGGCTATATCCTTAAAACTCCCGAACCCTCGTTTTGGTTCATCTCCGCGGCGTCTTTCCACTCTCTTCTCTCTAATTTTCAACCCCTAAAGGGTTGAATTTTTGTCATACGGAGTTTTTTTTATATCTTTGCCACTTGATCATACCATTTCTACAAACCTGCATTTATCGTTTAATTTTCAGAAAAATCCAAGCAATGAGTGGACTTAATCCCGGAATAGTAAAACGCTTGTCTTCAGAGAAATATCTGAAGTCAACCTTCGTGCTTGCCATCGACCTTTTCGTGTCGCTGGTGGCCTCGGGAGTCGTGGTTCTCTTTGCCGACCTCCTCGAGCTCGGAGGCACCGGGAGCTCCGACTTCACCATCACTTGGTTTGTGGCCGCATTCGTGGGGTCGCTCTTCGGCTTCCTCTCCACCAACTCCTACGAGGGAGTGATACGCCACAGCACCCTTCGCGAGCTCACCTCCCTCTGCGAGGCCGCGTTTGAGAAGGAGATCGTCATCCTTCTCGGCCTGGCCATCTTCATCCTCCCGGGCATCTCTACCAAAGTTTTCTGGATACTGCCGGCCATCGACCTTCTCGTTACGGTAAGCCTGCTGGTGGTGGTCAGAGTCTCGATGGTGGTGCTCTACGATTTCCTCACCGGACATCTGCGTCTTAAGCCGGCGCCAGACGCCATTATGCAGCGCGTCTTGGTGTACGGCATCGCTGAAAAAGCCATCGCGCTATCCACCCGATTCGTCAATTCCACACATTTCGATATCCTCGGATACATCACTCCCGCCGGGTCAACGGGTATAAAGCAGCTCAACGGAAAACCCGTCTACACCTTCTCGGATCTCACCGAGCTGGCCGACCTCAAGGAGAAACTGCATCTGCAGGGTATCATTTTCCCGATTCCCAACGATGTCAGACGCGAGGCCAACGGGCTTGTGGAGCAGGGGCGCCAGCTCAATATCAGGCTGTATGTGGTGCCCTCGGTCGACGAGGTTGACGCCGACTCCGAGCAGAAGAAACTCGGAATGCGCGACATACGCATCGAAGACCTCCTCTGGCGCGAAGAGATAGAGATCTCGCTCGACGAAGTGAGAGCCGAGCTCGACGGGAAGACCGTGCTCGTAACCGGTGCCGCAGGCTCCATAGGGAGCGAGCTCTGCCGCCAGCTGGCCAATCTCGGTGTGGAGAGAATCATTATGTTCGACAACGCCGAGACGCCTCTCCACTACCTGCGCCTCGAGTTTGACGACCGCTATAAATGGGTGAAGACCGTCCCCGTGATCGGCGATGTCCGCTCTGAGAAGCGCGTCGATTTCGTTTTCCGCAAATATAAGCCGGATATGGTGTTCCATGCCGCAGCTTACAAGCATGTGCCCCTGATGGAGGAGAATCCCTGCGAGGCCGTGCTCGTAAACGTGATGGGATCGCGCACCGTGGCTAACAAGTGTGTGGAATACGGCGTAGGGAAGATGGTGATGGTCAGCACCGACAAGGCCGTGAATCCCACCAACATCATGGGTTGCACCAAGCGCCTGGCCGAAATCTACGTGCAGAGTCTCGGTCTCGCCCTCGAGAACGGGCTTATGGAAGGGAAGACACAGTTTGTCACCACCCGCTTCGGCAACGTGCTGGGCTCCAACGGCAGCGTGATCCCGCGTTTCAAGGAGCAGATCGCAGCCGGAGGTCCGGTAACCGTAACCCACCCTGAAATCCGCAGATTCTTCATGACGATACCCGAGGCGTGCCGTCTCGTGCTCGAAGCCGCAACTCTCGCCACCGGCACCCAGATCTTCGCCTTCGACATGGGCCAGCCCGTCAAGATCGCCGACCTTGCCGCCAGAATGATCCGGCTCGCTGGTTTCGAACCCGACAAGGACATCAAGATAGTTTATTCAGGTTTGCGTCCGGGCGAGAAGCTCTACGAAGAGGTGCTCGCCGACAAGGAGAACACCACTCCCACCACCCACAAGCGAATCTTCAAGGCGAAGGTGAGGGAATACCATCTCAAGGAGGTTGAACCGGTGATGGACAACCTCGTGGAGCTGGCCGTCAAAGTTGAGATTAACCCAATGGTGAAGCTTATGAAGGCCACCGTGCCCGAATTCATCAGCAACCATTCGGAGTTCTCCGCGTTCGACAATCCCATCCACCAGCACTGACAGCCGGTGTCAGTAACGGCTGAGATCGGCCACCCATCAGGGCGGCCGTCCAAATCAGGCAGAACAGAGCAGAATTCTTTTTCTGGCTTATAGAAGCGTGTCTTTCAGGAGGCCCCAACGGGTGTCTTTCTCCGAGAGAACGATCCTCTCTTCAGGCAACGGCCAGTCGATTCCGATTGCGGGGTCGTTCCAGATGATTCCGCCCTCAGCTTCAGGGGCATAGTAGTTGTCGGCCTTATACTGCACAACGGCCGTCTCGCTCAGCACAAGATAACCGTGGGCAAACCCGCGCGGGATATAGAACTGCAGGAAGTTGTCGGCACTCAGTTCCACGGCGTGATGGCGCCCGAAGGTGGGAGACCCCTCGCGAATGTCTACGGCCACATCGAGCACTCTCCCTTCGGTAACCCGCAGCAGCTTGGCCTGCGCCGCTTCTCCGCGCTGAAAATGAAGACCGCGAAGCACTCCGTAAGTGCTCCGGGCCTGGTTGTCTTGCACGAAATCCACATCAATCCCCGTGGCCCGGGCGAACTCGCGCTCGGAATACGCCTCGAAGAAGTAGCCCCGCGCATCGCTGAAGACACGCGGTTTCAACACTACAAGTCCCGATATCGGCGTGGTGATTACCTCCATCTCATTATTCTTTAGACTCTCTCCTTTATAAAACCGTGGCGATAGGCAAAAAGGAGCTCCTTTAGCTCGTTGATCTGCGACTTCAGCTCCTTCCCTTTGTCGGTGTCGCTCACTTTAACGCGGTCTTTCTTAAGCTCCACCAGCTGGGTGGTAGATTTGATGTCGGTGCCGTTTTTCACTGCATCCTCGGGCGATGTAAACGGCTCGTGCTGAACCAGCTGCATCCCGCGGGAGTGATATACGAGCGTATACCCGGCAATCCCGGTGGTGTTGTGATAGGCTTTCGAGAATCCGCCGTCGATCACCATCAGCTTCCCGTTGGCCTTGACGGGGCTCTCGCCTTTGCCGGCCTTGACGGGCACATGGCCGTTGATGATATGCGGATGGTCGCCCTTCACCCCGAAATTGTCGAGAATCATGTCTATCACCTCTTCTTCGTTGCGCAGGCGGTAGTAATGCCCTTTCTCTTCCTGATGGGTGTCCTTGTCGGCCAACAGATAGCGCTCGAAGGTGGCCATTTTGCTCTTGTCGAAGAGGGGAGAGTCGGGCCCGCACCAGAGGTAGAAATAGTAGTCGCGGGCGTAGTCGCGTATTTTCAGGGGGGTGTCAGGGGCGAAGGCGGCGCGCATGAGCCATTCCACATGGCGCAGAAGCTCCTTCCCCTTGTATTTCTTCTTGAACACCTCCACATCCTTGAGGGTGCCGTCTTCGTTGAGGGGCACGGAGGCGTGGAAGAGGAGATTCGAGTTGTAGATGGTATACATCCCGCCGTGGCTGAGAAACACGTCGATATGCTGACGCAGCTTCTCGCTCGCCTTGAAAGAATGGACCAGCTTCTCCATCAGCTCCTGCTCCTCCGGGGTGAGCCGCGAGGGGTTTTTAGGGTCGATGGTGGGGAAGTGCTTGTCGAGGAGCTCGTGCTCTTTCCCGTCGATGGTGATGGTGCCTTTGGCGAAGTCGATGTTATCCAGTAGTTTGCGGTCGTCCATCCCCCACTCGGGGTGACGCTCGATGATCTGCTGCTCGAGCTTGAACTGGATCACGGTGATGGCCTTGTGCATTCTCGCTATCAGCCTGCGGCTCTTTATGGAGAGCGACGTGTCTTCGTTCGGAATCTTCGGCTCGAAGAGAGTGCACGGGTCGTCGGCGTAGGTCTCCATGGCGAATGTCACCAGCGGCACCAGGTTGATGCCGTATCCGTCTTCGAGGGTGTCGAGGTTGTCGTAGCGCAAGCAGATGCGCACCACATTGGCCACGTTGCATTCGTTTCCGGCCGCCGCGCCCATCCATAGGGCGTCATGGTTGCCCCACTGCATGTCGAAGTTTTCAGAGCGTGCGAGTTGGTCCATAATGATATGCGGGCCGGGGCCTCGGTCGTAGATGTCGCCCAGGATGTGCAGGCGGTCGATGCTCAGGCGCTGTATCACCCTGCAGATCGCCTTGATGAATTCGTCGGCCTGCCCCGTGGCGATGATGGTCTCCACGATGCGGTTGTAGTAGGCCTGCTTGTCGTCGCCCGAGGGGGCCTCGTGCAGAAGCTCCTCGATGATGTAGGCAAACTCCTTGGGAAGCGTCTTCCTCACCTTGGAGCGCGTGTATTTCGACGACACTTCCTGAAGCACCCTCACCAGCCGGTGGAGCGTGATGTTGTAGAAGTCGGGGAGGTTTTTCTCCGACGCCTTCAGGTATTCCAGCTTGCGCCCGGGGTAGTAGATGAGGGTGCAGAGCTGCTTTATCTCCTCCTCGCGCATGGTGTTGCCGAATATTTCCTGCACCACACGCTTTATATTCCCCGATGCATTCTTGATGATGTGGGCGAAGGCCTCGTGCTCGCCGTGAAGGTCGGCGATGAAGTGCTCAGTGGGTTTGGGCAGGTTGAGGATCGCCTCCAGATTTATTATCTCCGTTGCCGCCGCCGATATGCTGCCGAAGGTCTGGCTCAGCAGCTCGAGCACACGCCTGTCGGCTTCGATCTTCTCGGCTGTAAACCGCCATTTCCCTTCCTCGTTGTTATTGCTCTTCATAGTCTGGAATATTTTATGTTGGTGGTGTAGAAATAATTCGAATTCAATCTTTTACCATCTCGGGCCCGACGACGAGCCCTGGAGGCTTGCCGTGCCGGTGGCCGTGGTGGTGCCCACTTTCACGGTGTAGCTCGAGCCCTGCGTGAGCCCGGGCACGCTGATAAGCACCGACGAGCCGTTCCCGATGCCGCCCGGGCGCCCCGGACCGAAGCCGCCGCCGAGGTTTACCGACGTCAGGTCGCTCGGAGTAGTGAAGGTATAGAGGGTGTCGCTCCCGGCGCTGATCGAGATCTCTGTGTCGGCCTCCACTTTGGCGCTCACGTTCACGTAAGGCTGGGTAGAGCCGCTCTTGGTGGGCGTTTCGTTGCCGCCGCCCACGGCCAGCAGTCGGCCGCCGTAGAAGAATACGGAATAGCCCTCTTCATGGTTGGCGTCGATGCCGCATTCGGGGCTACCCGCGCCGAAGGCCATCGTTACGCCGCCGTAGAAATACATATCGCCGTTGGAGTCGAGCCCGTCGTTGTCCGTTGATATCACGTCGATTTCGCCGCCGCGGATATACATATGGCTCGACGAGTTGATGGCGTCGTCTTTGGCGCGCACTGTCACTTTGCCGCCCGAGATGGTGAGCTCGCTCTTGCTCTCAATCCCCTCGCCGCCGTTGCCGGAGGCCGTTACGAAGATTGTGCCGTCCACGATATCGACATTGCCGTCGATTTTCATCCCTTTGGGCGATGATTTGGCGTCTGAGTCGAGGCGGTCGGTGTTGCCGGTGTAGTTCTGGCTCAGGGTGCCTCCGCTGTAGGCCAGCACACCGCCGGCGGTGGTGATGGTGAGGCTTCCGCCCTCCATAGTGAAGTTGCCGCCACCAGATATTCCTTTACCTCCGCCTCCGGATGCCGTCAGGATGAGATCGCCGCCGATTATACCTACGTCGCCGTCGGCGCCGATGCAGGCCGAGGCTTTGGTCTTGGCTTTATCGCTGTCCCATTCGCCGGGTGCGCTTGAGTTGATGGTCAGTGTGCCTTTGGTCATTAGGAAATCGCCCTCGCATTTAAGGCCCTTGCAAGCCGAGCCTGTGATGTCGGCGATATTCACGGTGCCACCCGCTATCATTATGGAGCCGGTGTCTTCCTCGTCGCGGTTGGTGGAATCTTTGAAGTCCACCTGGATGCCGTCGCCATCCACTCCCTCGATGTTGAGTGTGCCGCTGTCGATCAGGAAATATTGGGTGCAGTTGATGCCGTCTTTCTCCGCGCCGGTGATGTTGAGTGTCAGGTTTTTCATCTCTACATACTCCTTGGCGCTGATGGCGTGGCCCGATTCGCTCGCTACGTTGAGCGTGCCTTTACCCTTCAGCTCGAGGTGGCCTTTGCAGTAGACGGCCGATTTCTGTTTCCCGGTCCCTGACTTGAGGGTGTTGACGAAGCCGTTTTTGGCCGAGAGCTCAATCCGTTTCCCGTTCTCGATGTCGAGGGCGTAGCCGCTCGGGTTGAAGAGCGATACTCCCTGCAGCTCGATGCCGCATTTGTAAGAGCCGTTGAGCACTAGCGAACCCTCGTCGCTGCTTCCCTGCAGGATATAGGTGATCTCTCCCGTGGTCTTGTCGCCTACCTCCGAGCTTTGGTTGAGCGTTACGTTTGCTCCTGAAATCTCGGCGGTTACGTATCCTTCAAGCGCCGGGTCCATCGTCACCTGCGCCGTCGTGCCGAGGTATTGCACCGTCACACAACCTTCCTCCACCTCTACGTTGCGCACTTCGAGGCGGTCTATCTCGCTCAGATTGTAATCATTGCCGCTGATTGTCACGGTGTTGCCTCCCGTGTAGGTCATCAAGCCCACGTCGGAGGCATTGTAGCCGTAAGCCACGTTCCCTTTCACCACGCAGATAGACTGCTGGGCCATTCCTAAAAGCGGACACAGGGCGCTGAGCGCCACTCCTAATATATATCTTTTCATCTTTTTCAAATTTTCTTGTAAGTCGAAATAGTTATCAATCTCGAGATAGCGAGCATCAGCGTGACACTCTCACTTTTAAGGAGTTGCCCGCGCCGTTGGTCAGTATAAAAACACCTTCGGGCAACCTGCCGAGTGCCTCGGCCACACTTTCGAATTCTCCTGCCGGCTTTCCGGAGGTGTCGAAGGCTGCCACACGGCCGTCGGGCACGATGGTGGGCGTGCATACGCCGTCGTCGGGATCGGCCCAGTCGGCAAACTCCATCGACAGAACGCTTTCGGCCTCGACTGTCATCTCGGTTCCGGCTTCGTTGGTCAGTTTGAGATCACCGTTTTCAAGGGTTATGGTAAGGCCGTCGGTCCCGACAGTGAATGTGCCGCCGTCGGAAGTGGTGAATTCCATCGCTTTATAATTTGCAAACGCCTGGAGCGCAAGGAGGGCTCCTGCTGCTGAAAGTAAAATTCTCTTCATCCTCTGAAAGTTTTTATGCGAAAAAATCCCCGGCGAGGGGAGTTCTTCCGATTGATCCTATAAATTTCCCACAATATTAATAAAAAATCCCCAAACTGGCAAGTTGTTACAAGTTGTCAGTTGTCAGACGTCAGTTGTCAGACTGTTTGTGCCCCCAGCGGCAATCTCCTGCAAAGCAGAAGGCTGTGCCAGACGGCGCAGCCTCCCAATCATTTCGCTTAAAATCTCTTAGCGGTCGAAGCTGAGACGCTCGAGTTTCAAGTCGGCCAGATCGTGGATGCATTTGGTCTCCTTGATGAAGACATCCGAGGTGGCGTGGGCGTCGAGAGCGGCCTGGTCGCGCCATGTCTCGCAAAACATCAGCACCTCCGGACGGGTGGCGCTTTCAAAAATATCGTAGGCGATACATCCCTCCTGCTTCAGGGAAGCGGCGGTGAGACGGCGTGCAGCCTCAAGCACTTTCTCGCGGTTTTCAGCCTTCACGCTGACAAAGCAATTCAGTCTTATCATGATAGTCTGTGATTAGTGTTAAGCGTCGATGTTTGCGTAGGTGGCGTGAGCTTCGATAAACTCCTTGCGCGGAGCCACTTCCTCGCCCATCAGCACCGAGAAGATATGGTCGGCCTCGGCGGCGTTGGTGAGGTTTACCTGCTTCAGCATGCGGTTTTCGGGGTCCATCGTGGTCTCCCAGAGCTGCTCGGCGTTCATCTCGCCGAGACCCTTGTAGCGCTGAAGGTTCATCTTGCGGCGGTCGCCGTCGCACTGCTGGTCTACAAACCGCTGCACCTGGAAATCGTCCCAGCAATACTCCGTGACGTTCTTCTTGCTTTTGTGGGAGCACTTGTAGAGCGGCGGAGTGGCGATGTAGAGATACCCGTTGTCGATGATGGGCCTTATCTTGCGGAAGAAGAAGGTCATCAGGAGTGTGGCGATGTGGGCGCCGTCAACGTCGGCATCGGTCATGATGATTATCTTGTGGTAGCGCAGCTTCGAGAGGTTCGGTTCCTTCGGGTCTTGCTCCGTGCCGATGGTCACGCCCAACGCCTTGAATATGTTGACGATGGCTTCCGATTCGAGCACTTTGTGGTCCATGGCTTTCTCCACGTTGAGAATCTTCCCTCTCAAGGGGAGGATGGCCTGGAAGTTGGGGTTGCGGCCCTGCTTGGCCGAACCGCCGGCCGAGTCGCCCTCCACCAGGAAGAGCTCGCACTCCTCGGCGTAACGGCTCTTGCAGTCGGCCAGTTTCCCGGGAAGGCCGGCGCCCGCAAGCGGCGTCTTGTTTTGCACCCTCATGCGTGCCTGATAGGCCGCCTGGCGCGCTGCTGCAGCCAGCGCCACCTTGTCTACGATGGCCTTGGCCTCTTTCGGATGCTCCTCAAGGTAGTTGCGCAATGCTTCCGACACGGCAGTCTGCACCACGCCCGACACCTCGCTGTTGCCCAGCTTGGTTTTGGTCTGGCCCTCAAACTGCGGCTCGGCCACCTTCACGCTCACCACGGCCGTGAGACCGTCGCGGAAGTCTTCTTTCGACAGCTCCACCTTCAGCTTGTCGAGCAGATGGTTGTCGTCGGCGTATTTCTTCAGAGTGGTGGTGAGGCCGCGGCGGAAACCCGTGAGGTGCGTGCCCCCCTCGATGGTGTTGATGTTGTTGACGTAAGAGAAGATGTTCTCGTTAAACGAGGTGTTGTATGTCATGGCCACTTCCACGGGCACGCCGTTCTTCTCCGTGTTCAGGTGAATTATATCCTTGATGAGGGCTTCCTTACCCTGGTCGATATATCTTACGAATTCCTCGAGACCGCTTTCGCTGAAGAATGTCTCGCTCTTAGGGTTGCCGTTCTCGTCGAGCTCGCGCATGTCGGTGAGCTTCAGCGTGATGCCGGCGTTGAGATATGCCAGGTCGCGCAGACGTCCGGCCAGCGTTTCATAGTCGTAGACGGTCTCGGTGAAGATGCTGCTGTCCGGGTGGAAGAGTATGGTGGTGCCGGTGCGGTCGGTCTCGCCGATCACCGTGAGCTCACTGGTAGGCTTGCCGATCGAATACTCCTGCATATGGATCTTGCCGTCGCGGTGTATCTCGGCACGCAGATAGTCGGAAAGGGCGTTCACGCAGCTTACGCCTACACCGTGAAGACCGCCCGAAACCTTATACGAACCCTTGTCAAACTTACCGCCTGCGTGGAGCACTGTGAGCACCACTTCGAGGGCCGGCTTGTTCATCTTCTCGTGCATGTCTACCGGGATGCCGCGCCCGTTGTCTTCCACCTTGATCGAGTTGTCTTCAAGGATGGTTACCTCTATATGGTTCGCATAGCCGGCCAGCGCCTCGTCGATAGAGTTGTCAACCACCTCATATACAAGGTGATGCAATCCTCGGCCCGAGATGTCGCCGATATACATGGCCGGTCTCTTCCTTACGGCCTCGAGCCCTTCGAGCACCTGGATATTATCCGCGCCATATTCTTGATTCTGAAGATCTTCGTATTCTTGGTCTAAATTTTCCATAATCATGTAATAATTTCATACAAAATTAATAAAAATCCCGCTATTCACCAAAAGAAAACCAAAAGAAATCACCCCCAAAAATAGCGCTCCCAACCAGCCCAATAAACCCCATCCCCGCCGCCCACGCCTCCCCTGGAACGGAGGGGCCACCCGTGGCCGGCCCACCCACGCCCAAAACCGCGCACAATAATCCGCCAGCGGCTCAAATCCCCGCCCATAACCGCGCCTGGAAAAAAAACGCCCGGAGCGAATCTCCCGGCATGAAGTCATCATTTAAAGGTTTGTCTCCGGGTGCAAGCCGGTCGCGAAATCGCTATTCGAAGGCGGAATTGAGGATAGTCAGATTGCGGAAAGAGGTGAAGCGCACTTCCTTCTCCTTGAAATCCGGAATTTTCGCATCGGGGTCTACATGAGTGTCGAGCTGATGCGTGAGATGCAGGTTGATAAACCCTCCTTTTATGTTGATCTTGTTGATGTCGATGATACCGGGAGCCACACTCTCCACCTGTATCAGATAATCCTTTCCAAGGTAATACTGGCCCGGCGTCGACGATATCTCCGACTTGCGCAGATGCCCCGTCGGAAGAGGGAAATAAAGCTGGAATTTAGAGTTGGAAAGGTTGTTTCCGATCTTTACCCAGAGCTCCGGCAACCCGTCGGAGTTGAGGTCGGTGAGAAAATACCCGGCATAATAATCATTGGTGAAGCGCCCTCTGAAACCTGTGATGATGTCGGTCATCTCCTTCTTCACCTGTTCTTTGACGTCTTGATTGGCAGCCTGTTCGGTGAGGTGCTCGTCGATCAGTTCGCCGGGGAGAGGGTCACGGTCGGGAGCCTGTTCCTCCTGCGCCTCCTCTTCGGGCTTCTGAAATTTGAAGCCGCCGCCATTGCAACCGCCCGTTGCGGCTGCAATCAGAAGAATGGCAATCAGCCCCGCTATATTAAAAAAACTCTTTTTCAATCGTCTCTTTCTTCAGTCGTTCTCCTTAATTTTCCCCTCTTCTCAGTTCTTTCGTTCCCAGGTCTCGAACCTATAGGGAGGGTCGGCCGAGGCATCGTCGGGCTCTTCTGCCGTCACCATCGCCCATTCTGCCGGGTCAAACTCCGGGAAGAAGGCGTCGGCTTCCGGGCAACCGGCCATCACACGCGTGAGTTCCAGACGTCCGGCCATCGGCATGGCAGCGGCATAGACGCTCTCGCCTCCGATGATGAAGATGTCGTAGCCGTCTGCCGCGTTTATGGCGGCCTCCAGCGAGGGGACCACAGTCGCTCCTGGGGCTTGGTAATTCTCGTTATGGGTAATCACGATGTTGAGGCGACCGCCGAGAGGCTTGACGGGAAGCGATTCCCACGTCTTGCGCCCCATCACTACGGCATGGCCCGTGGTGAGCCGCTTGAACCGCTTCAGATCGGCAGGTATCCTCCAACAAAGTTCGCCGCCGGCCCCTAACTCTCTGTTGGTGCCGACGGACGCTATCATCGTGATGTTTCGGGTCATTTAATGATGTGATTGCGTAGACGTTACCTGGGCCACACCGCTGTCGTCGTAGAGGAAGGCCACCACATAGACGTTGGCCATCTTCCAGCCCGATTCGATCGGCACGCTGTAGCTGGTGTGCTGCGGCACGTTGGCCTTAAGGCTTACTTTCTCGCCCCAAGTGCCGTTGGCCGCCGCGCGGAACACGTGGTTGTGCACGTAGTCGGGGATGTTTACGCCGTGGTCGAGCTGACGCCCAACGAGGTCGTTTTCGATGATCCATACCGAGAGGCTTCCCTCATAGTCCTGCTTCGAGGAGAAGGCAACGGAGATGTCGTAGTTGGCGCCGTCGCTGCTAACCTCGGCCGAAGCCTTCACGGTGAAGGGGGTCGGGGTCATGATAAGGCTGTTGATGGTGCTGCCCCATACCGGCACCTGCAGCGGGGAGGTCTGCCTGTTGATCACGGCTGCCGGGAGGGCCGGGCTGCCGATGTTCTTGTAGTATTCCTCGCCGGTGGCTGTCTTGTAGCCGCGCGGGGGATCCATCGCAAGCGACGAGGCGTGGATGCTCACGGGCACCACCGAGTCGCCGAGAGCCCCGGTGAGCTCCTTTATGGCCGCATGGCCGTCGGGACAGTTGGTGCAGTTCTGCCCCGTGAATTCCTCTATCAATATGGCGCGCTGGGGGTCTATCTGCGCGGGTTTGAAGCGCTGGGGCTCGCTCACGGAGTCGCACGAGCTGAAGCTCAGCCCTACCAGCGTAAGAAGCAGTGTTAGAAATGATAATCTTTTTTTCATGTCAGGTTATCCTATAAGGTCAACTTTTTCAACGCGTAAAATTAGTGATTTTTTATTAATTTCCGCAGGTTTGAGCGTTAATTTTTTATAATTGCGCCAAAATTTTGACATCCTTGGCCGCGCTCTCGGCTATGAAGGAGCGAAATCCCTCGATTATATCGGCCAGTCCTGTTAGCGAATGGCGCACCTGCTGCTCGTAGAGGGTGCCGCTTATGTTGCCGTTGGCTATCTGCCCCTGGAGCGCCGCGTTGATGCCGCTTACGTCTTCCATCATCTTGAGCTGCACCTCCAGGAGGTCGGTTATGCCGGCGTTCGACGTGGTGGTGCTCACCTGCTTCGGCTCCGGCATCCCGGTGCGCGCCTTGTAGCGTATCACACCGTTGTGTATGCTCCATTGGGCCGCGATATCCTCTATCTCCAGGTCGTCGGGCACAGCCCCCTCGGGAATGAGGAGCACTCCTTTGGCCCCGGCGCGTATCACCCAGTCGTGGAGTGTGATCAGCCGGTTGATGTAGCGCTGCTGGTCGATGCAGTCAGCCACAAACGAGTGTATCTCGCCGTCGATGAAGGGGTAGGCTTTCAACACATAGGGATGCATACCGCCGGGGTAGGGACTCTCGCCGCTGCGCAACACTTTCTCGTCGTCTGTTATAAAGGAGTAGTGCCAGCGGTCGCCGTCGCGCCTCCAAATCTCCACGATGCGTTGCGGGCTGTCAGGCCCGGCGACGGTGTGGATCTCGCCTATGCAGTTGATGTCCCACCCCCGCGGGTCGGTGGCGTCGCTGTTGAAGAAGAAGCTGTCGGGCGTCACTATGTCGGTAAGCACTTCAGGCGCGCCGTCTACGAGCCCCACGCGTTTGCGCACCACGGCGAGACCTCCGATCAGGTACTCCTCCAGCACCCTGGCATAGATCTCCTCAAGATTGTTGACGGTGCACGTGTGGTCATACCTCTCGGCCAGCCGGTCGGTCTTAAGCGCCTCGGGTATGGAGAGCTCGCCGAAGGCGGGAAGCCGGTAATTGTTGCGGAATACCCCCAGCACGTTCCTCACGATGCGGCGTATCAGATTGTTTTTCAACGGCGCGCTCCCCTGGCTCCGGATGTATTGCTCTTCGGTGATGCGGCGCCCGTCTACATTGACGATGTCTTTCCATTGGTTGCCGTAGGTGTAGTTTTTGCAACGCTGTCTCTCAGCGCGATAGGGCTGTAGGTCGGCCCAATATTTCGATGCGGTAGCTATCATTTTTATTATCTTTTTTAGTTTCACTTTCTGTTTTATCTCTCTTCATTCAGGTTTGTAGAAGGGGAATGGCTTAAAAAACTCCGAAGCTGTCTTGCGGACGGTGGCCGCGTGGCGCCGTTCCCCGGTGCTGCAGGGGCTCGAGCAGACGCGGAGGCTCCATCTCAAACTCGCTGATATGCAACCCGATGGCCCGCGTCATCAATATGTCGTCGTGGCAACCGGTGTAGGCGCCGTAGCTCCCGTTCGGCTTCCTCTCATATTGGATGAGCTCCTCTATCGCCTTCCGGTCGCGCTCGATGTAGAGGCCTTCGCGGAGAGCCTTCACCAGGGTGCCGATCACCATCGGCTTGGTGGCCGTGTTGGTGTGGAATCCCGGTCGCGGTGCACCTCCGGTGGTGACGCGGCAGTAGAGGTTGGGATAACTCTCCTCGAGCTCGCGCAGCAGAAACGGCGCCTGCAGACCGTCCACGCTCCTCTCGCGGTCGTGGGTCTCGAGGGTGTTGCTCTCTATCACCAGCAGCGCGTCGCAATACATTCGGCCTATCTCAGCGGCCTTGCGCGCCAGCAGGTCGTGGTCGATGTGTCCGCGCCATTGGGCCACAATCTCGGGCCTGCCGTCGTCGCCCAGCCGGTCGAACACCGCTATCACGCTCCAGTCGGCTTTCGAACTGCGTCCGCCCACATCCACCACCGCCAGATACCGCTCGGCGGCCTTCCTCCTGTCGGGCATCTTCCATACTTCCAGCTCTCCGCAACTGTCGGAGATAAACCTGCCGTCGGCATCGGTGTCGCCCACGTCTGCGGGCGCCCTCACTCCGGCGCGGAGCCGCTCGATTGCCTCCGGAGAGAAGACGCGCTCGCCGCTGTGGACGAAGGCCTCGATGTCGTCGGAGGGATATTCCGAAGCCATACCGCCGTGGTCGGCATACTTCCGCCGCTCTAAGCGATACCAGTTGATCGCCTCCAGGGTTGCACCGCGCCGCCAGAGGCTCCACAGGTATTCGCCGCTCACGCTGCGCGGCCCGGAGGTGGTGTCGTGGCGATGCTCGAGCAGTTCGGCCGCGAAGGTCTCCGGGTCGTCTAGAGGGAGCGAGTAGGCCTCGATTTCAAACCAGGGGATGAACAGGGCCTCAAACTGGCTCTCGCCCTCCTTCGCCGCCAGATATTCGCGGTGGAAGTAGGTGCCGGCGCCGTTGGCAGTGCTCTCGAGCGCTATCATAGTCATAGGCCGCAGCAGCACGCCCGAAGTGGCCGAGCGCACGATGTCTTCGGGGCTCTTCCCTTTGGTGCGCTTCCATAGCCCGACTTCCGAGAGGTGCACCAGGTTGTAGTCGCCTCCGCGGCTCGAGTCGGGCCTCTCTGCGGTGCCGATGGTGAGCTTGCAGTCGCGCTCCACGATGCGGTAGGTGGCTCCCGAGCGCCCCACCCGCTTCAGGGTGAGCTTCTCCGGCTCGTAGTTGGCCGCCATACGCTCAAACATATCGCGTATCTCCTCCGAACCGCTTATCTGGTGGGCGATGATGAGCGAGTTGAGCCCGGTGGAGTGTTTGATTTGCAGCCACGCCATATACAGCTGGATACAGGTGGAGCCGCCCCATTGCCTGGCTTTCAGCAGGATGAGGCGTATGGGGCGTTGCGCCGTGCGCATCTTTTCGAGGGTGGCCACCAGTCGGCGCTGGGGCCTGTTAAGCAGAAAGGGGACTGCCGAGCCGCCCCCTTTCGGTTTGATTTTCACATACTCTTTGGCCCAGGCCTCAAACTCCGTTTCCGGCTGCTGACCGGAGGCTGCGGCAAGCAGGCGACGCCGGTTCTCGGCAAGGATTTCAGCCGTGGTGGTCATCGTCGGCAAGGTTTTTCAACATTTCCTGATACGCCGCCTCCGAAATCACGATCTCGTCGCCCTCGATTCGTGGCCGCGGCACATACAGCAGCTCGGCGGCCGTGTCGAGTTTGCGCGAGCCGTATATCTTGAGGTAAAGGCCCTCGGTGTCGCGCGCCTCTACGACCATGGGTCTGTGGCGGCACACCATCCAGCCCGGGGCGTCGCTCCCGAGTCGGGCTCGCAAGGAGTCGGCCGGTTCGGCGGCGAGCAGCGGTTCGGCCCAGTCTTTCATCCTGAGGGTGTGGAGTTTGAGATAATCGGACGGCAACCGCGCTATGGCGAAAGCGCCCGCGCCCACAAGAAGCGTTAAGTCTGCGGCCGACGCTATCTCGTCGAGAAGCAGGGGCGAGGTGGCGAGAGTGGCGCGCTGCGCCGCGTCGAGGAGCCGCACGCGGAGGGCCTCGCTCAGGGTGAGCACCGGGCTCTCTTCACCGGGCGCCAGCTCCGGCAGCAGCTCGGGGCTCTCACCCCGGAGGGCGAGATAATCCCGACGCACTTGGTCAAGCGGTATTCTCATTTCTGCAATTTCGTTTTGTTTTAACTGTTTCTCAATGGCTTTAAGGGTGGCCGGCCCGGTTTTTTATTATGGCCGGCCACTGAGCCGCTAACCTCTCTGCTGGAACCTCGAGGGGAGCTTCACGATTCTCCCTGCCTTGTACCAGTAGCTGGTCTCGATCAATTTCTGGATGTAAGGGTCGGCGGTGGTGTAGCGCGCCGGTGCCGCGCCGTAGCCGGATAGCTGGCCGCCGGTGAAGTTGATGGTGATGAAGGGTTTCACAAGGCTCCCCGTAGGGAGCATCACCTGCCATTCCATCAGTCCCCTTACGCCGTAAGTTACCTGGTTCATATTCTCAAATTTCGTTAAATTTCACATTAAGTTGGCCGGGATTGTCAGCCCAGTTGCACTTTGCCCCACTTCCCGCCGGTCTTGCGCCAGATCTGGCCTGCCATTGCGTCTTCGCTTATCCCCGGGCAGTTGCGCAGCAGGTAGTAGCCGTTGGTGTCGGCTTCCGAGCCGGCAGGAGCGTCTTCGCTGTCCCAGAAGAGGATGCGCTCGTCGGAGGTTACGTTGCGGCCGGTTTCGCCGTCGATCCAGATATGGCAGCTCCCCTTGAGGGCGAGCGCGTCCCAGATCAGGATGCCGCTGCGGGTGGCCTCTTCGCCTTCCACACGGTCGGAGAAACTGTGCTCGGCGCTGTAGACGTAGTGCACGAGGCGGTCTTCGCCGATAAGCGCCCCGGAGTTGCCCCAGCCGATGCGGTCGAGGGTGGGTTCACGCTTGATGTCGATGTTGCCGAAGACGGTGTGCAGGCTGGTCACCACCCACCCCACCGAGTTGGTGCGGGTGGTCAGCTGTATCTCGGGGTGGTTGGAGTAGTCTACGGTCTGCAGTTGCTCCAGCAGGTTTTTACCGGCGAGCAGCAACGCCGTCTTGGGGGCGTCTTCACCGGTGAAAAACATCTTCGCCATACCGATGATGGCCTCCACGGTCCAGGGCGCGGTGTGCTGGATCTCTCTGCGGAACTGCCAGCGGATACCCTCGGTGGTGTAGATATGCTGCAGCCCCATCTTTGGCACGGATACCTGGAATTTACCCTGCCTGCCGGCCCAGAGGGTGCGGTTTCCTCTCACCTTGAAGTTGGCGATGGCCTGCTCTGCGATGACGGCCTTCGAGAAGGGGATGCGCTTGCGCTGCGAGTCGAAGTAGTCGCTCACCACCTGGTTCATACCGCGCTTCTGAAGGTAGATGCGCGTGGCTTGCGGCACCACCAGGTCGGGGTCGATCTCTTTCTGCGTCTCGTAGAGCGAGTTGGCCAGGATCACCACCCTTGTCCCTTTCGGGATGTAGGGGAGGTAGCAGTCTTCGTCGGAGGGGTTCTCCTTCTCGCCGTTTACGGCACGCACCACGGGATTGTTGGTCACGGTGTCGTGTCCCGTGACGAAGAGCATCAGGGGTTTCCCGGGCGTGGCGCGTTCGCCGGCGGCGTCATAGCCGTCGATGTCGGGGAGCAGGAGGGTGGTGTTGGCGCGCGGCACGTTCTGGTCGCGTGCGTCGAGCGGCAACGGCGCCTGCGTGCGGGTGCCTCCGTCGAGGTCTTCGGTGGTGGTGAGCTCGGCCACGGGCTCGTCTATCATATAATGGTCCACCTCCGGAGAGTCTACCTTCACGCGTTTCGCTTTGAGCATCAGCTGCATAAGCGGGGTGTCGTCGCTGTTGAAGCGGAAGAGTTCGTCGTCGATGGCGGTGTCGATGAAGTTCCCTGCGTCGAGTCCGCCGGTGGCGTTGGCGGCTGACGAGACGGTGGCCGGTTGGCCGGGGAGTTGGGTGTTAAGTTTTTCGCTCATAATTTTTCTGTTTTAAAGAGTTGTTGAATTTTTGAAATTGAATTTTTATTGGCTTGATAGTTTCACTTTTTCATCGGGCGTTGCGGGCTATTTCGAAGATGGAACCGTCACGTTCGGGATTTCCGAGCCCTTTCGTGCCACCGAGGGCCGGCAGCGCGAGGCTGTAACCTTCTTTGCGGGCCTCGGAGATGGCCCGGTCATAATTTACAAGCCGGAGGGCGAGTCGGAATAATTCCGGGTTGAATCTGCCGGGCGTGGCGCCGTCGGCAAACAGCGAGATGATCTGCTTCGCCTTGGCAAAAGAATCGGCGTCGATGCCCGCCCCCACACGGAAAGCCTCCTCAATCTCCCTCAACCTGGCTTCAGCCTCAGCTGCCTCCCGCAACTGCGCTTGTGCATCGCTTGCCTCTCTCAACGTCGCTTCGTCCTGATCCTGCTTATTGGCAGCCGCGTGGTTACCTTCACTCGCGGCGTCAACTTCAGCCTTGCTTTCCGGCGCCGGCTCAATATTGCCTTGAGGAGTACCCTCAGCCTGGCCATCACTTTCAGCTGCTGAATCTGCCTCCGCGCTGTCGCCGGAGCTGGCTTCTGCAGGAAGCCCTTCGGCCTCGGAATTCTCAGGGTTCTCGGAGCCCTCAGAATTCTCAGGGCTCGCGGAATTCTCGGCGCCATTGGCATCCTCTGAGCTATCATAGCTATTCTGGCTATCATAGCTATCATAGCTATTCTGGCTATTATAGCTATCAGAGATTCTCGGGCTCGAAGCGCTCTCCTTTGGCTCTGTTTTTGATTTAACTTTGCTAAACATTTCGCTTAGATGTTTTGATTTGCTAAACATAACTTTAACTATTTTTAACTAACGAATTGAATGTTTTGATTTGGTGTCAATTACAACGCTGCTGTTTTGATTTCAGATGCAAAATTAGTTTTTGAGTTTAACAATGCTATTGTTATCCTTAAACAAAGTTGTTATATTTGCAGAAAATTTAGTGAAGTTTTGAAGCTAAAAATCTTAAATATTTCTCATAACCTGCAGGTAAATAGTGTTTTAAGTTTAATTTTTATAAACATGATTATGAAAAAAAGAAAAAGCCATTGCGACTGGAAAGAGTCGCGCAACGCCGAGCTGCAAGAGCGGTTTCTGGCCCTTATCGGCTGTGGCGCTCCCGACGTAAACGTCCTGTTTGAGGCCATCGCCGTAAGTCCGGCGCCACGGTTCTACATCAGCGAAGAACGCGCCTACCAGCTCATCGGCCACCACCGCCGCACGGGCCTCTGGCCTCGCGGGATGTTTCCCACCCGTCTGCGTATGATCAAGGAGATCGACCGCCGTGTTCAACTCCTGCGCCGGGCCGACCCCTCGCTCACCCTCAAAGATGCCGTGTTTGAGGCCGTCAATTCGCCCGCACCGTGTTTCTATCTCACCTCATCGAGTGTCCGCAGCATTTTTTATTCATCGCGCAGAGTCTCTTCTCGCGCTTAAAATTCTGTCAGTTATGATTTTCCCACTTATAAAGGCCTCGCAAGCCGATGATATTCAATGTAAAGACGGCGAAGTGAAGGGCGCCGATTTCATCTTCGACGCCATTGCCGCCGGAATCTACGCAACCCGCAAGCTGTCTCTCTCGCAGCCCTCCGTGGCCGCCCCCGGCGGCTACCGGCTCCTGGCCGTCCACACACCCCCGGGCTCCGTGACGAGCAATGTGATAATGTCAAACCCCGCCGGCCATATCGTGTTCGGCAATACCTCCGCGCCCGATTCCCTCCGCCATATCTCGCCCGGGCCCGTTGAAGGTCTTAAGAGATGCGTGGCCGTCGGTCCGCTGCTGGTCTTCCTTACCGCGGAAGGGCTCCTTTATGCACGTTTCGCCGAGGGGGCGTACATCTGGCTGGGAGAGGCGCCCGCTCCTCCCGAGATTTCGCTTTCGGCCACCAAGAAAGCGCTACCTCCGTACTCCTACACAGCCTCCGATATGCCGCGCTTCAATGTGAGAGTGGAGATAAACGGCGATGCCGACCGCGACGTGCTCGACTGGTTGGCCGGCACCTCCGACAACTGCTCTCAGCCCACGCGCACCGCCGTGGTGGAGGCGGTAAGGGCGAAATTCAAGGAGTTTGTCGCCGCTGCCGAGAATGCCGGGCTGCACTTCGGCTCCGTCGCCGCCACGCCTTTCTATCGGCTCGCAGACGGTTCGAAATGGCAGCCCGGCGCCACCAAGACGGCCCGGCTAAGCGCCGACCCCGTGACGCTGAAAATCACCACGGCAGGTTGCAACGCCGGCACGCTCAATATGACCCTCGAACTGAACAGAGCGCCGTTTGACATCCTTACCTCAATGGCGCCGGAAGCACCGTTCGGCTGGGGGTTTCTCATCGCCGGCA
This sequence comes from Muribaculaceae bacterium, assembly GCA_022509145.1. GTDB lineage: Bacteria > Bacteroidota > Bacteroidia > Bacteroidales > Muribaculaceae > Lepagella. Next base: position 8,092 of record JAFLTX010000019.1, on the reverse strand, counting down.
CCGGAATTCGCACCGCCGACCTCCCATACGATTTCAACCCCGAGTCTGTCTCGGCCCCGTTTTGGGTCGACGGCTCTTCGCGAGGTTTCTCACTGGGAACGGCGAAGCCCGAGGCTGCCTCTGCCGACCTTTCAGACATATACCGCCGCATCGATGCCGAAGGGATACCGGATCTGATCTTCTCTGTCGGCAACCGTCTGTTGGCTGTTTACAACGCAGGGGCCGACCGTCTATCCAACCGTATAGCCACGTCGGCCGTAGGGATGGCACCCGTTGGCCTCGGAGTGGGGGAGGTGGCCGGCGGTGCGATCATCTCGGTGCAGCAATCGCTGCGGGCCCTCTCGGCCGGACAGTTTGGCGACTTCCCCCTCTATGCTTTCTGCGCCGACGGAGTGCGGGCCCTCACCCCCTCGGAAGGGTCGTTTAAAGACGTGCAGCTTCTGTCGCGCCATGTTCCCCTGAGCCCTGACGCCATCGCTCCGGCGGCCGGTGCCACTTGTATCCTCACCGCTGCCGGACTCAAGAAAATCGAAGGAACGAGCGTGGCCGACATCCCGTTGCCGGCTCTCTGCAATCCAGGACCGCAGACACGCCTCCTCTATCACTACGCCTCCGACACAGTCGTGGTCTTCTCTCCGAAAGCCACAGAAAATTGGGGATATTCCCTCACGGCGAAAGAGTGTGTGAAAGTTGAGGGCGCGATTGCCGATATGGAATATGGCTGGCCCGAAATATGGGTGCGGCAGGGCGGACGCGTGGCGCCGGCGTGGCTGGAAGAGGCCGTCTTTCCTGATGCGGAAACCCCCGGCAACGGCGATGCCGGCGAGGAGGAGCTGATTCCCATCACCACACGCCCAATAAAACTCGGCAATCCGTTCGGTTTTAAGAAGCTGAAAGAGGTGGAAGCCTCCTGGCCCGACGGGTGCACCCGTCCCTTCAAAATCTATGGCGCCAACAGGCTCGACCGCTGGTATTTCCTCGGGTTGGCGAGCCGGGGCCACATATTCACGCGCGGCAGCGGCTTCCGCTACTTCAAAATAGAGACCTTCGCGGTGAAAACCTCCACCGCCTACCTCCTCCCCACTTTCCGTTTCCAAACTTGATTTGACCCCACTCCCTCCCGGCCCGTATGTCCCGCCCCGAAAAGGCCCAGACATACGGGCTAAATTTTTTATTAGGTGTGGCTTAATTCAAAAAAAATGTTAAATTTGCCGTCGAAACTTGATTTGAACTCTAACGTCTATGGAATCCTCTACATTGATGATGATTTTGGAGCTGATAGTGGTGCTTGCCGCCATTATCATCGGCGCCCGTCTGGGCGGCATCGGCTTGGGAGTGATGGGCGGCATGGGCCTCGCCGTGCTCGTCTTCGGTTTCGGAATGGCTCCCGGCAAAATCCCTATCGACGTGATGCTCATGATAGCGGCCGTGATTTCAGCGGCGGCGGCGATGCAGGCCGCCGGAGGGCTCGACTATCTGGTGCACCTGGCCGAGAAACTGCTGCGTAAGAATCCGTCGCGCATCACCATCCTGAGCCCGCTGGTGACCTACTTTTTCACCTTCATCGCCGGCACGGGACACATAGCCTATTCAGTGCTCCCGGTGATAGCTGAGGTGGCGCGGGAAACGAAGATACGCCCGGAGCGCCCCTTGGGTATAGCCGTGATCGCCTCGCAGCAGGCCATCACCGCCAGCCCGATCTCCGCGGCCACGGCAGCCTTCCTCGGCCTGCTGATTGCCTTCAACCCGTCGATCACCCTGCTCAACATCCTGATGGTGTCGATCCCGGCCACTTTGATCGGCGTGCTGGTGGGCGCAATTATGTCGCGCAAGGTGGGGAAGGAGCTTGAAGACGACCCCGAATACCAACGCCGAATAAAGGAAGGGATGCTCGCAGCCGAAGAAGGGAAGAGCGTGAAAATCAAAAATCTGCGCAACGCCAAGCTCTCCGTGATCTTCTTCATCCTGGCCACGGCGCTCATCGTGGTGTTCGGCTCGGTGAAGTCGATACAGCCCGTCTTCGACGGCACCCCCATCAAAATGGAACACATCATCGAGATCCTGATGCTCACCGCCTCGGCCATAATCCTGCTGCTCACCAAGACCAACGGCATCGAAGTGACCAAAGGAAACGTCTTCATCGCCGGTATGCAGGCCATGATAGCCATCTTCGGCATCGCGTGGATGGGCGACACCTTCATCGCCGGCAACATGGATATCCTGCGCGGCAGCATCGAAGGACTGGTGAAGAACATGCCCTGGATTTTCGGCGTGGCGCTCTTCGTGATGTCGATTCTCCTCTACAGCCAGGCAGCCACCGTGTCGGCCATCATGCCGCTCGGCATCGCCCTCGGCCTCTCGCCATGGGTGCTGATAGCCCTATACCCGGCCGTCAACGGCTACTTCTTCATCCCCAACTATCCCACCATCGTGGCAGCCATCAACTTCGACCGCACCGGCACCACCCACATCGGGAAATATATCCTCAACCACTCCTTCATGCGCCCGGGCCTGATCGCCTCCATCGTGGGGGTGGCGGCCGGTTTCGCCCTGATAGAGATCTACAAGGGGATCAACCTGTTCTGACCCTTGCTTACTTGATTGAAACAACCCTAAATAAATACTGATATGAAGAAGCTCAAATCATTACTGCTCGTAGGCGCGGCCCTTCTGCTGTCAGCCACAGCCTACGCCAAACCCAACATCTACATCCTCGCCACGGGCGGCACCATCGCCGGCACGGGCGTATCTTCCACCCAGACCAACTATCATGCAGGCGGCGTGGCCATCCAGACTCTGATCGAGGCCGTGCCCGCCATGACCGAGATCGCCAACATCACAGGCGAGCAAGTGGTAAACATCGGCAGCCAGGACATGACAACCGATGTATGGCTCACCCTGGCCAACCGCATCAACGAACTTCTGGCCGACCCCAACGTTGACGGCATCGTAGTGACCCACGGAACCGACACCATGGAGGAGACGGCTTACTTCCTCAACCTTACCGTCAAGAGCAACAAACCCGTGGTGCTCACCGGCGCCATGCGTGCCTCCACGGCCATCAGCGCCGACGGCCCCCTCAACCTCTACAACTCAGTGTGCACCGCCGCCGATCCCGCATCGCGCGACAAGGGCGTGCTCATCTGCATGAACGGCATCATCCTCCCCGCCCACGGCACCGTGAAGATGAACACCGTTGACGTGCAGACGTTCCAGGCCCCCAATTCCGGCCCCCTCGGCTACCTCTTCAACAGCAAGGTTTACTACAACGACATCACCCTCAAGCGCCACACCACCAAGAGCGTCTTCGACGTGAAAGGGCTCAAGGAGCTCCCCAAGGTGGGTATCGTATACAGCTACGCCGACATCGATGCCGACGTGATGGAGCCCTATTTCACCGGCGGCTACAAGGGAGTCGTACATGCAGGCCTCGGTAACGGCAACTACCACAAGAACCTCTTCCCCTCGCTGCTCAAGGCCCGCGAAAACGGCATCCTCGTGGTGCGCTCGAGCCGTGTGCCCACCGGCCCCACTACCCTCGACAACGAAGTGGACGACGCCGCTTATCAGTTTGTGGCCTCTTACGAGCTCAACCCCCAGAAAGCCCGCATCCTGCTCATGCTCGCCCTTACCAAGACCGACGACTGGCAGCAGATTCAGCAATACTTCCTTGAATATTGATCCCTCAGCCATACTTGCCGGGGGACGGGGAAAACCCTCTCCCCGGCATTTTTCAAAAAATTCTTTCACTATAAACAGCTATACTGACTCATGAAAAAGATATTTGCATTCCTCCTGCTGGCAGCCCTCAGCCCGCTGGGAGCCCTGGCGCAAGACCCCGTGACCAACTCCGGGAGCGACAACGACGAAGGGAGCCTCTTCGACATGGTGACCGGCCTCAAGACCAAGACCGACAAATTCCACCTATACCTCAACACTCACGCCAACTTCAACCTCAACTGGGAAGGCGACGGCGGCACCAACTTCGAAGGCGGCAAGTTTGCTTTCCAGCAACTCCGCATTGAATTCAAGGGTAACATCAACGACTGGATTTCATATCGCTACCGCCAGCGCCTCAACAAAGGCCAGTATGAAGGCGGCTACTTCGACAACATCCTGAAAGCCATCGACATCGCCGAGGTAGGCTTCAGATACAAGAAGGTAAACTTCGTGATCGGCAAGCAGTGTGCTGCATACGGCGGCATCGAGTTTGACCTCAACCCCATCGAGATCTACCAATACAGCGACATGATCGACTACATGGAAAACTTCATGACCGGTGTTCGCGTGGCCTGGGACCTCAACCCCAAGCACCAGCTGCAGTTCCAGGTCCTCGACGCCCTCGTAGACTACAAGGCCACCGAGAAATACGGCCCCAACATCGAGAGAGCAAAGATGCCCTTCGTCTACACCGCCAACTGGAACGGTAACTTCGGCAACGTCTACAACACCCGCTGGTCGGCCTCCTACATGCAGGAGATCAAAAACCGCGGCATGTGGTATTTTGCATTCGGCAACCAGTTCAACATCACCCCGAAGTGGGGAATGTGGCTCGACGTGCTCTATTCGCGCGAAGGAATCGACCGCAAAAGCATCATCACCAATGTAACCGGCATGCAAGACAACCATTGCGTCTACAACACCGAGTATCTCTCGCTGATCTTCCACACCAACTACTTCGTGCACCCGAAGTGGAACATCTTCGGCAAAGTGGCCTACGAGCGCAACGGCGTCTACAAGACCAGCGGAAGCCAGGCGCAGGGCGACCTCATCCACAAAGGCACCTACGGCATCGACTACCTGTATATCGGAGGTGTGGAATACTATCCGCTGAAAGACCGCGGGCTGCACTTCTTCCTGACCTACGTTGGGCAGAACCAGCGCCACACCGGCCGCGCCCAGCAATACGGCCAGCCCGCCAGCTACTACACCAACATGCTCACCTGCGGCTTCATCTGGCAAGTCCCCCTCTTCTAACCCCGCGTAGCCTGGTCTGAACCCCCAGCAAGCAAAAACTCCTTCCCCTGCGCCCACCCCCGGCCGCAGGGGAATCTTTTCCCGGAACATTCCTACAAGTGGATAATTGTGGTGGAGAGAGAGGACTTCCTAATGATAGTTAATGATATCATTTTTGACCATAAGTATGCTCATTCATAGTCAGATACAAAAATACTTGAAATTTGTATATTCTTATATAGTCAAGTATATTCAAGAGTTGGGGGACCAAAAATAGTAGGCTGTTGAGATTTATGGCGTATACCTTGTAGTCATTTGTTTCATTTGCAATAAATCTATTCAAGTTCAAGCATACGAACCAACGCTACAAGGAATGATGTCTTGACAAGATACAATTGGGTAATAAATGGATTATACGTATAATTTCTCACCCTTAAGAGTCTTGGCTTTATAATTTATAATAGGGCATTATGGCGTTGAGATTTTAATTGATACGTATAGCAAATTTAAACATTATTCTCTAAAATCAAAACGATCCTCTGGTATGGAGGGAAATATGGAGGGAAGTGCGAAGGGATTAATGACGGATGCCGGGGTATTTGGGAAACTCGGCGCCGAAGGGATCCATCGACACTACTATTTTCGGATAGTAGTTTTCCTATTTATAACACGAAAACTCAACAAGATGGACGACATTTTTTTATTGGGCGACATATTTTGTCGCTTAATTCTTGTATCTTCGCAACAGAATTGGAAGTAATATAATGCGAACATGGGAACAATCTATAGAATAACGGATAGGATATGGGGAATTTCCGATGTGCCGTGGCCAGTCTTCTATGGCATCCAAGGTTTCGTGTTCCTGAAAATATTAGTAGGTGCCATACTTCTTTGTATCTTTACGATCCTCTTTCCTCTCTTGTATATTTTTGGCATTTGGTATCTTGTGAGTAAGAAAAAGAAACCCAACTGGCTTTATTTCGCCTTGTATACAGGGCTTATGGGATGGTATATTTTCTGCATAGTCAAATATCTGGTGTTAGGCTACCCGATAAATAATTATGGCGGCTGGCCCGGTGGAGACAGACCTATCGCCGGAACAGTGGCGCCTACCCCTGACAATTCCGAGACATTGATATGGCAAGGCGGCACATTGGTGCCGTTTGACGATCGTCTCGAAGTTTCGGAACATGACATTCAGGTCTCCCCGTCTCATTATCGGATTACCATACGTGACGCTGAATTTGAATACGAATGGCTGAATACTCATAGAAAAGAACAAAATCTTGAACAGTTGAAACTAAAACCCCGCCAAATCAAGAAACTTCCCGGCGTCTATGCATGGGACTCCAATATAAAGTTTACGACGCAGGCGCAACTTCTTAATTACATTTGCAAGCATGTAGATGAAATGCAGAAATATAAAATTTCGACTACAGATCCATTCGGAGGAAAAATCAAATCAAACGATAATAATAATGCGGCCGATGAATTTAACGACAGGCTGGAGGATTATCTTGACGACCCGGAAGACGAACTGCAGTTTGACCCCGAAGTATTCGATTCCCAAAATGAGTGACTTTTCTTCGAGTGCACATTTTGTTTAGATAAAAATACTAAAGAATGGAATTTAATCAAATGGACTCTAATATTTGAAGAAGATGAAACCGGTCAATAACAGAATATACTGCATAGGGTGTAGACATACCAAAATGCTCTTTGAAACTGAGAGCAAGGCCAATAATTTCATAAAATTTAATGCTTCCTACTTTGACGACGACAGGAAGGTGCCGGTAAGAAGTTATTATTGTGCCTTCTGCGGGGGTTGGCATGTGACAAGTCTTGAAGAAGGGGAACAATCGAAAGCCAGTGAGGAAAGAGATGCATTGATGATGAAAGCCGTTGAGTCTCACAGTAAAAGCACGCTGAAACTTACCACAGAAGGTCAGGATGTCAAAAGCCGGATAAGTCAGATAGCCCAAACACTAGAGAAATGTCGACAGGAACTTCTGAAGGGACATCAGTCATCAGCTAAAGAGTGGCTCGATGTAGCGGGGCGAATGTTTCTCTCAATAGAAGCAATATCGATGCAGAAAAACTTCCAAAATCCAGCTATCGCCACCTGTCGAAGTAAAATACTGTCGTATGAGGTGATTTTTGACCAACTGGACGATCCGACTTTTGATGAAGACGCAAAAAAGATTTATCTCCAGGAATCAAATAATAAAAAGGGAGTTTTATGGAAATTTCTTAAGGTTGTAGAAGTCAAGGAAACCATGGAGCGACTCTTTTCAGAGGCCGTAGAGGCAAAGTCCGGGAATGATTATGAAAGGCTGGATAGCCTATGTGTGGAAATGAAGACTGTATTGGAGCAAAAGGGAATCGAAGGCATATCCTCTATCAGGAAGGAATTCAATGAAAAAATAGAGAAACTCATAAAGGATATCCCCAATCGGAGTCTTAAAAAAATGGCCTTGTCGTTGCAGGATAAAAAACTCCTCCTGTCAATTATAGAGACGTTGGAGGAGGCTCACAACTTCCTTGAAATCGGGCAAACCGACAAATGCTCGAATCTTCTAAAAACTGCGGAATGCCTTATGCCTGACAATGGCACAGATGAAGAGACAATCCTGTGGGCCCAGATTAATCAGTTAAGGGAAAGAATGGAAAAATGAGACTTCCGGACCATCGTTTAGTTTAATATAGTTTCATCAGGATGAAAAGGGATTGAGGTATCTCCGTCTTGGTCGTTGCTCCTGCCAACGAAAGAGACAAATTTCACCTTACGATAGTTGCGAAAATTGCAACTGTCGTAAATAGAGGAATACGAGGATAAGTAGAAGAATTAATTGATTATAATTCCTTCGATGCCATTATCAGTGTATGATATAGGTTTACCAGGCAGGGAGCGACGCGCTTCCGCTAGTGGGCTACCGGCATATTGAATGAGTATATCCGTAAGGGGTTCGTAATGGATGATGAACAACTCAAGCAAGGGACCGCAACCTTTGGAGTGGATTATTTTAGGGAATTGCTGGGGAGAAAGCTGTAAGGGGGGCGGTTCAAAGCTTGGTTTTAGGAGGGTGACCTGTCCTGAAATTTGTTTACAGATTTATTTAGGATTTGATTGTTCAGT
>JAFLTX010000018.1:28602-33700 GCA_022509145.1 Muribaculaceae bacterium | reverse complement strand
ACCAACGACCCCGAGATTACAAATCACGTGCTCTGGCCAACTGAGCTAAAGAGGCAGAGTGGGCGAGCTGTCTGCATCGCACCGCTCACCCGCTACCCTTGCTTCGGTCAGGACCTGGGGGATTCACGGGGAGCTGGTCGTGCAGGACTCACCCGCTGCAAAATTACAATTTATTTCCCTTCCTACCAAAATTTATCGCTTTTTTTTCGTTTTATTAGCAGAAGAGGCCGATTATGGACGACAGAGTAAAGGAATTCGACCGTGTGATAATGGGGATCGACCCCGGCACCAACGTGCTGGGCTACGGCGTGCTGGGCATCAAGGGGAAGACGCCCTCGATGATCGTGATGGGCGTGGTGGAGCTCTCGAAATATGAGAGCCACTACAAGCGCCTGCACCGCATCTTTGAGCGCGTCACGGGCCTGGTGGAGCAGTTCCTGCCTGACGAGCTTGCAATCGAGGCACCGTTTTACGGCAAAAACGTGCAGTCGATGCTCAAGCTCGGCCGCGCCCAGGGTGTGGCGATGGCTGCCGCCCTTTGCCGCGACATCCCCATCTTCGAATACGCCCCGCTCTCGATCAAGCAGGCCGTGACGGGCCGCGGCAGCGCCTCCAAGGAGCAGGTGGCCAATATGTTGAAGCATATCCTGAATATAGCCGACGGCGATATGCCGGCCCTGCTTGACGCCACCGACGCCCTGGCTGCCGCCCTAGCCCACCATTACACCTCCTCGCGCCCGGCCGTGCCCCGCGGCGCCTCATCCTGGAAGCAATTCATAAAGCAGAACCCCGACCGCCTGGTGTCGGGCACACTACCCGCCTCCGAAAAATAATCCCCGGAAGCCGGGCTTCAAGAATAAACACGAAATAAAAATGAGAATCAAAACCCTTATCGCGATGGCAACAATTATCTCCACGGCATCATCCTGCAGTGCCCAAAGCCAGACGGAGCTCCTTACTCCGGTGAAATTCGGCGAACTCATCGAGACAAACCGGCAGCTCACGCTTGTCGACGTCAGGACGGCGGAAGAGTATCAGGAGGGCCACATACCCGGCGCAATCAACATAGACCAAGCCGAAAGCAATTTCGTAGAGGAAGTGAAAGCGGCAGTGCCGGATGGCAATAAGGTTGCCGTATATTGCCGTAGCGGTCGCAGGTCTGCCGATGCTGCATCACGTCTCGTGGCGCAAGGTTTTGCCGTGGCTGACCTGGAGGGAGGAGTGATCAACTGGCAGCAGTCAGGTCTGCCCGTTACCACCGGTCCGATGGACTATTACCTGACTCCTAAAGGCACCACCGTCGCGATCCAACCCTTGATGCATGCTTCGCTGCGCATTCAGTTCGACAAAAAGGAGATAGAGATAGACCCCGTAGGAAAATTGGGCGACCGTACCACCGACTATTCACTGCTTCCCAAGGCCGACATCATACTGATAACCCACGAGCATCACGACCATCTCGACCCTCAGGCCGTTAAGCAATTGATGAAAGCCGACACGACAGTTGTGGCAAACCATAACAGCGCCGAAATACTCGGATACGGGCATCAAATGGCCAACGGTGACAAGTTCTCGCCCGCTCCCAACATCGAAATAGAAGCTGTGCCGGCTTACAACACCACCCCCGACCGCCTTCAGTTTCATCCGAAGGGGCGCGACAACGGGTATCTCTTGACGCTCGACGGGCTGCGCATCTACATCGCAGGCGACACGGAATGCATTCCCGAGATGGCCGACCTGGGAGAAGTCGACATCGCCTTCCTGCCGTGCAACCTGCCTTACACCATGACTCCCGACCAGCTTATCAAAGCGGCCGAAACTATCCGCCCCAAGGTGTTGTATCCCTATCATTACGGCGATACCGACCTCTCGACCATCACGCCGGCTCTCGCTCCGCAAGGGATATATGTGCGCATCTGCCCGTTTGATTGAGAAATTTCAGAAGTAATCGGCGCGAGAATCCCCGACTTCATCGGGGCTTCTCTCTGCCGCGACGCTCGCCACTGAAACGGCGTCCGGATTCTAGCTGCAACAAATAGCGCTTCGCTTCCGGGCCACCGGCATAACCGCCCGTGGAGCCGTCGCTGCGTATTACCCTGTGGCACGGAACTAAGATCGATACAGGGTTGGCTCCTATGGCCGATGCCACAGCCCGTGTAGCCTGCGGTTTCCCGATAGATTCTGCAACAGCTTGATAACCGACCGTCTCGCCGTAAGGAATCTTTTCAAGCGCGGCCCACACCCTGCGCTGAAACTCTGTTCCACAGGGATTTATTGGCAAATCAAACTCCCTGCGTCTCCCCTCGAAATACTCATCGAGCATCCCCACAGCCATCGCCAAGATTGCCTCGTCCTCATCTTCAAAGGCGCCATTGTCATCCCAATCCGCATCTAGAACGTCCACATCATCATCAAAGGTGCCATTTTCATCCCAATCCGCAACCACCTCGTCCTCATCCTGTCTCCTTTCATCAGGAAATTCCCTGCTGCGATTTCCGTCTCCCGGCAGAAACGAGCTGACTCGGCGGAGCGTTTCCTTTATGCGACTCCCTAAAATCCAGTCGCACATAACGATACTCCCGCACTGCGCTCCCAGCAACAGCTTCCCGCAAGGACTCTCATACACCAAACTCTTCACAATCCCCAAAATTAATCAAAAATTCCAAATCCCCCACCACTAATTGCGATAGCAGCCCCCACACCTTGAATTTCTATAAATTCTATAAATTCTATAAGACATAGAAGATATAGAAGAGAATTATTATTTTTGCAACTACATTATATAAGTTTTATATGAATGGTTTCCTCAAAATAGCTGGTGATTACACCGACTGGAATGTGTACAAGAAAGCTGTAGTAATAAGTGATGTTACGGAGCTTTTCATCAGCAGAGCCATAGAAAAGCCATCGCGTACCATCGACCAGATGAGGCAGGCGGCCCGTTCCTGCAAACAGAATATAGTTGAAGGGATGGGAGACAAGACAATTTCCTCAGAAATGTGTATCAAATTGCTTGGTGTGGCACGTGCTTCGGCCAGAGAACTGCGCGAAGATTATGGAGATTTTTTGCGTCAGAAAGAATTGGAAATATGGGAAATCAACGACCCCAGAACGGTTGCAACCCGCAAATACTGCATTACGCATGATGACCCGAAAGATTTCGTGACAAAATGTAAGGAACGCAGTGATGAAACTGTGGCAAATATTATGCTGACTCAGCTTAAGCAGATTGACACAATGCTGGCCAAAGTGCTGCAGAGGATAGAGAAAGAATTTCTGGAGGAAGGAGGAATCAAGGAAACCATGAGCAGAGCCCGACGCGAGGCAAGGAAATTATAGGAATTGTAAGAGTTATAGGAGTTATAGAAATTATAGAAGTTATAGAAGTTATAGAATATATAGAATAGGCTCACTAATAACAAGAAGTCGCTTTGCAGCGACTTCTACTTGGAGTGGTCCCACTTGGGCTTGAACCAAGGCCCCCTGATTATGAGGCGAAGCGGAACCGTTATCTTCTCATAATTCGTCCTATATAGCCCATCTCTCAGTATCTAAGGAGTAAGGCTTGCTAGGCTCCAAATATTGAGGTATGGGGGCTTTATTACCGGTGCGGTTTGATGTGTTTTAATGCCGGGTTTGCCTGATAATCGAACAGGAAACGGTTTATATAAGTATAAGAGGTAAGATTGGAAACTTATAAATCTCGTAATATATAAATCTACAGTGATGAAAAAAGAATCCGAAAAGCCAGACGAAAAGCCAAAGAAGGCAACCGGTAAAAAGACGACCAAAGAAGCGTCGTCAAAATCAAAACCTCGCAAATCATCTCCGAAAAAGGTTATTAAGGAAGAACCGGAAAAAGCAGAGAAACCGATAGCGCAACCGACCATTGTAGAAAAGTCGATAACTGTCGAAGAATCGGTTACTTCGGAACAGCCGTTGGAAGTCAATCAGATTTACAGTCCTAAATTCCGTAATTATGATGAAGAAATTGAAGTGTCTAAAGTGCTTCAATTTTTGGAAGACTTCGAGAACGAAGACAAGGGCAAATCTGATGAAGATTAATCTTCGGAAGATGAAGAAAACAGCGAGGACACAGATTTTGACGAATTTCAAACGGTTTTAGACGAATTCGAAGAAGTGATAAAGCCAATTGAAGAAAAATATTGCATTTAATTTGTAACAAGGTTAATGTCAATATTTTAAGCACTAAAATACGTGTGTAACGGATATTTCTGTTGCACATGTATTTTTGTGCCTTTCATCATATTTATTTACAATATTTTAAGGTCTCAAAAAGCACTTTCTCAAATTCTTATTTTAGCTATAAGTCAGTAACTTACGCCAAAATTTTTATGCGAAAATATTTGGTGGAATGATTTATAAATTTTAATTTTGCATCGTTGAGTTATAAACTCGACATTAAAATAAGAATCAACACGAAAGTGTCTTACTGATTCTCGAGACTGAAGCCTGCAAATCTTCAGATATGTAAAATGAGAAAAAGTGGACACTCTCGCGTCATAGGCAACCTATGGCAAGAGAGTAACACCACAATTCTATTTTACCGGTTCTTGCAGGCACCGTGTCTCAGAGTTGGAGGTCAAATGCTCTCTTGCTTTTGTGTTGTAAGTTGAACTCTCCTGAGAGCGGAGAACCTTAAAAAACCGATAACTATGAGTAAAGGTTACAATGCTTATTTATTTGCGTTAGCACGCCAAATCGACAGAGAATTTGAAAGGGAGGCCAACGGTATCGAAGTCCCGTATCTCAAAGAAGAATTCATCAAATGGATGGATAAAGCGGCCGGTATATCAGAATCCGTTCGCAAGAATTATCATCATTGGATTACAAAATTAGATATTGAATTCTTCCCCTACGATGAGGATTTGTTTGAAGAACTCAAAAAGGCCTTTGAAGAGAAAGATTACGACCGTGTTGAAGAACTTATCAAAAAGTATGATGATATAATTACTGAGTGGATAGAAATTGCTAAAAAAGAGGACGCAGGATACCCAGCAAAGAGCATTTCAGACTGGCGAAGCGCATTCCGCAAATACGCAGAGTTTTTGCGTTGGGCTATTCAGACACTCAAAAA
>JAFLTX010000018.1:25914-28502 GCA_022509145.1 Muribaculaceae bacterium | reverse complement strand
CGCGTCGCGAATCAAGAATGCAAATAAATCAATCTTCTGTCAGACCGGCAAAGATTATTTAGCATTGCTTCCAGATTTAGTTAAGAAACATGACGTCGAGAATATAAATACCATGTTTGACTTAATGGATAAAATCCTCATAAAGCGCATCGAAGAAAAAGACGAAAGCGAAATGAGTCTCAAAGCGCTTTTCGACGCTCGCTTCGGCTTGCGTTTTTATGCAAAATTCATCAACTCAATAATCAATCTCCAAAATGGCGAATCTAAAAAATAAGTTTGCTAATATTTTCATCCCTCCAACTCGCAATATAGATGGGCATGGAGAAAAAATGGATAACCCAGATAACTTTGACCTCCTTGATGACGATTCGGATGATTATTTAAATGGAATAGTCGATGAATTCAGTATGGCTCCATTATATACAGATGAATTTACTTCAAAAGACCTGATTTATTTTCTTGAAATCGAATCAAGAGGTAATGTTGAATATGCAGAATCACAAGCATATAACGCTAACGATGCATTAGAAGATGCCTTAGGCACAATAGAAAAAGACTTTATTGGTGATGTATATTTTTTAATATACATCGGTTCAAATTTTGAAGCAAAAGAGAATCTTATTGATTCTGCTAAACGAATAATTAGAAAAGCACTCAGAGAAGAAATTAGTGAAGATGATATGCCCGATTTCAAAGTAGCCATTGCCCAAGATACAATGTTGATGGGTGGCGCAGATTTAAGATTATATGCCTTTGACTAATTGGAATTAACTTGAGATTATGGTTGAAAATTCGATTGCAACTAAACGTTACTCGTTGAAAGGGAGCAAACAGGGACAACAGATTATAAAGCTTCTCAACGGTAATAATGACAAAGTTACCGATGAATTGATTTATAGCCGTTGCCGATATGAGAAACGGTCACAATATAGACGAATTAGACCGATGAGTGAAGCTGAGCAAACTGTTAGAGCTTTTCTCAGTGGGTCAAAGGGAAATTTGTTTGCAACTTTCTTTCCTCTATATTTCCCAGATTATATCGAGCGATTAAAGACTTGTCAGCATGCGGAGTTTGAAACCATAAGTGAGAATGCGGTCACTGTTTTAGATTCAGATACCGATTCCTCCGATAAATCAACGATAGATTTTAAGGAGCTGAAAAAAGCGTTACAGTCTGTCAGCCTTGAAAATGCGGTTGAAGTTGCTATAATCAATGCATTAAATAAGCATTCATCGGAATGGGGCAACTTCGTGGATTTTATTCTCGACATACCTCAATACACCTACCGAAATGCATTGATTTATGAAAACATTATTCACGAGTATATGAAGAAAAATAGTCCGCAATCAAAAATCAGGGTATCAATCGAAGTTCATAGACAACCCCATTTCAATGAGAACAGAGGAATAGGATTAAGGATATTGAATTTCAATTAACACAAGGCCCTGCATGATTCTCGAGTATTGCAGGGCCTTTTTAATAATTAAAACTTTCACTTATGATTGGAGCTATCGCCGGAGCGATTGCAGCATGTGTTTACAATATTCCGAAATGGATTGTTACTGAATGTAACAAAATATTATCGCCTAAATTGCTGGAATATCTGACAGAGTTTGAGGTATTCATTATGAAAAAAATCAGTTACTCAAATATGATATGAATTTCGAAGAGTTTAAATCACTGGCTTTGAATCCGCAATATCTGCACGATAACGTTGTTTATCGTGTGGATTTGCATTACATAGTAGAACCGGGAAAAAACGACCTTGAATTTTCAGTTTCAAAGCGACATAGCTTTCTCTATCCGGATTTGAAAACGGTTGAATTTATGTTGAAACGATTTGTTGGTAAAGAGATGTTCAATAAAGACCTTTTTGCCATATATGTTTATGAACTCCCGTTTAATAAGGATGTTGAAAATAATTTATATCAACGTTTGTGGGTCTACGACAACCGGGGCGACCTAATTTCTCAATCGGTTTGCTCTGCATTGGTTGAAGATATAGACCAATCATGTGCCAAATTCCGGGGGCGATCGCCTCGGCAAATCTTTTTTCAACCGGGGGATATAGTCGAAATCTACGACCACTACAATAAAACAGTTCAAGCTGGAATAGTGGTTGAATCACCGCTCACCATTGAGCAATGCTGGAAAATTCGGGAGCGAATAAAAGAAGAATGTATCAAAGAGGGAATCCCGGCTGAAGAAGTCGATTACAATTATTACCTCTATATAACTGACGACAGTTATTTAGTGGCAGATATTGATAATCAAACAACTGTCAGGACTACAAATGTTTTTCCGGTGTCTGTTCCTGTCCCCGATAAAATCCGCGAGCGTTTAATCACGTCTTCTCGTTCTGCCCAAAAACGATTGACCGACAACAATCAAAATAAAAGAATGTCTGAATCGACAGCTTTAAAACGTCTTCAATCCTTCATCAACCTGCTCAACTCCTTATAGGTATTCCCAACCCTTGGAGAACATACGGTCAGGGTTTCTCCTAATAGTATGGAATTAGCTCGGTGCTCTTGTGGTCCCACTTGAGCTTGAACCAAGGACCCTCTGCCAAATATAGACACGGTGA
>JAFLTX010000018.1:3316-25814 GCA_022509145.1 Muribaculaceae bacterium | reverse complement strand
GGTCCCACTTGAGCTTGAACCAAGGACCCTCTGCCAAATATAGACACGGTGAGTCAGATGCTCTAACCAACAAAAAAATCGCGACTATTTGCCGCGACTTCATTCGTGTGGTCCCACTTGGGCTTGAACCAAGGACCCCCTGCCAAATATAGACACGGTGAGTCAGATGCTCTAACCAACAACAAAATCGCGACTATTTGCCGCGACTTCATTAGTGTGGTCCCACTTGGGCTTGAACCAAGGACCCCCTGATTATGAGTCAGATGCTCTAACCAACTGAGCTATAGGACCAATGGGTGGAACGGCGCTTGGGGCGTAGTTCCGTTTGAGGTGCAAATTTAACACTTTATTTCGTTTCGTGCAAATTTTTTCATAAATTCGCAGTGATGTTTGATTTGAAGCGTTTTTTTTCTCCTAAATCCAGGGAAGTTTCGCCAAGAGAAGGGTCTCTGCAAACCGACAGGAGAGCCGAGGTAGGTGTGAATAACACCGAAACGGAAACTCCTACTATCGGGGATGTGCGACGTGGGTTGCGGCAAGGGCTCATTGCCAAGTATGGCGAGCGGGAGGCTGCGGCCATGGCGCGCGAGATCATCCTGCATCTGAAGGGATGGTCTGTGGAGCAGCTGCTTGCCGACGAGAATCGCGAGGCCAGCGAGTATGTAATAAATCGTTCGCAAGAGATTCTGCAGCAGTTGCTTAAAGATGTGCCGTTGCAATATATTCTGGGCGAAGCGTATTTCTATGGGTTGAAGTTGAAGGTAGTGCCGGGCACGCTGATTCCGCGCCCGGAGACGACTGAGCTTGTGGACCTTATCGTGAAAGAGAATCCCCAGGCAGATCTGCGTGTTCTGGACCTGTGCACAGGCACCGGTGCCATAGCCGTGGCGTTGGCCCGCAACCTGCGGTTTCCGCAGATCACGGCCATTGACATCTCCGATGTGGCCGTTAAGACTACGCTCGAAAACAGCCGTCAGCTAAAGGTGAAGTTGAACGTGGAGCAGGGGGACGTCTTCAAGCTGACTTGGCCGAAAGATTCATTTGACATTATTGTGTCGAATCCGCCGTATGTGGATGAAAGCGAGCGGGCTACGATGGAGCGTAACGTGCTGGATTACGAGCCGGCAGAAGCTCTTTTCGTACCCGACGACAATCCGTTGGTTTTCTACACGCGGATAGCCGACATCGGCAACGAGTCGCTTTCAGCCGGCGGCAGACTCTACTTTGAGATCAACCCACGCCACGCTGCGGAGCTCAGCGCATTGCTTGCCGGGAAAGGGTACAGCGATATAAGGGTGATAAAGGATATTAACGGTAAGGACCGTTTCGCAAAGGCAGTCAAGAAGGTATGAGCGGATGGAGAAAAAAGAAACCGGCCGACCCTGCCGAGCTGCTGAAGCGTATGGCCGGCCTCTGTGCACGCAGCGAGCAATGCCGTTTTGATATTGACACCAAACTGTTTAAGGCCGGGTTGAACAAGGAGCAGCGCGCCGAAATTCTCGATTATCTGGTGGAGCACCGATATATTGACGAAAGCAGGTATGCACGTCTCACGGCCAGCCATAAGGTACGCTACTCCGGGTGGGGACGCCGGAAGATACGTATGGCTTTGGCCGCCAAGAGGATAGGAGCAGCCGATATAGAAGCCGCTATCGAAAGCATAGACGAAGAGGAATACGAAGCAGCCTTCAGACGGGTGGCCGCAGCGGCGCTCAAGGAACTGGATGTGTCCGACCCGACGCAACGGGCTTCCTTCTATCGGCGGATGATGAGCAGAGGGTTTGAGACCGACTTGATCAACAAGGCATTGCAATGAATCCGTTTGCCGCGCTCATAGACGTGTTGCTTCCGCGCACCTGCCATATCTGCGGCGAGTCGCTGCTGGCTCACGAGCGTTTCGTATGCCTCGATTGCCTTGAAAAACTGCCCGTTACGGGTTATGAGAAATATTGGGGAAACAAGACGGCGGTAAATTCCGACCTCAACCCTATGGAGACCCGATTTGCCGGCCTCATCCCGATGGAGAGGGCCTGCGCGCCGTATTTCTATACGCGTGATTCGGCGCTGGCAACGCTCGTTCACGACTTCAAATATCGCGGTTTCTCGCGCTTGGCTGCCGTCATGGGCGAGCTCGGCGCGAAGGCGCTGCTGCCGTCAGGACTCTTCGACGGGGTGGAACTGCTGCTGCCTGTGCCGCTTCATTGGCGCAAGAAGCTGAAGCGCGGGTACAATCAGACGGAGATGTTGGCCGAAGGTATATCAAGGGCCACCGGCATACCTGTCAGCACGCAATTGAAGGCGGTCAAGCCTCACCGCACGCAGACATCCCTGACACCCGAGCAGCGGGCTGAGAACACCCGCGGCGTGTTTGAGCTGAAGTGCCCGGAAAGCGTGCAGGGGAAGCGTGTAATGCTCGTCGACGACATCTGCACCACAGGCGCCACCCTCCAGGCAGCCTCGCAGTCCGTAGTAGAAGCGACAAACCACGACGTGAAGATACGCCTCTTCACTTTAGGTGTAGTTTAGCGGTGCGTAAAAAATGCATAATCTTACACACCTTGGGATGTTGTGTCAATCCGGTTTAAATCAGCAACTTGAGGCGCTTGACGCGTCCGGCGGCATCGGAGGCCACTGCGATGTAGGCACCTCCAGGGAGGCCTGAAAGGGAAATCTGCGGATTTTCGCCTTGAGCCTTGGCCACCTCCACTCCGCCGACGTTCAGCAGAGAGAGCCTCAAGACACCATCGCCCGAGGCCGTAAGGAGATCGCCGTTCCTGGCTATGAGAATCTCGGCTTGGTCGCCGGTAATACCCTCGACGCCGGAATCGGCCGCGAAAGTGAGACTCCCGATTATATTCTTCTGGCCTTTAAGCAGATATGCCACCGTGAGGAAATACATCTTAGAACCGTCGAACTTGTCGAGCGAGATGGTTTCGGCCCAGTCGGTGGTCTCGCCGTCGTAGAGAGTGAACGGAAGGCTTGTGGATTCGTAGACCTTCTCCACATTGTCGCCGGTCACAGGGTCTTTCTCGTAAATGGTTACAATCACCGGCGACGAGATATACCCTCCTGAAACGCCGAGCGTCATTGCGAGCCGGATGTCGCGATAATCGTTGATGCGGTAAACGTATCCCAGATTTGCCATATTCCCGGAGTCGGGCGATGCATTCTCGATCACCGGACTCTGGATGATGGAGAGTCGACCGGAAGGAGGAGTCAGTCCCAGCAAGGCGTTCTGCTCCTTGTTGAAGCCGCCGGGGAAGCCGCCGGCACCAATCTGGCCAGGGGTGAGGTCGTCGAGGGTATAATATCCGTCGCTGACGCCTCCCCAGCCCCAATTTATATGATAGTAACCGTTGCCGTCATAACCGTCGCAGATGAAGCAGTGACCGCCGGCATCTCCCGAGCCGCCATAGATCACGGGTATGCCGTTTCCTATAGAGGAGTAGATGAGGTTGTCCCATGCATCGGCGGAGTATCGGGTCCTTGTAGCGAAAGTGGTGGCGGTGTCATAGCCGAAATAATTCTTGAAGGCTCCCGGGATGTCGTAGGGGTAAGCCCCTGAGTTAGTGAGCGAATAAGCCATCTGCACGCTGTAGCCGCAAGCCTTCATGAGGGTGGCCACGGCTCGGCCCTCGGTGGCGCTGTAGCTGCCCGAATAGGAGTTGCGCATGTGTTCCCAATCGAATTCTATCTCGGAAAAGTCAATCGAGAGCGTCTGGCGAATTCCGGCACACCAATAGGTCTTTTCTCCCTGACCCACAGCGGGATATTTCCAATAATTCATCACCTGAGCCATACCGGTTGCCACACATCCGGTGAGCGTGCGTTTCTGGGAGTAGACCGGGCATTGGTCGTTGTATGGCGTCAGCTGGTCCCATTTCGTTTTTACGAGCGGCTCCACGGGCTCGTGGGTCGCGGCGCGAGTGCCGGTTGCCGGCTTATAAACCGGTGCATCTTCGGGGATGGCTGCGATCTCGGCGGAATAAGTCTGCATCTGCCCTTCAAAGGCTAAGGGGAGGTTGGAGATGTCGATATGGTCGCTTTCAGAGTATCCAAGCACGGGGAGAGCGGCGTCGTTGGCCGAAAGAATCAGAAATCCGTCGGCGCCATTAAATGTGAAAATATAGATGGTTGGAGTGCCGTCGGGGGCGGTAATCGTCTTGAGGAGGCGCCGGTCGGCCTGCGAGCGCGTGGAAGCGGCTCCCGGCTTCCACTCTCCGAGGCGTTGGAGCGCCGCCGACGGAGTGATGGTTGAGGCCTGCAGCTGCACCGGCAGCAAGATTGCAACGAGGGCAAATATCCTTGAAATCAGGTTTGTTCTGCTCATAATGATTCGGAGTAATTCCCTTCACAGGGAGGTTTCTAAAAGCAAAATTAGCAAAAAAATAATGATTTTTAGTTAATAAACGTTATAAGAGTATGGAAAAGAATATAATATCGCTGGTCCCGACGGGATTGGAAGGAGAAATAAGGCTTCACATCGAGAAGGTGAAGAGGCAGCTTGAGCCCGGGAGCGCACTGCTCGTAAGCGGGAATGTGAATGTGTTTTACACCACCGGGCGTTTCTTCCGCGGCTACGTATGGATCCCGGCCGAGGGAGAGCCCGTCTATTTTGTGGTGAAACCGCGCGTCTATTCCGGCGGCACGGAGAAGATGGAGTATATCCGGAAGCCCGAACAGATACCGTCGCTCCTGGTAGAGATGGGGTATGAGATGCCTCGGAAAGTGGGGCTTGAAGAATCTGAATTGACCTACAATGACACCTTGCGTCTTATGAAGCTTTTCCCTGACGCTGAGGTGTTTGACTCTACGCCGGTGCTTCGCAACGCCAGGATGGTGAAGACTCCGATGGAGATAGAACTGATGCGCTACGACGGCGAGCGCCAGGCGCAGGCATATTCCAAAGTTTCCGGCCTCTACCGCAGTGGGATGACCGATGTGGAGCTGCAGATAGAGATAGAAAGAGAGCTTAGAAAACTGGGATGCCTGGGGTATCCGCGAGTGGCCGGCAACCTGATGGAAATCAATATGGGTAGCGTGCTGGCGGGCGACAACGCCGACACCCCTTCGCCGTATGAGTTCGCCATGGGAGGCGCCGGGGCCGACCCTTCGTTGCCCGGTGGCGCCGACGGCCATGTGATAGGGCGCCACGAGACCGTGATGATAGATATGAACGGCTCTTTCAACGCGTATCAAACCGATATGACCCGCGTGTGGACGGCCGGAGAGCTCCCCGAGCTGGCCGAGAAGGCCCAGCGTTGTTCCGAGCGCATATTGCGCACTCTCGAACGCGAGGCGCTCCCGGGGCGCGAGGTGTGTGAGCTTTACTTCCGGGCGGTCGAGATTGCCGAGGGAGAAGGGTTGAAAGATTATTTTATGGGCCATTCTCAGCAGAGCGGCTTCATAGGCCACGGCGTGGGGATTGAGCTCAACGAGCAGCCGCCGGTGGCCCCGCGTTGCAAGACGGTGCTCCAGGAGGGGATGACGCTGGCGCTCGAGCCGAAATTCGTAATCCCCGGCACAGGCCCCGTAGGCGTGGAGAACACGTATGTGGTCAGAGCCGACGGGCTGGAATGTATCACTCATTTCCCCGAGGCAATCCAGAAATTCGACGGCGCGACAGATCAGCAGGGGTAAAAGAGAAATTTCACCACAAATCGGGTAAAAAATTACGGCCGTTCTCGTAGGGAGAGCGGCCGTAATTTCTTATAGCGTGTCGGTTATTCGTAGCGGATTTTGGCTTTGCGCTCCACGTGCCAAGCTCCGTCGCGGAAGATGGCTTCGCCGAGAGTCTCGGTGAAGATGGAGGTGTAGCCGTCGGTGTCGAAGATGTCGCGGGCATAGCAGCCACCGGCGAGCCACTTGGCCGGGTCGGTGAGCAGAATCTCCTCGATGTAGGGGTCGTTGATCACGACAAACGAACCGTGGATGCCGTCGTGAGTGGTGAGTTTATACACGCTTTTTCCTTCAATCGGCTTGCGGTCGGCGCTTACGAAGAGGCCCTTGGTGTTGGCGCGGCCCAGATAGATCTCAAAGGCGCCGCGCTGGCCTTCGGTGCGCGGAGGCTGACGGCGAAGGCGTTCGCGAAGGTCGTCGTTTTCGCGCTGGAGTTCGGCAATCCGCTCTTCGGCCTCGGCGAGCTGGCGGTTGAGAGTGCGGATCTCCTCAGATTTCTGAGCCAGCGACTCGGCATATTTTTCACGCATCGGAGTGGCCTCCACTATGGGATTGCGCGGGGTGAGCACCGGGGCTTCCTCAATCTCCTCGGGAGCAAATGGCGATTTCTCCTCTTTCTTGGCGCGTTTCGAAGGTTTCTCCGGTTTTTTCGGGGCTTCCTCCTCGTCGTCTCTCGGAGCGCCTTTCATCGTCTTCGAGGCATAGACCACGAGCACCACCACCACTACCACGAGGATGGCGAGAATCATGATGTAGACCCATGTGCCGGATTTCTCGGTTTCGGTGTATTCTTCGAGGTCGGCGTCGTTTTCGGCTGAAAGCGAGTCGATTTCGGCTTCAGTAAAGGCCATGGCGTCGGCAAGGATCACTTCCTCCCGGGTCACGGGCTCCGGAACGGGTTCTTCCTGAACCTGCGGCTTGGGTTCCTGGGCCGGTTGAGTCGTTGTCATCTGCGCTATGGCTTCGCGTATGTTTTTCTTGCAGAGGCCGTTGCCGGCTGCTTTCTGGTCAAGATTTGCGGCGTTGTTGCTGAAGAAGGTCGAGCCCCAGTATTCCATGAGCTGGTCTTTGTCCCAGTTCTGGAAGTCAGAAGCCACTGAAGCGCTCTTGAACTGTGCCAGGAGCTGGCGGTCGGTCTCGCCGGTGATCTTGCTTTCGAGGTCGGCCATCGACGAAGGGGTGTAGCCGTCTAGGTAACCCGAAGCGTTGTCGGCATACCTGACGTAAAACTTTGCGGCAATGGCCTTTGCCTTATCCATGTCGGCGTCGGAGACGGCCGAGGCGCGCAAAGCGGGGAGTGCCGCCAGCAATACCAGGAAGGCGGCTCTGAGAGATGTGCGAATCGATATCATGCGATATTTCTTATAAGTTGGGGTCTTATATGTTTTGCAAAATTAGTAATTTTTCTAAATTTTTGCTAATTTTGCGTTTCTATGGCAGATAAAAAAGAATTGGGCAGAGGTAATAATTCGGCTTACGAGGAAGCTCGCGGCGCCATGATGCGCTATTCGGTGATAGGGAATTCCCCCGAGCTTCTCAACGCGATAGAGCGCGCCGTGACGGTGGCACGCTACGATTTGTCGGTGCTCGTGACGGGCGAGAGCGGCACGGGGAAGGAGGTCTTCCCGAAGATCATCCACAACTATGGCGCACGCCGGCATAAGAAATATATAGCCGTCAACTGCGGTGCCATTCCCGAAGGCACCATAGACAGCGAGCTTTTCGGCCATGAGAAAGGCGCCTTCACCGGCGCGATATCGGCCCGCAAGGGTTATTTCGAGGAGGCCGACGGCGGAACAATCTTCCTCGACGAAGTGGCCGAGCTGCCGCTCACCACTCAGGCACGCCTTCTTAGGGTGCTCGAGACCGGCGAGTTCATCAAGGTGGGAGCCTCTACGGTGCAGAAGACCGACATCCGCATCGTGGCCGCAACCAATGTAGATCTGCAGGAGAGGATAGCTAAAGGCACCTTCCGCGAAGACCTTTTCTACCGCCTCTCTACTGTCCAGATCCATGTGCCGCCTCTCCACGACCGTGGCGAAGACGTGGTGCTCCTCGCCAAGAAGTTCGCATCAGACTTTGCCCATAAATATCTCACGGCCCCGATCAGTTTCACTCCGGAGGCCGAACGCGCCCTGCTCATCTATCGCTGGCCGGGCAACGTAAGGCAGCTTAAAAACGTGGTGGAGCAGTTGGCACTGTTCCATGCCGGAGAGCCGATCAACCGCCAAGAGCTGCTCGAGTATCTTCCGATGGGCCGGAGCGGCGCCGACTCGATGCCGGGGCGCCCGGTCAACTCCTATGAGGCTGAGCGTGAGTTTCTTTGGCAGTCTATTTTCGCCCTTCGCGCCGAGATAGCGGAACTGAAAGAGATGCTGGCTCCCGTGGCCCCTACGGTGGAGGGAGAAGAGAAGAATTTGAAGAATTATCTGAAAAACAACAACTCTCTGACTCTCAGAGAGCCCGACTTGCTGAATTCCTGAAGATGAAAGCGTTGAGATGGGTCAAGATGGTGCTTTGCGCGATGGCGGCGATCTTCGCCGTCGCGGGTCTGCAGAGCTGTATACCTTCGTATAAGTTCAACGGCTCGGCTCTCAACTATGATGTGTATAAGACCATCAACATCAGCGAGTTTCCCATCCGCGCGGCGTTGGTATATCCTCCTTTGCAACAGACGTTTGAAAACAAACTGATGGATGCCGTAACGCGCCAGACACGTCTGCAGGAAGTGGACGGCAACGCCAATCTCGAGATGACCGGCGAAATCACCGGCTACAGCCTCTCGCCGCAGGCAGTGGGCGAAAACGCCTACGCCACGGAGACGCGCCTGACCATCACGGTAAAAGTGAGATACACGGACAATATCAACCCGGCCAACAATGTGGAGCAATCGTTCTCGGCATACAGGCAGTTTGACGCGTCGCTGATGCTCACCGACGTTCAGGACGACCTATGCGAGGAGATCTCGGGCGAGCTGGTAGATCTTATTTTCAATGCAACCCTCGGCAACTGGTAAAGAAGAATGGAAGAGAGATATCCCTGGTTTATTTTTCAGATGCTCAAGACGTTTCGCGAATCGGAAGACGAAGCTGAACGTCAGCGGCTTGCGATGCAGATAGCCTGCAATGTTTCCGATGTCGAGACCTTGCGCGCCCTTCTGGGCAGCTCGGCTCCCGACCTTAGGAATTTCTATTCCGGCCAAGGCGCGGAGAACTCATCCGACAGCGCCATCGACGCCTTCATAGAGAAGTTTGGCGGAGGAATTCCGGATATGTCGGTGTCTCCTCCGGGCTATCCCCTCGACAGCTATCCGATTGAGGAAGACCTGTTTGTAGTGGAGGAGAAAGTAGAGGCACTGCTTCCGGAAGAGGAGAACCAGACAGCGGAGGCGCCAGTCCCAGTCCAAGAAACGGTAGAAGTTTCTGCAGAACCGGAAGTTTTAGCAGAGCAGGAAATCCCGGCTGTACCTGAAGTTAAGGAGGCCCCGGCGAGTGCAGAAGAGCAGCCGCCTCTGGAGGCTGAGGTTGCCCCTCAAGATCCGGCACCCATCAACGAAAAGCCGGCGAGTGCACCCCAGGAGCCGGTGAGCGTTGTTGAAACACCGGTGGCCGCACAGGAGGCGCCGACCTCCCTGGAACCCGACCTGCTCGCTGAGCTCGAAGGAAGGGGTGTGGACCCGATGGAGGAGGTGAAACGCCTCGTGAAAACAGGCGATTATCGCTACGCCCTGCAAATTATGGAGCAGATAAATTTGAAAAATCCAAAAAAAAGTATTTACTTTGCAGACCAAATCCGATTTATACGGCTTTTGGTAGAAACCAAAGATAAAAAAGATTAAGAAGTTATGTATATTTTCCTTTCAATTCTGATTGTAATCGCCTGTATTCTTCTTATAGGTGTAGTTCTTATTCAGAAATCCAAGGGAGGCGGTCTGGCCTCCGACTATGCGAGCGGCAACGCCATTATGGGTTATCGCAAGACCACTGACTTCGTGGAGAAAGCCACCTGGAGTCTGGCCATCTTCATCTGCATCATCAGCATATTTGCATCGTTTGCAATCCGCGGCCAGCACTACAACCGCTCCGCGATAGCTCCGGCAGCTCCGCAGGCCACCGAGGCTCCTGCAGCCACTCCCGAAGCCCCCGCCGCTCCCGTTGCCCCGGCTCCTGCAGCTCCTGCAGCTCCCGCAGTTCCCGGCAACTAAATCTTCCCCCGACATTGTCGCGGAAAGTTATAACGGCTCTGCTGGCTTTCAGCGCACTGACGGCCCTCGCAACGCAGAAGCCACACGGAAAAACAACCGTCGCGAAAATCCCTACAGAGGAGATTCGCGACTTGTCGTATGCCATTAAAGGTGCGGCATCTTACCGCGAAGACCTGCGCCACCAGCTTGACTCGATAGAGGCGCTGTTTGCCGCGGCGCCTGACGAAGCAACCCGTTGCGAGCAGGCTCTCGAACTCTCTACCGTTTTCCGCCCCAACGATACCGATTCGGCCCTTTATTACGCCCATCGCGCCAAGGCGATAGCCACCGACCTTGAACCAGTCTACACGCAGCTCTCCTCCATTGCCGTGATCAACGCTCTGGCAACGGCCGGCCTCTTCACGGAGGCCGTGGAGCAGTTTAACGAGCTGGATGAAGCCTCGCTCTACCCTGATGTGCGCATAAAGTATTGGATTGCAGCGAGAAGGCTCTACGGATATATGAAGAGCTACGCCGCCGGCAATCAGGATTGCGTGATTAAATACGACGAGAAGTATCAGCAATACGACGACTCGCTTCTGCGACATCTCCCCGCCACTTCCGACTTCCTGCAATTCCTTCAAAGCGAAAGGCTTGTGAGGGAGAAGAAATACCACGAAGCCCGCGAAAAGCTCGAAAAGCTGCTCGACAGGCTACCCCAGAACGAAAACCTCTATGGCATGGCTGCCTTCCAGATGGCGGAAGTGTGGCGCAATCTGGGCGACGAGAACCGTTACGCGGCCATGTTGGCAATCTCGGCCATGAGCGACGTGAAGGGTTGCGTGACTGAAGGTCTGGCCCTCCCCACGCTCGCCGACTGGCTCTATCAGCAGGGAGAGCTGGGCGAGGCTTTCTCGTTTATCAACTTTGCCCTGGAGGAAGCCAGCGCCGGCAGCGCCAGAATGCGCGCCGTAACCATGGCCCAATTCGTGCCGATGATCGATGACGCCTACCGCGACAAGGTGAACTCCTCGCGCGACGAATTGATGGTCTATTTCCTGCTCGTCACTCTCCTGCTTATCATCACCATAATCCTGATGGTGTTCCTGCGCAAGCAGATACGCAAGTCGAGAGCGAACGCGGAGAAACTTGCCGTTACGGCCAAGCGCCAGGAATCTTATATCGGCAACTTCGTGGGGCTCTATTCCGGATATGCCGACAAGCTCAACCACCTCACCAAGATCGTTAGCACTAAACTGGCAACCGGGCAGGTGTCGGAACTCAAGAAACTCGTTGATTCCGGGAAATTTACCGACCAGGACAATGATGATATCCATAAGATATTCGACGCCGCTTTCCTTGACATCTACCCCGATTTCGTAGATCAGATCAACGCCCTGTTGCGCCCCGAAGAGAAGATTACGGTGAAGACGCCGGGAATGCTTACGCCCGAGCTGCGTATCTATGCCTTCGTGAAGCTCGGTATCGACGAGAGCACCCGCATAGCCCAGATTCTCCATTACTCCACCAACACCGTCTACACCTATCGCAACAAGATGCGCAACAAAGCCATCAGCCGCGACACCTTCGACTCCGACGTCAAAAACCTTTAACCCCAAACCACTTCCTTCTGGAGAATAGGTTTTCCGCGGTGGGCTCTTGCAGGTGATGCTTGATGCTACCTCTATTCTCAATTTTTATAAGGAAAGTTGGATAATAGAGGAAAATCCGAATTATTCAGCTGGGATTACCATAAAATATAAATATAATAAAAATTGGATTCAAAAGTTTTTATTTAACAAAACTTTTTACTATCTTTGCAAAGATAAGTAGTACTGCAAAACGATGGAAAAGAACCCCAGATTTGATGTTAAATATCTTCCAGAAGCTATTGAATTTATAAGTTCGATAGACCTTAAGGCAAGAATTAAAGTGCAATATAACATCAACCTTTCAAGATATGAACAGCGTAAGGATTTGTTGAAGAAATTAAATGATAATATTTGGGAGTTCAGGACCTTGTTCAATGGGAAAGCATACAGATTGTTCGCTTTTTGGGATAACGATTCTCAAGCCATGATATTAGCAACCCACGGCATTATTAAGAAGACTCAAAAAACGCCATTGAAGGAGATTGAAAAAGCAGAACGAATAATGAAACGGTACTTTGAAGAAAAAACAAATAAATAATATGGAAAAGATGAAGGTTTACACTCAAGAAGAAGCACTTGACATGACCATTGGGGAAAAAGGAACCCCCGCAAGAGAAGAATATGAGTCGATGGTGCAAGATTATCTTATTGGTGCAGCTATAAAAGAAGCAAGAGAAGCTCGACATCTCACTCAGGAGCAACTCGGCAAAAAGATTGGAGTTCAGAAGGCAAGAATCTGCAGTATCGAGAAGGGAGTTAACCTGCGGCTGTCCACTCTTCGCAGGATATTCATTGCCCTTGGGTTAGAGGTCAAGCTTGACATTGCTGAAATGCGGCCTATTCCTATCTGCTAAAAAGCAATCTTAAAAGAAATGCGAAATTAAAGATTGATGTTATGAGAAAAATTTGGTTGTTAGGTGTGATTTTCGCGGTACTTGCTTCCTGCACTGCCAACAGTAACTCGGATGCATCTGCCGATGACAAGGCGGGTGAAAAGAAGACGGCGAATGCCTCGAATGAATTCAAACCGCTTGACTTGGAGAAAGATTGGAAAGAGAATCCTTTCACGGTGTTTAAAGGTCAGGGACTCCTTCTTGCCGTGGGCGACAAAGATAACAGCAATGCCATGACCATCGGCTGGGGAGCGTTGGGGAATGTCTGGAGCAAGCTCGGCCCCAACACGGTGACGGTATATGTGGCTGAGGCAAGGTACACTTACGAATTCATGGAGAAATATGATTATTTCACCGTGATGGCGTTCGACAAAGAGGATGCTCCGATTCTTGGATATATGGGCACTCACTCCGGCAGAGACGGAGATAAAGCCGCCCACCTGGGCCTCCACACTCTCTACACGGACAACGGCACTCCCTACTATCAAGAAGCGAAATGGGTGCTGGAATGCAAGATCCTCTACCGCGCACCATTCCTGAAGGAAGGGATGAGCCAAGAGGTGAAAGATTTCTACGAAAACTTTGATGCCGGCATTCACCATATGTACATCGGCAACGTAGTCGGCGCCTGGATCAAGGAGTAACCCTACAGTCGCGATTTAACCACGCGAATATCATTTGCTTTATAATATGGGGAGTGGACTGTTTAAGGTTCACTCCCTTAACTTTTGTTGTAGAAGTTTGGGTTCGTTAGAAAAAAATTACAGGCCTCTCTCACGAGATGCCTGCTGCAATGCGAATCAAATTATTTCTACAAACCTAACATAAACGATTAATTCCGTAAAATCTCCAATTCCGTGCAATTCTTCATTGCATCCATGCTAACCTTTAATCTTTTTTGCCCTTGAGAATTTTATTTAGTTAAGAAAGAGTTTGCTTCTCTTTTGCGGCCGGATCTCCCGGCCTTTTGTTTTACACATGCAAAATTAAGCGTAATTTGCCCGGTTGTCAAGCAATATAACCACTTTATAAAAATATATATAGTTATAAAGATTGCAACATTCAGATAATCAGATAGCAAAAAGAGCAAATATATAAACCCAATCAAGGAGTTTATATAACATGAAATGAGGGAAGAAACGTGGCTATTCCACGTTGGAAACCTTCAGGAACGGGCGCAATTTCGGTCTGATTACCCATCTGTGGACGCAATACGCTATGGCGAAATAGACCACAGCCTGTATCCACAGATAGATATACGGGTCGCGCACCTGCGCCAGCGTAGAGCCGTTGGTGTTCATTCGGATAAACCCTTCCATACCCCACGTTGCAGGTATAAGGTCGGAGACAAATTTCCAGAAACCGGGCATTGCGAAGCGCGGCCAGGTAAGCCCCGAGAGGAAGAGGAACATCACCGACGTTATCACCCAGAAGACGAACACCGATTCGCGTTGTGCCACAAACCCTTGGATGATGAACCCGAGCGAGAGCGCGGCCAGCACCATAGGCAATATGAAAGCCATTTCGGCAAACGGATCGCCGGCCACAGGAAACCGGAATATCATCGGCACATAGTGGTAGAGGAAGATCGAGGGCACATAGATTATCGTCATATAGCAGAGCATCTGGCCCAGCATCGTCATCAAAACAGACGGCATCTCGTTGATGGGCCGGTAGCCGATGAGGCGCGGATCTTCACGCTTTGCCCCGCCGGCCATACAAGTGGCCAGGATGAGGCACTGATGCAGGATAAGGATTACGATACCCGGCATGATGAAGGAGTCGAAACCGTTTTCGATATTCCCCAGCGACACATTCCCGATAGGCATCATGTCGCCCGGTGCGAGAGTCTCGGCCAGTGGGGCCAGTTCGTCTATGCGCTCTGTGGTAATTTCGGCTCCCATATCCATCGCCACATTGGTGGCGGCCACAAGAAATCCTCGGTAGCGCAGAAGAAGGCTCATCTCGCAATACATCACGGCATTCCCCGTCTCAAGATTGCCGATGTTGCGCTCGAATCCTTCCGGAATCTCGAGGATGGCGTAGCAGGCGTGGCTGTCCATGGCCCGGCGCCCCTCGTTGAGGTCGGCGGCATAGCCGATGATGCGCGTCTCCTGCGTGGCATCCATGCGGCGCACAAGCTCGCGGCTCGAGGCCGTCATGTCGTGGTCTACCACCACCATCTTCACATCTCTCACCACCTCGGGATTGTAAATCAGAGAGTAGAGCACCGGATAGATGAACGGGAGAAACGTGAAAAACAGCAGGATGCCGCCGTCATGGAAGGTAAGGTAGAACTCATGACGGTAGACCACGAAGAGCTGGCGCAATTTATATCTCAGGCGTTTCATCATGGTGCATATACGGGTTTTGCGAACTCCTTGCGCAGGCGCCAAACGGTGAAAATCGGGAGTATCATGAATATGATGTAGCAGACAAACCAAACGCGCGAGTAGAAGATGTCGCGACCGTTGAGAGCCTGGTCAATGTAGATCAAGAAGTTATATCTCGTGGGGAGTATCCAGCTGAAGATACCCAAAGCCGGATACATGCTCTCCACCGGGAAGGAGAACGCTGCCAGCGAGAAGGAGAGCACCCCGAGCAGGGCGCAGATCGACAGCGAGAGGCGAAGGTTGGGCACTATGGTGAAGAAGAAGAGCGCGAACCCTTGGCTTGCCAGCACAAACATCACCTGCGAGAGCGACATCCACCACCACGAGCCATTCATCGGATAATGATTGAATTTGAAGAGCCACACCTGCATGAAGAGGGCGATGACAATCCATGTAAGAGTCTGCGGGAGCAGAGTGGCGAAGACGGCTTTGTAGGGCGAGCCACCGGCCATTCTCAGCAGCCTGGGCGACGTGCGCCGTTTCATTTCCTCCCCCAAAGTGTAGCACGTCATCAGCATTATCATCAGCTGAAGGGCGGCGGGGATAAACGAATTGGAGAGATAAACGCCGTAGTTCAGCCACGGGTTCCCTATCCCGCGGGCGCCAATGTTGACGGGTTGCAGCAGCGAGGTGGGAGCGTCGGAAACACCCACATTGTCGAGCACCTTCACGGCCACGCCGGCCTTGGCATAAACGGCCGTAGCCTTGAACGTCTTGAAAAGAAGGCTCCCCGGCACGTAATAGGTCATGTTGGTGTAGAAAGTGATCTCCGGCGATTTCCCGGCCATAAGGTCAGCCTGAAAATTTTCCGGAATCATGAAGAAGCCGAAAATCTTCCCTTCCTGCACCCTGTGGCGCGCCTCGGTAAAGGACGTGGGCGTCTCCACCAGGTCAACGAGCTGCATTCCTGCGAGCGATTGGGTGATGTCGCGCGAAAGAGGGGTGCCGTCGTGGTCGACGATGCCGGCCGGCACTTTGGTGGGAAGACCCGACTCCATCAGCGACGTCAGCATCACAAAAGTCAGCAGGGGAAGCAGAAAGAATCCGACGAGATAGATAGGCTTGGTGGACATATTCACCAGGCTTCTCCATACTATAGCAGCCACACCCGTGCGTTTCCGCTCCATACCGCTCGTTCTCTTCAGCGCGTAAATCTATGGTCTACACCAATTTATTTCTTACTCTCTTTATCCTTCTCTTTCCCTTTATCGTTCCCTTCGATGCCGAGATAGATCACCGACATACCGGGCCTCAAGCCGTCGATTTTCTCTTTGGCACGAGCCTTCACCTGGAAAGTGCGGGCGTCGAAATCGCCGGTGCTCTTGGTGGCCTGCCAGTTGGCGTAGGTTCCAAGGTCGCGGATATAGAACACCTTCATTGTGGTCTCCACGTCGAGGGCCGGAATTTTCACTCTTATCTCGGTGCCCTCGCGGAGGTCCTTGAGGCTGGTCTCGCGCATATTGAACACGGCCCAATGGTCGTCTTTCTGCAGCGACATTATGGGCGCGCCCGTCGCGATGAGCTCTGAGACTGTGGGATAGATCACCGTGATGCGTCCGTCGCAGGGGGCAAGCAGATACTGGTCTTCCAGCACGGCCTCCACCTCGTCGACACCGCCCTTGGCCACATTCACCATGGCCAAGGCGGCTGCCTTGTCTTCTCTCTGCGGACCTGCCACCGCCAGTTCATATTGGGCTTTGGCGGCTTCTGCGCCGGCCTTGGCAGCGTCATACGCAGCACGGGCCTCGTCGCGTTTCTGCTCGCTCACCACTCCTTCTTTGTAAAGGTTTTCGAGGCGCTGATAAGTCTTTTCGGCAATGCCGAGCGCAGCCTCGGCCTGCACCCAGAGATCGTGTGCGGCCTCCACAATCTGTTTGCGGGTGCCGGCGTCAACCTTCTTGTCGGCTGCCGAAGCCGCTTGCTCCATAGCCTTGGCCTGCGCCATGCGGGCGTCGAGCAGCGAGGAGTGGATGCGCACGAGCGTGTCGCCCTCCTTGACAACCTGGCCTTCCTCCACATAGATTTGGGCCACTCTACCCGGCAGTTTCCCGGAGATGCGTACCTCCGTGGCCTCGGCCTGCCCCTGGATGGTGTCAGGGGCTTGTTTTATAGTCAGAAATCCCACGATAGCGAGTGCCGCCACTATCAATATGATAATCAGGATTGTAACCACGAGGGTGCGCTCTTTTTGAGTCACAGCCTGGGGGTCGGCAAACATTTCGTCCTGAGGATCTCTCACCGGCGCTTGCGGCGCGGGGGAATCTTTGAGCCCTTCCTGAGGGTCGTTAACTGAATTTTCAGCCATATAGATCTGTTGTATTTGTTTGCTGGTTAATTGGTTAATACGGCATCAAGCCGAGCACTTTGTTGAGATAGACGTTGCAGAGATACACTCCGATTTCGGCGTCTACCTCCTCGGAATGTGCCTGCAGCCAAGCGGTGTAGGCGCCGGTAACGTCGTCGATGGTCAGCACACCCTCCTTGTAGGCGAGCTGGGCCTGACGTAGGTTTTCGTCGGCTTTCTGCATGTTGGTGCGGGTCATCTCGAGTGTCTTGTAGGCTTCGTCATATTTATATCTGGCCTGCTTCACCTGCAGCTCCACTTTCTCTTCCATATCCTGGAGGAGGAGGCGCTGGGAGAGGGTGGCCGACTTGGCCGCGCTGTACTGATGGTAGTTTCCGCCCCAATGCCAGAGAGGGATGGTGAGGGCGGCTCCCACGCTGAATCCTCCGCCGAAGCGCTTCTCGAAGCCGTGAATCACGTTGGGGTTGGAGAAGGAGTAAGCTCCCACGGCGGCAATCTTCGGCAGCATGGTGCTCAGGGCGAGACGCTCCTTCCCTTCGAGCAGATTGATGCTCTTGCGAAGCACCTCCAGGTCTTGGCGGCGCCCGAACACCTCGTCCATGGAGTATTGATAAGTCTGGGGAGCTGAGGTTACGGAGATCCCGTTCTCATCCGCGAGAGTGAAGTTATCGTCTATCGGGAGGCCGCACATCTGGGCCAGCGCCATGCGGGAGAGCGAAACGCCGTTGATCACCTTGGTGGTGGCTATTTTTGCCTCGTTGAGTTTCACCTCTACGTTGAGGATGTCGCTGCGGGTGGCCATCCCGTTGGCATAGAGCGCGTTGACGCTGTGGCAGAGCGAATCCATCAAGGCTTCGAAGCTTCGGGCCAGTTTCTCTTTCTCCTTGAGCGACACCACCAGCCAGTAAGCCTCGTCAACGGCATAAATAACGTCTTGCACCGCAACATTGCGGGCCGATTCGGCCATCTGTTCGCCATATTTCGCGATGTCGTTGAGAGCACGGATCTGGCCGCCCATATAGATAGGCTGCGTAAGTGTGAAGGCTCCGGCAAAAACGTTGTGGATGTCGTAGCTCATCGCCTCTTTCGGAATCACGGCTACTTCGGTGGGGATGTAGCTTCCGGTGGCGGGATCCTTGATCGGGGTGCCGTCGGGCGAGGTGAGCACGTTGTATTGGAATTGCTGCGTGGCGGGGTTGAAGCTCATGGTGGGGAGCTTGGCATCCTCGCCGAGGAGCTCGATGTTGTGCTGATTGTAAGTGTAGCCTCCCGTGAAATCAATCCCGGGGAGGTATGCGGCGAAGGCCGATTTCTTGAGGTAGCCGGCTCCTTTCACAGCCTGGTCGGCCACTTGTATCTGCTTGTTGTTTTTCAAAGCCAGGGCGCGGCATGAATCAAGGGAAAGCACCTCTGAATGTCCTGAAAAGGGGAGTAGCGCGCCCGCTATTACCACCAACAGTTTCTTCATCTACAAATAGTGATTTTTTATTGACTGCAAACTTACAAAAATTTCATTAATTTGAGCTACCTTTGCATAAAAATTTGCAGGTAAAAAAGTGTCCGGAAGTCTTGTAGCTGAATATAAAGCTCTTGCGCGCCTTGGGTTGCCGGTGCTGGTGACCCAGGTAGGGATTATCGCAGTGAGTTTTGCCGACACCATGATGGTCGGCGCCTACGGCACGCCAGAGCTTGCAGCCGCCTCTTTCGTCAACAATCTCTTCCTGGTGGCCATAGTGTCGCTTTTGGGCTTCGCCGGGGGTATGACGCCGATCATCGGCGCCCTCTTCGGCCGCAAAGCCTTCGGAGAGGCCGGCACATCGCTCAAGGCCGGTTTGCTTCTCAATATCTCCATGGCGCTCCTGCTCTCCATAGTGATGGGCGCCACCTACTTCCTGCTGCCGCATTTCGGGCAGCCCGAGGAGCTCATGCCGCTCATCAAGCCTTACTATCTGATAATCCTGTCGAGCGTGATTCCATCGGCGGTTTTCACCTGTTGCCAGAACTCTGCCAACGGTCTTACCGACACTGCCATGCCGATGTGGATCATGGTTTCGGGGAACTTGCTGAACGTGGTCGGCAACTATCTGCTGATCTTCGGCAAGTTCGGTTTCCCCGAACTGGGGCTGACGGGCGCCGGGATCTCCACTACCGTGTCGAGGGTGCTGATGGCGCTGGCCATCCTCATTGGGTTCGCCGCAAGAAGGCGTTATTCGGATCTGCGCAAGGGATTGAGGGTTAGAATCGACAGGCCTACCTGCTTCACGGTGTGGAAAACCTCCTACCCCATAATGATACAAAGCGGGATGGAATGTTGCCTCTGGGCGCTCGGGGCCGTGGTCTGCGGATGGTTCGGCACGGCGCAGCTCGCTTCCTATCAGATAGCCAATATCGTGGGCCAGTTCGGCTTTATGATCTATATGAGCGCGGGGGTGGCGCTCTCTATCAGGGTCGCCAACTTCACAGGAGTGAAAAATGCCGATGGAATGCGGATTTCCGCCCGCGCTTCTCTGCATCTTATGCTCGTGATGGCCACTCTCGCCTCGGTGGTTTTCCTCGTGGCTGGGAAGCATCTATTCAGTCTTTTCACTTCAGACCCGGCCGTGATCGAGGCGGGGTTGCCGCTGGTCTTGCCGCTCATCCTTTACCAATATTTCGACGCTGTGCAGCTCAACTACGGGAGCGGGCTGAGAGGCTCCGGCGATGTAAAACCTCTCATCACGGTGGCCGCAGTCAGCTACATCCTGGTAGGGTGCGGCTCCCTCTTCATCCTGGCGCAGGTCTTCGGCCTCGGCAACGTCGGGGTGTACTACAGTTTCGGAATCACGTTGCTCTGCGCCGCGTTGATGCTTCTGCGTTATTTCAGGCGAGCAGTGATAACAATTGCAAATTTTAAGACTATTTAAGATTTAAAATTGTGAAATCTCACCAAAAATAGTTTAATTTGCACATTAAATGAACTTGATTTAAGATGCCGCAAGGGAAGCAGCGGAAGAAAAAGCAAAAAGGCTGGAAAAATTGCGCGGAAATTGCGGCAAAAAAGACGTCTAAATGGGTAAGATAATAGCAATTGCCAATCAGAAGGGAGGAGTGGGAAAAACCACCACGGCCTTCAATCTCGGGGCTTGCCTGGCTGCGGGAGCGAGGGGGAAGAAAGTGCTCCTCGTCGACGCCGACCCTCAGGCCAACGCCACTTCAGGCCTGGGTGTGAATCCTAACGAAATTGAAGTCGGGGTGTTTGAATGTCTCGTAGAGGGGCTTCCCGGCAGCGAGGCTGTCACCGACACTTGCATCGACCGGTTGAAACTCATAGCATCCTGCAGCGACCTTGTGGGAGCCGAGAGCGAGCTGATGAAGCGCCCCGGAAGAGAGAAGATTATGTCGGAATTTCTCGAGCCTCTCCGCGACAAATATGACTATATCCTGATCGACTGCTCCCCCTCGCTGGGAATCATCACCGTCAATGCCCTCACGGCAGCCGACTCCGTGTTGATCCCGGTGCAGGCCGAATATTTTGCCCTGGAGGGTATCTCGCAGTTGCTCAACACTATACGTATCATCAAACGCCAGCTGAAGCCGAAACTCGAAATCGAGGGGTTCCTGCTGACGATGTATGACGCCCGTCTGCGCCTCGCCAACCAGATTTACGAGGAACTGAAAGGCCACTTCGGCGATATGGTGTTCTCCACCGTGATTCCGCGCAACATCAAGCTCTCGGAGAGCCCGAGCCACGGGTTGCCGGTGATGCTCTACGATCCCGACTCACGCGGCGCCATCGCTTACGCCCAGCTGGCCCGTGAGCTCAACTCCCGCAACAGGAAAAAGAACCCCGAACCGATAGCAGTATGACCCAGCGACCCCGTAGAAGCGCTCTCGGCCGTGGCCTTGAGGCGCTCATCAGCACCCATGACGTTGACCCCGGAGGTTCTTCAGCCATCCGCGAGATAGCCATAACGAGCATCGTGCCGAATCCCGAGCAGCCGCGTCGCGACTTCGACGAGGAGAGCCTCGAGGAGCTGGCCACATCGATCCGCGAGCTCGGCATCGTGCAGCCCTTGACCCTGCGCCTGGCCGACGACGGCACCCACCAGATAATTGCCGGCGAACGCCGCTGGAGAGCAGCCCGCAAAGCCGGTCTCGACACGGTGCCGGCTTATGTGCGCACAGCCAGCGACTCCGAAGTGACCGAGATGGCGCTCATCGAAAACATTCAGCGCCAGGACCTCAACGCCGTCGAGGTTGCACTCGCTTTCAAGAAGCTCATCGACGTGTATCATCTCACCCAGGAGCGTCTGTCAGAGCGCCTCGGAAAGAAACGCTCCACCGTCACCAACCACTTGCGCCTGCTCAAGCTCCCGGCAGAGATACAGCTCGGCCTGCGCGACCGCAAGCTCGACATGGGCCACGCCCGCGCCCTGCTTGCCGTCGACGACCCCAAGAAGCAGCTCAAGCTCTATCAGAGAATCCTGAAAGAAGACCTCTCCGTGAGGCAGGTGGAGCAGCTTGCCCGCGAGAGCGCCCGGGAAGGGCGTGACCCCGAGCAGAAGCGCCCGGCCGACAGCCACGCCGAAAGCGACCTCCGCGCCACACGCCAGCTGGCAGCCTTCATCCCCGTGCCCGCAAAGATAAAACGCTCTCCCTCAGGGAAGGGAACCCTTACATTTACATTCGCCAACGAGCAGGAACTCAATGAGTTGCTCGAACTCCTCAAGACGTTGAAATAGGCAGATGAAGCATAAGGGGATATCACTAAACCGGAAGTTGAGAATATCGTTGTTGGCGATGATATTCTCGCTTTCTGCTTCTTATGCCTTTGCCGCGACTCCTGCCCCGGCCGACTCCGTGCCTTCCGATTCCGCGGCCTGGATGGACGCCGAAATGCTCGTGCGCACTCCCATCCAGGTGGAAGCCGAACTCGAGGGAGACACCATCAAGACCGTGCTGATCAACCCCAACTCCCCCTACGGACTCGACGGAAAAAGAATCTTCAACCCCGACCCCACAAGGGCCGTCTGGATGTCGGTGCTCTTCCCCGGTCTCGGCCAGATCTACAACCGCCGCTATTGGAAACTCCCCATCATTGTGGGAGGATTCATGGGCCTCGGCTACGGCACCACGTGGAACAACGGCCAGTTTCAAGACTACTCCCAGGCCTATCGAGACCTGCTCGACAACGACCCCTCCTCAAACTCTTATATGAATTTCTTCCCGCCCAACACCGACGAAAGCTCGCTCGACAAGTCGTGGCTCACCAACGTGATGAAACGGCGGAAAGACTACTACCGCCGCAACCGCGACCTCTGCATCATCTGCATGGTGGGAGTCTATCTCCTCTGCATGGTGGATGCCTACGTCGACGCCTCTCTCGCCCATTTCGACATCTCGCCCGACCTCTC
>JAFLTX010000018.1:2056-3216 GCA_022509145.1 Muribaculaceae bacterium | reverse complement strand
TCGATTGAAGACAGCGCGATAGTCTACCCGGAGAGTTTCGAGACCGACGCGCAGAAACTGCGCGAGAGGTGGTATCTGAAAAACTACACCACCGCCAACCCCCAGGCCACAACGAGCTACGACCCCGGTGCAACCGAGGCAGAGATAAAGCGCAGGCTTGCAGCTCTTCCCACAGTCATCGAGCTCCCCTACAACAAAGTGGTGCTCTCCTACATCGAACGCTACACCAAGACGGGCCGCAAGCAGCTCACCCAGCTCCTGGGCCTCTCGTCTTACTACCTGCCCATCTTCGAGCAGGCTCTCGAGGAAGCCGGGCTGCCCCTCGAGCTGAAATACCTGCCGATGATTGAATCCTCTCTCGACCCCTGCGCCACATCCAAGCACGGCGCGGCCGGCCTCTGGCAGTTTATGCTCGCCACCGCCCGCGGCTACGATATGGAGGTGTCTTCTCTCGTCGACGAGCGCCGCGACCCCTATGTATCTACCCAAATGGCCTGCAAGCTGCTGA
Organism: Muribaculaceae bacterium; assembly: GCA_022509145.1. Classification (GTDB taxonomy): domain Bacteria; phylum Bacteroidota; class Bacteroidia; order Bacteroidales; family Muribaculaceae; genus Lepagella. The sequence continues at coordinate 2,708 of JAFLTX010000018.1, read as the reverse complement.
AAGACCTTCATGAAACCTATGGCGACTGGAGTCTTGCAATCGCGGCCTACAACTGCGGTCCCGGCACCGTCAACAAAGCCCTGGCGCGCGCCGGAGGCGACCCCGCAAGCCATGACTTCTGGAGCATCTACTACTATCTCCCCGCCGAGACACGCGGATACGTGCCTATGTTTATCGCGGCCAACTACGTGATGAACTATTATCCTCAACACGGCATCCAGCCCGTGCTGATCACCAAGCCGCTGGTGACCGACACGCTCCACCTCTCCGACCGTGTCCACTTCAATCAGATTTCAGCCGTGCTCGACATCCCCGTGGAAGAGATCAGAATTCTCAATCCGCAGTTCAGGGCCGACATCATCCCGGCCTCCGCGGATCGTCCCTACAACCTTATCCTCCCCTCACAGCAGATTCACGCCTACATCGTAAGCGAAGATCAGATTCTTGCATATCAGAGAGATAAGTATGCCCAGAGGATGGACGTAAGCCTCGGCGGAGTGCAGGAAGATGCCGCTGCTGAGGTCGGTGCCTCCGATCAACTCCTGGCCTCGGCTCCCTTCAATCCTTCCGACCCTGTGCCGGTTGAAGACGCCGCCACCACCGAAGTGGTGTATGAGCAGGTACATCCCGACTACGTAAACCAGGAAGCCGT
>JAFLTX010000018.1:0-1956 GCA_022509145.1 Muribaculaceae bacterium | reverse complement strand
ACCGTGGCTTCAGGTGAAAACCTCACTGTCATTGCCAAGAAAAACGGCGTAACGGTGTCTGAACTCAAGACCGCAAACCCGAAAATTAACCCTGATATGCTGCATCCGGGCGACAAAATCACCATCCCCGCAGCTAAGAAATCCAAGAAATAATGAAAAAAAATCAGAAGATTCTGCTCTTTGGTGCCGTAGGTGTCTTTCTTGCCTTGGCTGCGCTGATTGTAGTGCTCATAGTGAAAAATGCAGAGCACACACGTCTTGCCCGCGAACTTGAAGAGAGGGCCGACAGCCTCCGCAACGAAAACAACCGCCTCGAACTCGAGAGCCTCACAGGAGAGTTTGACCGCCTGAACGCCGAGTTTGATCAGATTGAAGACCGCGAGCTGCTGCTCCAGAACGACTCGCTCGTGCAGCAATACAACGAAGCCCGCGAGAAACTTACCTCCTTGATGCAGGAGCTTGAGAAGGAGAAGAAATCCAACCGTGCAAACCTGCAGAAGATCAAGGAACTCGAGGCCGAAATCGCCACCCTCCGCGGCATCGCCAAGCATTATCTCGAGGAGATACGGAGAATCAATGGCGAGAAGGAAGCCCTGCAGCAGGAACTTACAGAGACCAAGGGCCGTAACGAGACCCTCGAGCGCGAAAACGCCTCCTACAGCCAGAGCAATGCCGAGCTCACCAAGACCGTGCAGCTGGCCAAGAAACTGAACATCACCGGGTTGTCGCTCTCCATCTACAATAAAAAGAACAAAGAGGAGAAGAGCATCAAGAAGGCAGAAAAGCTGGGCGTCTCGTTTGTCGTTACTCCCAACAACACCGCTGCGCCCGGTATGAAAGATTTCTACGTGCGCATCCTTTCGCCCGAAGGCTCTTTGCTCGGTGCAGGCCCGTCGTTCAGCTATGACGGCGCCACCCTCACCTCAACCGCCTCCCGCTCTATGGAATACGACAACCAGGAACTGCAGGTGAGCGTATATTGGACAGTCAACGCCACCCTTACCGCCGGTACCTACACCGTGGAAGTGTTCGCCGACGGCTACAGGCTCGGAACCGGTAAATTCACTCTCAAGAAATAGAGAAATGCAGATAAAATCAGTAGGAATTCTGACGTCGGGCGGCGATGCCCCGGGAATGAACGCCGCCATCAGGGCCGTGACGAGGTCGGCCATCTATGCCGGGCTCAAGGTCTTCGGCATCTATCGCGGATATAAGGGCTTGATAACCGACGAGATAGAGCAGTTTTCAACCCAAAACGTATCGAATATAATTCAGCGTGGCGGCACCATACTGAAGACGGCTCGTTGTGCCGAGTTCATGACCCCCGAAGGGCGCCAGTGCGCCTACGACGTGTTGCGCCGCCATGAAATCGACGCCCTGGTGGTGATCGGCGGCGACGGCTCCCTCACGGGTGCGCGTATCTTCGCCAATGAGTTTTCATTCCCCATCGTCGGCCTCCCCGGCACCATCGACAACGACCTCTACGGCACCGACTCCACAATCGGTTATGACACGGCGCTCAACACCATCATGGACTGCGTGGATAAAATCCGCGACACGGCCACAAGCCACGAGCGACTCTTCTTTATCGAGGTGATGGGACGCGATGCCGGCTTCCTCGCTCTCAACGGCGCCATCGCCTCCGGAGCCGAAGCGGCCATCATCCCGGAGATATCCACACAGCAAGACCAATTGGCCGAGCTGATAAAGAACGGCTTCCGCAAGTCGAAAAACTCCTCCATCGTGCTCGTGGCCGAATCGCCGCAGACCGGCGGTGCTCTCGGTCTGGCACAGAGAGTGAAAGAGGAATTCCCGGGCTACGACGTGAGAGTCTCGATACTGGGTCATCTCCAGCGTGGCGGTTCGCCAACGGCCTACGACCGAATAATGGCCTCTCGCATGGGCGCCGCGGCTATCGACGCGCTCCTTGACGACCAGCGCAACGTGATGATCGGG
>JAFLTX010000017.1 GCA_022509145.1 Muribaculaceae bacterium | reverse complement strand
AGGACTCGAACCTGCGACCTTTGGGTTATGAGCCCAACGAGCTACCACTGCTCCATCCCGCGATTTGCAGTGCAAAATTACACCTTTTTTTTCATTCCACCAAATTTGCATCCACCTGAGCGCTGAGAATTTTATGTTAAAATTTATTAATTAATTCATAACATAAACATTTACAGCGAAATACTAATTTTGTTCAAAAAAATTTTTTTGAATTTTTCGGTTTTTTTATTGCAAGTTGCAAAAAAAATGATTAATTTTGCTCAAAATTGCTGAAATTGTGCAATTCTCACTATAACTACGGCATAGATGGTAAGTAAGACGAGGGATAAGTTTATAGAAGTGGCCCGCCAACTTTTCGCAAGAAAGGGGGTAGAAAACACCACTATGAACGATATCGCCTCCGCTTCATCCAAAGGACGCCGCACAATCTACACCTATTTCAAGAGCAAGACCGAGATCTTCAATGCCGTGATAGAGACGGAGACAGACAAGATCTTGAGCCGTCTGCGGATAATCCTGGCCGCCAACATTCCCCCCGACGAGAAGGTAAGGGAGTATATATCCACACGTTTCGAAGCAATGAAGGAGATAGTTGGTCGTAACGGGTCGTTGCGTGCCGGCTTCTTCCGCGACGTGAGGAAGGTAGAGCGCGCCCAACGAATGATAGCCTCCAAGGAAGTGGCGCTCCTTTGCGAGATTCTCCAGGAAGGTGTGGACCAGGGAGTGTTCAAGGCCATCGATGTGAAGAAGCAATCCATAATTATAATCCACATGGTGCAGGGCCTTGTGGTACCTTACATCCGCGAGAGCCTCAATGAAGAGGGCATCTCCACGGCGATGATAAAGGCGATGACAGCCGACATGATACTGTATGGGCTTAGTTTGTAATACGAAAAACCTACATGAGAAACGTATGAGTAAGATGTTTATCAATGCAATAGGAAGTTATGTGCCCGAAGGAAGGGTTGATAACGACTACTTCAAAGATGTAAACGGACTGACCGACGAATGGATCGTGCAGCGCACGGGAATCAAGACCCGTTCGAAAGCCGCCGAAGGAGAAAACGTCGACACCATGGGCCTGGCAGCCATTGAGGATGCATTGCCCCGTCTTCCTTACGACATCAAAGATATAGACCTCATCATTGCAGCCTCTTATTCGGTTTACGACACTGTAGCCACCACCGCCCACATAGCCCAGCAGCGCTATCAGATTGCCGGTGCGAAGGCTCTTTACGTGTCGGCTGCTTGTAGCTCGTTTATCAACGGAATGGAGGTGGCCGAAGGATATTTCGCCAGCGGAAAAGCAAAGAAAGCCTTGATAATCTGCAGTGAACACAATACATATTACAGCAACGAGACCGACCCGAAGTCCGGTCATCTCTGGGGCGACGGCGCCGTAGCATATTTCATAAGCAGCGAGAGAGTGGCCGATACCGATATCGAGGTGCTTGACATCTTTACCGAGGGTCTCGGCAATGTTGGTAAAGGTCCCGGGGGCGTAAAACTGCGTCCGAAGGAAGACGGCATCACGATGCCCGACGGCCGCGACGTCTTCATTCACGCTTGCCGTTACATGGTCTATGCCCTCAACAAATCTCTGGCAAACCAGGGTAAGAAAATCGACGAACTTAAGCATATAATCTGCCATCAGGCCAACAAGAGGATCGTGGTGCAGGTGGCCCATCAGCTTGAGCAGGATTTTTCGAAGTTTCTCAACAACATCGAGACCCACGGCAACACCGGCTCCGCCTCGGCTCCGCTTGTTCTGGCCCAGAATCTCGATAAGTTTGAGAAAGACGATCTCGCCGCGCTCATCGTGTTTGGCGGCGGCTACTCTTGCGGTTCTGTCCTTGTTAAGATGTAAGGGAGCACAGAGAAGCAATATGTAGTTGGCGGGTTAAAGTTCTTATATTAGAAAACAGGATAAAAAATTAATAGAAAGATGAAATTACTTGAAGGAAAAGTAGCTCTCGTAACGGGAGCCGCACGTGGAATCGGAAAAGCCATCGCTCTCCGCTTCGCTAAGGAAGGTGCCGACATCGCCTTCACCGATTTGGTAATCGATGAAAACGCAGAGGCCACAAAGAAAGAGATCGAGGCCCTTGGCGTGAAATGCAATGCATACGCTTCTGACGCATCCAATTTTGAGGAAACAGAGAAGGTCGTAAATCAGATCAAAGACGACTTTGGCAGAATCGACGTATTGGTAAACAACGCCGGTATCACAAAAGACGGTCTGATGCTCCGCATGACCGAACAGCAGTGGGATCTCGTTCTGAAAGTAAACCTGAAGTCAGCCTTCAATTACATCCACGCCGTGCTTCCCATCATGCTTCGCCAGAGAGGCGGCTCTATCATCAATATGGCCAGCGTGGTGGGCGTACACGGCAACGCCGGTCAGTCCAACTATGCAGCTTCTAAGGCCGGTATGATAGCACTCGCCAAGAGTGTGGCTCAGGAAGTGGGCTCACGCGGCATCCGCGCCAACGCCATCGCCCCGGGCTTCATCGAGACTGCCATGACAGCTGCTCTTCCCGAAGAAGTACGCAAAGATTGGGCCGCCAAGATACCTCTCCGCAGAGGCGGCACTCCCGACGATATCGCCGACGTGGCCACATTCCTCGCCAGCGACATGGCAGGCTATGTAACCGGACAGGTAATCCAGGTAGACGGCGGTATGAATATGTAAAAACCATTCATTATCGGTGAAAAATATCGCTATTATTTTGGCAGGGGGAAGCGGCCAGCGCGCCGGCGGCTCCCTGCCAAAACAATTTCAAGAGCTGGGAGGAAAAATGATGCTTCTCCGCAGCATCGAGGCGTTCAGGGAGTTTGACCCCGAATGTGCCGTGGTCGTCGTGTTGCATCCTGATTTCAACAATGCCGACGTGCGGGACGCCTTAGTTTCGGCAGACGACACCGAAATCTTCTTTGCAACGGGAGGAGATACGCGAATAGCTTCTGTAAGAAACGGCTTGGCTGTAGCTAACGAGATAGCCGTAGATGCAGAGGCTAAAGTCTTTATCCACGATGCCGCTCGTCCGCTTGTTACCCCCGAGCTGATATGCCGCGGAGCCGAAACTGCAGCCCCGAATATAGGGGCAGTTCCGGGAATTGAGGTTACCGACTCGATTAGATACCGAACAAACGAGCGAAGAACGGAGAGCGTTGACCGCTCGAAATTCGTAATTGTGCAGACCCCTCAGGTGTTTATGCTTGAAGACATCACCAAGGCGTATGCGGCGGTTGCAGACGATGCGCCGCTGACCGACGATGCTTCGGTGGCTGAAAAGGCTGGGATGGAGATAGTCGTTTATCCCGGAGAATCAACCAACATAAAGGTAACTCGCCCGCAAGACTTCGCAATAGCCGAGGAGCTCCTGAAGGGTTTATCCGCAAAGAATAAATAATTTAAAAGAACTGCGGCCATGTCGATGGATATCAAGTATCTGAAAGGGATAGGGGAGGCACGGGCCAAGTTGCTTGCCGACGAGCTGAAAATCAAGTCGGTAGACGACCTGCTGCTCTATTTCCCGTTCAGATATGTGGACCGCAGCGTGTTCCATAAAATCAAAGATTTGGTCGACAACGGCTCTTTGATGCAGGTGAAAGGCCGCTTTGTAAGATTCACCAAGGAAGGGGAAGGACGGCGCAAACGTCTCATCGGTCTTTTTACCGACGGCGACTCCTATATGGAAGTGGTCTGGTTCAGCAATCCGACATATTTCGAAAAGACATACGCCAACAACAACAACGAATACGTAATCTTCGGGAAGCCCACCGAGTTTAAAGGAGTCTGGAATATGGCTCACCCGGAGATCGAGATCTATAACCCGGATAAGCCGTTCACAGGGATGAGCGGCATTTACCCTTTGACGGAGAAGGCGCGGAAGAAGGGGCTTTCGTCAAAGTTTTTCCGCACCGTAATTGAGAATTACTATCTCCAGACGAAATTTGAAAAAGTAAGAGAAACCCTCCCCGACGAGCTGCTGAAGGCATACCATCTGATGCCGATAAAGGAAGCGCTCCGGAACCTTCATTTCCCTGACGATCCTCGGGCGCTGCAGAAGGCGCGAGAGAGAATGAAGTTTGAGGAACTTTACTACCTGGAGCTCAACATCCTGCGATTGGCCAAAGAGAGGTTTGAACGCAACAAAGGATACGTGATGTCGAAGGTGGGCGACAAATTCAATGCCTTCTACAGCAATGTGTTGCCGTTTGAACTCACGGGCGCCCAGAAACGCGTGGTGAAAGAGATAAGGGGCGACCTCCTCTCCGGCCACCAGATGAACAGGCTGCTCCAAGGCGACGTGGGTAGCGGGAAGACGATGGTGGCGTTTCTGTCGATGCTCTTGGCGATCGACAACGGCTACCAGGCAGCTCTGATGGCTCCGACTGAAATCCTTGCCTCTCAACATTATGAGACCATCAAGGCTTGGGCGGACAAAATCGGTGTGGAGGTGAGACTCCTCACGGGCAGTACGAAGGCGTCGGAGAGGCGCGAGATAGACGAGAAGCTTAGGAGCGGCGAGCTGGATATTCTGATCGGCACGCACACTCTGATTGAAGATAAAGTGGCTTTCAAGAAGTTGGGTATCGCCGTTATAGACGAGCAACATCGTTTCGGTGTGGCCCAGAGAGCGAAATTATGGGAGAAAGGGAGTATATTTCCGCATGTGTTGGTAATGACCGCAACGCCTATTCCACGCACCCTCGCCATGACGGTTTACGGCGATCTTGATGTGTCGGTGATCGACGAGTTGCCTCCGGGGCGCAAGAGCGTGGACACACGTCTTTTCTTTGAGGATGGTCGGAATATGGTCTATAGGATGGTGATGCAGCAGATTCAGGAGGGACGCCAGGCCTACATCGTCTATCCCTTGATTCACGAGAACGACAAGCTCGAGCTCAAGAGCCTCGAGAAGGGTGTGGAACGCTTGCGCACCATCTTCAAGAATGTGGAGATGAGTTATGTCCACGGGCAGATGAAGCCTGCCGAAAAGGATTTCCAGATGCAGCGGTTCGTGAGCGGGGAGGCTAAAATTCTGGTGGCCACAACTGTGATAGAAGTAGGTGTGAACGTTCCCAACGCCACGGTGATGGTGATAGAGAACGCGGAGCGCTTCGGTCTTTCTCAATTGCATCAGCTTCGAGGTAGGGTAGGACGTGGCGCCGACAAGAGTTTCTGCTTCCTGATGAGCAAGCAGACCGGGAGCAAGGATACAAAGAAACGGCTTGGGATCATGACAGAGACCACAGACGGTTTCCTGATCTCGGAAGCCGACCTGAAGTTGCGCGGCCCGGGTGATATCGAGGGCACCATGCAGAGCGGCGTGGCTTTCAATCTGAAGATTGCAAATCTTGCCCAGGACGGGCAGATGGTAACTCTCGCGCGCGAGGCCGCGTTGGCAACACTGGAGCAATTCCCTGTTATATATCAGCAAGATATGACCTCCGGCTCATGGAAGATACCCGATATACCCAACCGTGAGGCCCTGCAGATCATCCTTCGGGAGTTGCATCTGCGTTTTGCAACCGATGTGGACTGGAGTCTGATTTCATAATAGCCTCTGAATATTTCATAATAGAGAAGAGAATGAAGGAGAAAGAGATAAAAGAGAGATTGCTTGAGAAGTTCGGCATAACGGAACTCAACAATATACAGACGGCGATGTTGCAGGCATCGTCCGAGAAACGTGACATTGTGCTCCTGTCGCCGACGGGCACCGGGAAGACCATAGCCTTCGTGATGCCGGTGTTGAAAAAGCTTAAGGAAGCCGATGGAAGGATTCAATGCCTTGTGGTGGTCCCGACGCGTGAGCTCGTAATCCAGATAGGGGAGGTGTTCCGAGCTTTGGCAGCCAATTATAAGGTGACGCTCCTCTATGGCGGCCATAAGGTGGAGGACGAGGTAAACTCGTTGAAGGTAACTCCCGAAATAGTGGTCTCCACTCCCGGACGCCTTGTGGATCACATTAACCGACGCAATGTCAATCTCTTGACAGTAAGGATTCTGGTGCTTGACGAATACGACAAATGTATCGAGCTGGGGTTTGAAGATGATTTGAAGAAGATTATGGCCAAACTCAAGAACGTAAGCCGCATCATCCTCACTTCGGCCACTCGCCCGAAAGAGTTGCCGGAATTCCTTAAACTGAAAGATCCCGTCGAACTCGACTTCACCCAAGCCAACAGCGATGTCGCAGACCGAACCACCGTCTATAGAGTGGAAAGCGTGGACGAAGGGCACGACAAACTGCGCTCGTTGGGGCTCCTGCTGACGGAGTTGGCGAAGGGTAAACCCTCGATACCGCGCACCATCATCTTCGTCAACCATCGCGAAAGCGCCGAGCGCGTATATGGCTATCTTAAAAAGGAAGGGATTGACGCCGTGCTTTATCACGGAGCGCTCAACCAGCGAGACAGAGAGATGGCCGTGGCACGTTTCAACAACGGCAGCTCGCCGATACTCGTTGCTACCGATCTTGCGGCTCGCGGTCTCGACATCAAAGGAGTGGAAAACGTGGTGCATTACCATCAGGCCCTCACCCCGGAAGTCTATACCCACCGCAACGGCCGTACGTCGAGGGTAAACGAGGAGGGGAACGTGTATATACTCGTTTCTCCCGGCGAGAAGCTGAAAGATTTTGGAAAGATTGACCGAGAATTCAAGCTTACCGACGGGGAAGTGGCCCGGCTCAGATCGGGGCTCCTCACTTTCTATGTCAATGCGGGGAAGAAAGAGAAAGTTTCGAAGGGAGACATCCTTGGATTTCTTACAAAGGAAGTCGGTATCCCCGGCAGTGAAATCGGGAAGATCGACGTCTACGACCATTATTCCATATTCTGCGTTGCCTCAAAGGAGAAGGAGCGCATTCTGGAGGCCCAAAGAAGCAAGAAGCTGAAGGGCGAGCGCAGAAAAATCAGCTTGCTATAGGCGCGCTTAAGCCCGGGGCCGATTGAGAAAATTTTCCCGTTTTGGCCGCGGTTTTTGAGTAAAATTCCGTTTTCCGGAACGTCGTTATGTCAAGAACGCGGCAGGAGTGGAATTTTAACATTTGCGGCTTTAAATTTCACTTGCTAATTACAAGTAAAATTGCTAATTTTGCGGTGGATTTTAAAGATTCCACGGCTAACATTTTTAATAGGCTCCGTTGAGTAAAAAACACGAAACCGGAGTATTTTTTAGGGGGGAGTTTTGTGGCTGAAATCCTTCGATGCAATGCGGACCCCTCGTAAGGTAAAAAGATAAAAGGTAATAACAAAAAGATCACATTTATGAGCAAACAGAAGAAATTTCTGACTTGTGATGGCAACCATGCAGCCGCACATGTGAGCTATATGTTCACGGAGGTAGCAGCCATCTATCCCATCACGCCGTCGTCGACCATGGCTGAATATGTAGACGACTGGAGCGCAGCGGGAAGAAAGAACATTTTTGGAGAGACAGTAACCGTACAGGAGATGCAGAGCGAGGCAGGCGCGGCTGGTGCCGTTCACGGTTCGCTGCAGGCCGGTGCCCTCACCACCACCTATACGGCTTCGCAGGGTCTGCTCCTGATGATACCTAATATGTATAAGATAGCGGGCGAGTTGCTCCCCTGCGTGTTCCACGTTTCGGCGCGCACTTTGGCATCTCACGCCCTCTCGATATTCGGCGACCATCAAGACGTGATGGCATGCCGCCAGACGGGTTTCGCCATGCTGGCCGAAGGTTCGGTACAGGAGGTGATGGATCTGGCGGGTGTGGCTCATCTCTCTACTATCAAGAGCCGTGTGCCCTTCCTCAACTTCTTCGACGGTTTCCGTACATCTCACGAAATTCAGAAGATCGAAGAGCTTGAGATCGAAGACCTCGAGCCGCTTCTCGACCGCCAGGCTCTCGCGGAATTCCGCGAAAGAGCCCTCAACCCCGACGCTCCTGTGGCTCGCGGTATGGCCGAGAACCCCGACGCATTCTTCCAGCACCGTGAAGCTTCCAACAAATATTATGAAGCAGTGCCGGAAATCGTAGAGGACTATATGAAGGAGATTTCTAAAATCACCGGCCGCAACTATCAGCTCTTCAACTATTACGGCGATCCCGAGGCAGAGCGCGTGATAATCGCCATGGGCAGTGTAACCCAAGCCATCGAGGAGACTGTAGACTATCTTCGCGCCAAGGGAGAGAAGGTGGGTCTGGTGAGCGTGCATCTTTATCGCCCGTTCTCGGCTCGTCATTTCCTCGCAGCCATCCCCGCAACAGCCAAGAGAATCGCTGTTCTCGACCGCACCAAAGAGCCCGGCGCGCTCGGCGAGCCTCTCTATCTGGATGTGAAGGATTGCTTCTACAACCAAGAGAACGCCCCGCTTATCGTAGGAGGCAGGTACGGTCTCAGCTCGAAGGACACCACTCCGGCCCAGATTCTCTCGGTATATGAAAATCTGGCCCTTCCCGAGCCGAAAAACCATTTCACTGTAGGCATCAACGACGACGTAACCTATCTCTCGTTGCCGCAGCTTCCCGAACTGCACCTCGGCACAAAGGGCACTTTCGCCGCCAAGTTCTACGGTCTTGGTTCCGACGGTACGGTAGGTGCCAACAAAAACTCCGTGAAAATCATCGGTGACAACACCAACAAATATTGCCAGGCTTACTTCAGCTACGACTCCAAGAAGTCAGGCGGTTTCACCTGTTCTCACCTAAGATTCGGCGACGAGCCTATCCGCTCAACTTATCTTGTGAATACTCCCGACTTCGTGGCATGTCACGTTCAGGCTTACCTCAACATGTACGACATGACCAAAGGTCTGGTTCCCGGCGGCACTTTCTTGCTCAACACCATCTGGGAGGGCGAGGAACTGAAGCGCAACCTTCCGAACCATATCAAGAAGTATCTGGCTGCCAACAATATAAACCTATATTATATCAATGCCACCAAGATTGCGCAGGAGATCGGTCTCGGCAACCGTACCAACACTATTCTCCAGAGCGCTTTCTTCCGTATCACAGAGGTGATTCCCGTTGACCTCGCCGTAGAGCAGATGAAGAAATTCATCCAGAAGAGCTATGGCAAGAAAGGTGAAAACGTGGTGAATATGAACTACGCAGCCGTAGACCGCGGCGGTGAATACAGCAAGCTCGATATCGATCCTGAATGGGCAAATCTTCCCGAAGAGGCTCCGGCCAAGAGCGATGCTCCTGCATTTATCGAGAATGTGGTTAAGCCGATCAACGCGCAAAACGGCGACGACCTCCCCGTAAGCACTTTCGTGGACTATGCCGACGGCACATGGCCTCAGGGCACCGCAGCTTATGAAAAGAGGGGTGTGGCTGCATTTGTTCCCGAATGGGACAAAGACAACTGTATCCAGTGTAACCAGTGTGCTTACGTTTGTCCTCATGCCTGCATCCGTCCGTTTGTGATGACAAAAGCAGAGGTTGAGGCAGCCCCGTTCTCTGAAGACGATACTCTGCCTGCGGTTCCGCCGAAGGTGTTCCCCGACATGCGTTTCAGAATGCAGGTCGACGTGCTCGACTGTCTCGGTTGCGGCAACTGTGTGGATATCTGCCCGGGTAAGAAAGTGAAGAACGAAGCCGGTGAGCTCGTGCAACATAAAGCCCTCGAAATGAAACCCGAGGAAGGCCAGCTTTGGGACCAGAAGAACTGGGACTACTGTGTGGCCAACGTATCGAGCAAAGAGCGCCTGGTAGACGTAAGCCAAAACGTGAAAAACAGCCAGTATGCCCAGCCTCTGTTTGAGTTCTCGGGAGCATGCTCCGGTTGTGGCGAGACTCCTTATGTGAAACTCATGACGCAGCTCTTCGGCAACCGTCAGATCATCGCCAATGCCACGGGTTGCTCGTCGATCTATTCCGGTTCGGTGCCCTCCACTCCCTACTGCACAGATGAGAACGGTCACGGTCCGGCTTGGGCTAACTCTCTTTTCGAAGACTTCTGCGAATTCGGCCTCGGCATGGAGCTCGCATACCAGAAGATGCGCGCACGCCTCGTGGATCTTGCTCATCGCACCATCGAGAGCGACATGCCCGAGAACGTGAAATCTGCTGCAAAAGAGTGGCTTGAAAACCGTGAGGATGCCGAGAAGAGCCGCCTATACGGCGACAAGTGGGCCGAGATTGCAGCCGGCAACGCCGCCAACTGTGATGTCTGCCGACAGGTGAGCGAATTGAGCCATTATCTCACCAAGCGTAGCCAGTGGATCATCGGTGGCGACGGCGCAAGCTACGACATCGGTTTCGGCGGTCTCGACCACGTGATTGCTTCCGGAAAGAATGTGAATATTCTCGTTCTCGACACCGAGGTTTACTCCAATACCGGCGGCCAGTCGTCTAAATCTACTCCGCTCGGCGCAATTGCCAAATTCGCCGCTGCAGGTAAGAGAATCCGCAAGAAAGACCTCGGCCTTATCGCCACAACCTACGGTTATGTATACGTGGCTCAGGTAGCGATGGGTGCCGACCAGGCACAGACGCTCAAAGCGTTCAAGGAAGCCGAAGCTTACGACGGTCCTTCTGTAATCATCGCTTACTCTCCCTGTATCAACCACGGGTTGAAGGCCGGTATGGGTCACAGCCAGAGAGAGGAACAGAAAGCCGTGGAATGTGGCTACTGGCAGCTCTGGCGCTACAATCCTGCTCTCGAGGAGGAAGGGAAGAATCCGTTTGTTCTCGACAGCAAGGAGCCTGACTGGAGCAAGTTTGACGATTTCCTGATGGGCGAAGTTAGGTTTGCATCTGTAAAGAAGATGTATCCGGCCGAAGCACAGGAACTCTTCGATGCAGCCAAAGCCAACGCTCAGTGGCGCTACAAGAGCTACAAGCGTCTTGCTGCCCAGAACTGGATTTTCGATCCCGAGCTTACCCCTGAGGAGGAAGCTCTCCGTGGCCAGTAATAGCTTGTCCCTTTCAACATCATTTGATAGGGACTGAATACCGAAAATAGCAAGGAAGCGGGTTCATTGACAGAGATGGACCCGCTTCTGTTTTCATAACAAACCACTGTTTTTTCTTCAGATTACCTCTTTTTTATGTCTGAAAACTGGAAAAGTGAATAAATTTTATGCCTCGCAAATGCGGGAGAAGGTGCTGTAGATGATTATTTTTTAAGGAATTTTAACAAAATGATTAATATTTTGGCACTTTTTTTATGAAATTTAAATTTTTTTTGTAATTTTGCATGCAAATAAACTAACTAACTATTAAATATTTCTAACTCTATGAAGAAATTATTACTTCTTGCTGTATTAGGAAGCGCTGTTCTCACAGCATCAGCACAAGACAATCAGTTTGCTCCTAAGAAAGGTAGCTTCTCAACTGAAATCCAGTTCGCTCCGTTCAGCGGCACAAAAATCTTCAGCAATGGTGGCGTTCTTCAGGCTCGTTACTTCTGCACCTCTAAGGATGCATTCGTAGTTGAACTCGGTCTTGCCGGTACTAACGACAAAGACGTGCCCAACGGTGACCAGAGCAACACTTTCAGCTCAAACTACGACGGTACTTTCCAGCTCAACCTGGGTTACCAGCGTCACTTCTACACCTACAAGAGACTCGACCTCTATGCAGGTGGTAAGATCGGTTACATCCACAACTTCAAAGCTCAGAAAGAACAGGCTGACGAAAACAACTGGGATTGGAACAACGAAGGTACTGGCAACGGCTTCAGCCTCTACGCTACTACCGGTTTCGATTTCTATGTATACAAAGGCCTCTATCTTGGTGCTGAACTGAACGTTGGTTTCAAGGATGTTATCAAATCAGGCGCTACTTACAAGTACAAAGAAGACGGCGTTCTTACTGAACTCAAGACTAAGGTTGGCGGTCACTCATTCAAGGGTGGTTTCGACGTTAACCCGCTCATCCGTCTCGGTTGGACTTTCTAATCTGAAAGAAATCTAAAAAAGAGCTTGAGATTTTTCTCAAGCCCTTTTTTTATACTCATATAGCCTTTTGAGGAAATCTTCTTCCTTTTTTGCTGAGGCTGTTTGCGCAGACTATCAGACATTATTCATTGTCACCCCGCAGGAGTTCGGCTATAGGTAGGAGAGAGACGAGGGTGAGCTCGCTGTTCAGTGACAGCCTCACTCGCTCCTGACCTCGTGGCACAGACGGATGACGAATCGGCAAGACGTCGTAACCGGCCTTGCGCAACTTCTCTGCGCATTCCACTGTCTCCTCTGCAGAGGTGCAGATATGCGGTATGATATGCGATGAGCTTTTGGAGGGTTTGCCTGTTGCCGATTCCAAGGCCTTTCTGAAATCTTCACTCAATTCTTTAAGATATCTACGCTCTTTATTCATTTTCAATGACTTGGAAAGCATTAGGAGAGTCCAGGCGACATTAACCGGTGGAATAGCCGTAGAGAAAATAAATGTTCGAGCACGGTTGACGAGATAATCTCTGATGTTTTTGCGTGTCACCACGAAGGCCCCTTGAGAGGCAAGTGCCTTCCCGAACGTACCGACTATGATGTCGATATCCTCGATCAATCCCAGCTCTTCGGCGATTCCCAGACCGAGCTCTCCACGAGTGCCGAAACTGTGGGCCTCATCCACATAAAGCAAGACATCGTCGTGCCGATGTTTTAATTCCACCAACTCTTTGAGCGGCCCAACATCGCCGTCCATGCTGAAGATTCCCTCCGTCACGATTATTTTCTCCTTGGCATCATCGCTTTCAATCAATTGGGCCAGATGTTCGATATCGTTATGGCGGAAAAAACTTACGTTGCTTTTGCGATGGGCTTGCGCCAACATGAGCCCGTCTCGGGCTGAGGCGTGTATCAGTTCATCTGCGAAAAGGGTGGTTTCAGGCCGTCCCAAGGCCGATATAATTCCGCTGTTGGCGTGGTATCCGGAATTGAACAGGAGTGCCGGTTTATGATACAGCTCTTCCAGTTTCTCCTCGAGCAAGTTGTGATATTTCTGTTTGCGCGAAAGCAGACGCGACGCCGAAGAACTGAAATCGGCATCTCCATACAGTTTCAGAAATTCGTCGACAAACTCACGGCTGCGGGCGCCAAGCCCCAAATAATCATTGCTGAGCAGGTCTATGCGTCGGGAACCTTCCTCCGGTATGCTGCGTAATGAGGAGCCTTTTTCGGCCTTCTCCAGGAATTCTGAAAACCTATCCATTTTTGCTCAGAAACTCTTTAAGAATAAGGATAAATTTATCGCATAGAAACTCCAGTTGCTCCTCAGTGATGGCAAGGAATGGAGGCATCAGATAAGCATTGTGTCCGAACGGGCGTATCCAAACACCTTCTTCTACACAACGGCGCTGAAATCTCCCGAGATCCGCAGGCTCCGACAGCTCAACCACTCCGATCCCTCCCAAAACTCTAATGTCTTCCACTCCCAGCTCGTCTTTCAGAATTGATAGGCGTTCTTTAAGTCTGTTCTCCACCTTTCTGACTTTCGCTTCCCAGTCGGATTCGAGGAGCATATCGATCGACTCCAATGCCACCGCGCAGGCGAGAGGATTGGCCATGAACGTGGGGCCGTGCATCATCACCTCCGCGCTGCTCTTGGAGATTCTGTCGGCCACTTTTCTGTTGGTGGCAACCGCGGCAAAGTTCATGAAACCGCCGGTCAAGGCTTTCCCGAGGAGCATGATATCCGGCTCGACGTCTGCGTGCTGGTAAGCGAAAAGCTTACCGGTGCGGCCGAATCCGGTGGCTATCTCGTCGAAGATCAGCAGGATGTCATATTTGTCGCAAATCTTTCGGAGCTCCCTGAGATATTGGGGGTGATAGAAATACATTCCTCCGGCGCCCTGAACTATAGGCTCGAGTATCACGGCGGCTACCGTCTGGTGGTGCTCTTCTATCAACTCTTTCATCGGCTTGAAGTATTCCGGCTCCCAATCTTCGCCAAACCTGCACTCAGGCCTCGGAGCAAAATGTCTTATCGGAAGGTCGCTCCCGAAAGCGCCATGCATTCCTGTTACGGGGTCGCAAACCGACATGGCATTCCACGTGTCGCCGTGGTATCCTCCGCGGATCGTGATGAAATCTTTCTTCCCGGCTTTCTCTCCGGCCTGTACTGCCATCTTCATCGCTACCTCCGTGGCCACCGACCCTGAATCTGCGAAGAAGATGTATTCAATATTCCCCGGCAAGATTTCAAGCAGACGCTTCCCCAGGTTGATGGCCGGCTCATGCGTGAAGCCGCCGAACATCACATGGCTCATCTTCTCGATCTGCCTTCGGGCAGCCTCCACGAGTCTGGGATGACTGTAGCCGTGGATTACACACCACCATGACGACATTCCGTCGATGAGCTCCGTGCCGTCGGCAAGCGTGATCACCGCGCCTTTGGCTCCGTCAACTTTATAGGTCGGCAACGGGTTGTGGGTCGATGTATATGGGTGCCATAGATGGTTCCTGTCGAACTCATCATGGAGAGAGTCAAACCTGTCAGTTGGGGTCAACGTCATAGTATAGTATTGAAGATTTGATTCTGGGATCGCGGGCAACGCTTTCGTAAACCTTGCGCAACACGCTTTTTACCTTGGGCATCGATGCCTCATTCTCGATCTTGAGCATTATCCTTCGGTAATAATATGTGGAGATACGGCTGATGAAAGGTTTGTCGGGTCCGAGCACTCTTTCTCCGAAGATATCCCTGAGCATCACGCCAAGCACCTCTGCGGCCGCTTCGGCCACGGCCTCTTCCCGATTCTTGATATAAACCATTATGATCCGCGAGAAAGGGGGATAGTTGAGCGCTTTCCGTTCCTCGATCTCAGCCTCATAATAGGCCAGGTAGTCATGGCGTTTCACGTAGTTGAGGATGGGGTTGTCGGGCGTGTTGGTCTGGATGATTACCGTCCCCTTCTCTTTCCGCCGTCCGGCTCGTCCGGCCACCTGCTCAAGGGTGTTGAACCCCTTCTCGTTGCTCCGGAAGTCCGGGAAATTGAGCACTGTGTCGGCGTTGAGAATCCCCACAATCTTCACGTTGCCGAAATCAAGCCCTTTCGTAACCATCTGGGTGCCTACGAGTATGTCTGTCTTGCTGTCGGAGAAATCCGATATTATGTCGTGATAAGCGTCCTTGTTGCGCGTCGTGTCGAGGTCCATGCGGGAGATCTCAGCACCCGGGAAATTGTTCTGGATATCTTCTTCGATTCGCTCGGTGCCATATCCAAGGATTTCAAGCATATTCTGTCCGCAGGCAGGGCATACTGACGGCATCGGAGCAGTGTGTCCGCAATAATGGCAGTGCAGGCTGTCGCCATACTTATGGTAAACCATCGAGACGTCGCAGTTCTGGCACTTGGGTGTCCATCCGCATGCGCGGCATATTACCATAGGGGCGAAGCCGCGACGGTTTTGAAACAGGATGGTCTGCTTCTTCCCTTCGAGAGCCGACTCCACCGCTTCTCTCAGAGTTGACGAAAGGATACCTGAGTTGAGGCGTTCCTTGCGCTGGCGGCGCATATCCACGATCGAAACGTCGGGAAGAGGGGAGTCGTCATACCTGCTTTCAATCTCCACCAGCCCGTATTTACCTGTGGAGGCTTTGTAATAGGTTTCGATCGACGGCGTGGCCGAACCGAGCAACGTTTTGGCTCCATGCATTGAGGCAAGCATTATCGCCGTGTCGCGACCGTTGTATCGCGGTGCCGGATCGTTCTGCTTATATGAGGCGTCGTGTTCCTCGTCCACCACAACCATTCCGAGGGGGCCGAAAGGGAGAAAAACGGCCGAGCGGGCTCCGATAATCACCAAGGGCTCGTTGCTGACGAGCAATTTTTTCCAGATATCCACCCTGTCGTTGTCCGAGAAGCGTGAATGGTAAACCAGCAGACGGTTGCCAAACACCTTCCTCAGCCTATCGGTTAGCTGCGTGGTGAGGGCAATCTCAGGAACCAGATAAAGCACCTGGTTCCCTTTGTCCAATTCATTCTTTATCAGGTGGATATATATCTCGGTCTTACCACTGCCGGTTACACCTCTGCAAAGCACCACGTTTTTCTCGCGCCATTGTTCCTGAATTTTTTGCAACGCATCTGCCTGCAGTTCTGAAAGGGGAGTGAGCGACTGGATTTCGTCGGAGGTGTTGTTAAACCGGTTTTCAGTGCGTTTGTATATCTCGAAAATCCCTTTCTGGGCCAAGGCTGAGACCACGGCCGAGCTTACGCCGCTGCGTTCGAGGAGCTGCTCGCGGGTCACGACGTTTACCTTCTCGCCTTTCCTCAGCCACCCCGACAGCTCAAGGTAAGCCATAAGCGCCAGTTCCTGCTGTCGTGCGCGGCTCAACCCCTCCATCATGCCGTGCAGAGCTTCGGTGTCTTCACGGTCGACGTTCAGTCGGATGCAGGTGAGTTTTTTAGGACGATAACGGCTGTTGATATTTTCGGAAACCTCCAACACACCACGGGTTAGGAGGCGAGATATAATTACGCTCTCTTTGTTTATTTTCAGCTGATTCTCAATATCTTGAAGTTTTGCTCTCTTCTTATCTTCAAGATATTGGATTATCATCAACTCTTTTTCAGAAAATTTGGCATCTTCCTCATATTCATAGTCCGGGTTGAGAGATAGCCATGTCTCGCTTTCGGGCTTTAGCCCTGCCGGCACCGCAGCCTTGAACACGTCGCCTATGCTGCAGAGATAGTAGGAGGAGATCCAGTCCCAGAGCTTGAGCTGAGGATAACGCACTATAGGCTCCCCATAGAGAAGAGCCATGATTGGTTTGAGTTCGTAGTTACCCGGAGGGTTGGGGATGAACGATTCTACAATCCCTGTGTAGAATTTCTTTTTTCCAAACTGCACGAGCACGGCCGTTCCGACCGAAATTTCATCCTGAAACCCCTCAGGCACCTCATAAGTGAATGAGGAAAAGAGGGGGAGGGGAAGAATTACCTGTGCGTAGCGTTTGGACCCCATTGCAAGAGAAGCCGGCAGTCAGATGTGTCAGAAGAGCCACGCGGCGTTGATAAACCACCCCTGAGGCCGCGCCGAGAAGTTTTCGAGTTTGATTGTTCTCACTTGATAGCTCACCCCGAAGTAATAGCCTCCGGAGATCTGGAGGTGTTCTATCAGCTCGGCGCCTGCACCTAACTGTATCGCCACTGTGCCCCCGGGATGCTCGATCACGGGTATCTTGTTGGTGGCAAGGTTGAAGGTGAAGACCGGACCGGCGAAGACGAACGGAGCCACGATGCGCTCCACGCCGTCGAGACGGGTGTATTTGAAACGCAGGTTCAGAGGAATCTGGAGAGTATGAAACCAGACGTCTTCGTTTCCCATATAGTCGGGCGCGCCGCTCCATACGGGTCGCTCGCCGAAGTTTACTTTGGCGCCGTTGAGCTGATAACGGAGACCTACGTCGATACCGAAGCCGATACCGGGAATCATCAGTTCGCCGAATATGCCGGCGCTCCCGCCGATCTTATAATGGGTGTTTACGAGGTTTTGCCTCCAGAAGAAGCTGCTCCCGTTGACACCGAGCATGGGCCCGAAGCGAAATTCAGCAAAAGCCGATGTCGCTATCAACAAGCCACATAGAGAAAGTAGAAGTCTTTTCACAACCTATGAAAATTCTGCTTCAGAACAGCCACGCAGCAGTGACGGTCCAATAGTTATTTTTCACTTTCACATCCGGGGTGTTCGCACCCAAGTGTTCAGCTATGTTGTTGATGCCGAAATTGTAAGCTGCTCCTATCTGGAGGTGGTTGATAAGCTCAACGCCGAGACCTACGTTCCAAGCTACCTGGCAAGTGCGCGTCTTTATATAGTTGGCAATGTTTTTGTCTAGCTTGAAGGCGAAATTAGGACCAGTGAAAGCGTAAGGTTTCACAATGTTTGAGATGGCCGGAAGCGAGAGTTTATACTTGAGGTTGATAGGAATCATCATGAAGTTTTTGCCGGCGTTGTTACCGTTGAATGTATCGGACCCCGTACCATCGCTATAGTATGCCTGAGTGCCGTTGTTCATGCGGGCATACATCACCGATGCATCGAAGCAGAGACCTATCACAGGTACATTCACTTCGGCCATAAGGCCCAATTCCCAACCTGCGGAATTGTCGGCTTTTGTAACGTCGTTGAGGGAATTTTTCCCAAACGACAGCTTGTTGACGTTCAAACCGCCCTTGATACCCCAATTAAAGATTTTTGCCTGTGAACTGATGGGTGTTGCTATGGCCATTATCGCCAAAATGGCAACGCTTAACAATTTCTTCATACCAATGTTACGTTTAATAATGGCAAAGTTACTAAATTTTTGCTAATGTTTTGTAAGGAAATATTAATTTTGCATAAAATACCGGACAGCTCATGGAAGAAGAAAAGATAAAAGCACCGCAATCGGAGACTAAGAAAGAGTTTGCGGAGATGACTGACGAGGAGAAGATATTCTATGTGAACACCAAAGCCGTGCAGGCTCTCAAGACCGTCTACGATCCCGAGATTCCTGTAGATATCTATGAATTGGGGCTAATATACAAGATTGATTTTGACCCCAAGGATTCCACGCTGCATGTTGATATGACGCTCACGGCTCCGTCTTGCCCTGCAGCCGATTTCCTGGTGGAAGACGCGCGAATGAAGCTGGCAGGGATCGAGGGTCCCGAGAAGCTCGACCTTCGTCTCGTCTTCGAGCCGGAATGGGATAAGGATATGATGAGCGAGGAAGCGAAGCTGGAGCTCGGCCTGCTCTAAGTTCAACCCCCATATCCTCCATAAAGGCAGAGCGAAATAAAATTAAAGATTTCTGAAAGATGAAGAAGGCTTATTTCCTGGCAGATTTGCATCTGGGCGCTTCAAATACGAAGACTCGCCTCGATGAGGAGCGTCAGGCCGTAGCCTTCCTCGATAAGATTGCCGCCGATGCCTCAGAGATTTTCTTGATGGGCGACATCCTCGACTATTGGTTTGAGTATAAGCATGTTGCTCCGAGGGGATTTGTAAGGTTTCTCGGGAAACTTGCCATGCTTGCCGACATGGGGATAAAGATTACATGGCTCATCGGCAATCATGATATCTGGATTTTTGACTATATCCCGGAAGAATTGAACGTTGAGGTGATCGACGGTATGGTGGAACGCGATGTGCTCGGCCATCGTTTCTCCCTTCAGCATGGCGACGCAATAGGTGGCAACCGCAAGTTCAGATGGATGCGAGCCGTATTCCGCAATCGTTTCTGCCAGAAACTCTATGGAGCTATTCATCCTAGATGGACCGTTGGCTTCGCTTTCAATTGCAGTCGAAAGAGCCGTAACGCCAAATTGAAAGAAGACTATAAGCCGGTGGAATTGTTGCCGGCAATCGAGAGCTGGTGCAACGGCCGCATTGCCGAAGGTGACAAAGCCGAATATTTCGTTATGGGCCACCTACACCGCCCCGAAGAGCTGGATCTTGACGACGACCGCAAATTGATCATCCTTCCCCCCTGGATGGTCTCGAACGGCTATGGCGTCTTTGACGGCACCGACTTCCGAATCGAATACTTCACTACAAGCAGCTAAAGCTATCATAGCTATTTTAGCTAGTATAGCTATCATAGCTATTATAGCTATCAAAGTAAAAAAGTGCTTAATATCTTTAGGCTACTCCCGATTACCCCGCTTCAAAATATGTTATGCAACATATTTTAGCTTTTTTTATGGAAAAAATTTGGAAATGGGTATAAAAAGTGCCTATCTTTGCACAAAACCTATAACAATCTTTTTTACCTTAAGATTTTTTACCTGTAGAAACTTTAAGAAAGGGTGCGACCGTGGAGGTTATCACCCTTTCTTCATATCTGTACTTTTCCACCGGTTAAGGTGTCGGTACTGTCCGCGATTTCAGGTTATGCTTTTAGTATCGGTACGGTCCGCGATTTCAGGCTTTGCTTTTATAGGGGTCCTTATTCCTCTTCGCGCCATCTCGAGAGTTTCTCTTTGCGCCGGAGGGCAAAATATAACCCCACGATAAATATCAATTCGACTCCCACGGAAATCCAGAACTTCAACGCCATTCCCTCCCGGATTAGCCTCGGGCCGAAATATCCCGAGAAGGCTCCCGCGTAGATCAAAAGCGTGAGCGGCAACCATATCGATTTGGGAAAATGTTTTCTTCTCTTCATAACGTTAGGTCAGGAAAGAATCTTCAATTCTCGGCGCTCGGGTTGCAATCCCGTTTATACTGCGACTGCAACGGATCGAATCCTCCGGATTTCAAATGCTTGAAAATTCGCACACAGGCCTGGGCATCAAGAGCCGCATATTCCTGCTGTTTCTGTGTGAGCTGGGGTGCTTCCCAATTGGTGAGTTGCTGATTCTTCGATATCCGTTTCCCGAATATGATAGAATGTATTTTGGTGAGCGCGCAATCTTTAATCTTGAATTCCTTGACGTAATCCTGGAGGTCTACAAATCCAGCAGGTTTGATTGCCGCCAACTTGTTGAGGTTGAAGAAATCGTCTTTGATCGAGAGCCCCACTTTTTTAATCTCCGGGTTCTCGATAAAATTCTTCAGCACTTCCGGCATCCCGATTTTGGAGAGCCGAAAGAGGAAGCATACGTTTTCGGTGGCAAGCTGCATCAGCGCCACGTTGTTGTGAACCCCCTTCTTGAATGCCGGCTTGGTCTCCGTGTCAAACCCTATCAGCTCTGCCTCAGAAAGGGCGCATACAGCTCTCTCGGCCTCTTCTATATTGTTGACCGTGAAGATTTCGCCCTCAAACCGCGCCGGCTCAAGGTGGTTCAGTTCCTCTTTTGAAATCGTTATTTCAAAATTTGCTACCCTGTCGTTGGGTTTTTGACTCATAATTGCTTGGGCATTTCAAACCACAGTGCCCCCGGATAATGATGGAGCACCCAGTCTCTCATATACACTTTCGCATCTTCTGCTATCTTCTTGTCTTCATCGAAGTGAGGATTGTAGACTACGCCGAAGATATCGAGTTTATAATGTGCGAGCACATAGAGAGAGGTAAGAGTGTCGCTTATCGAGCCGAGCTGGCCGTTGGTGACGAGTATCACCGGCAGGCGATGCTGCTTGATGTAGTCGATGGTCAGGTAATCGCCCTTCAGAGGAACCATCAAACCGCCGGCTCCTTCGATCAAAACGTGATGGAATTGGTTATGGAGAATTCTTGTCGCCTCGGCTATGGTCTCGGGTTTGATTTCAGTCTCGGCGAGTTTGGCCGCCAGATGTGGCGACGCAGGGTAGGGGAAAAGATAGGGCGCCGATATCTTGGTGAGATCCAGCGTGGTTTTGGGCACACCCATAATCTTGCGGTGCACGCTGATATCGATGCTTTCGTCTACATTTCCTGTCTGCACGAACTTCTGGGTGGTTACAGAATGGCCTGCAGCCGTGATTTCGCGAGCCAGCCAGCCCGTGGCATACGTTTTCCCTACTTCTGTGCCGATTCCCGTGACGAATATGGTCTCCGGCCATTTGATATTCTTGAATTCCATAACGTAATCTTTTAAATTCTTTACCTTTTGAACTCCTGTTCAGTATTATAACAAAGTCGGACTCAGTATGGTTGAGTCCGACTTTGAAATTACCATGCGAACATCGGATATTTGTTCATTATGTCGTTGACTTCCTGCCTTACCTTGTTGATTTCTTCCTCGTTGTCGGCATTTGTGAGCACTCTGTCGATAAATTCGGCGATCTGCTCCATGAAGTCTTCCTTGGCACCGCGGGTGGTGATGGCAGCCGTGCCGAAGCGCAAGCCGCTCGTCAGGAACGGGCTGCGTGAATCGTAGGGCACCATGTTCTTGTTGGCTGTGATGTCGGCTTCCACAAGCACTCTCTCAGCCTTCTTGCCGCTCATGTCGGGGAATTTGGTGCGAAGGTCTACGAGCATGCAGTGGTTGTCGGTACCGTCGGAAATCACCTTGTAACCTCTCTTGATAAGGGCGTCGGCCAGAGCTGTGGCGTTCTTCTTCACCTGCACGGCATACTCTTTCCATTCGGGCTGAAGAGCCTCGCCGAAGGCAACGGCCTTGGCTGCGATTACGTGTTCGAGCGGGCCGCCCTGTACGCCGGGGAATACGGCGGAGTCGAGCAGAGCCGACATTTTCTTCACTTCGCCCTTGGGAGTGGTCTTGCCCCACGGGTTGTCGAAGTCTTTACCCATAAGGATGAGGCCGCCGCGCGGACCGCGAAGGGTCTTATGGGTGGTGGTCGTTACGATATGGGCATGCTTCACGGGGTTGTCGAGCAGTCCGGCGGCGATGAGGCCTGCGGGGTGAGCCATATCCACCATGAAGATTGCACCGATTTCGTCGGCCAGCTTGCGGATGCGGGCATAATCCCATTCGCGGCTGTAGGCAGAGGCACCGGCGATGATGAGTTTCGGTTTCTCGGCGCGCGCTTTCTCTTCCATCTCTTCGTAGTTCACACGGCCGGTTTCGGCATCAACGGTATAGCTGATCGGTTGGAACATGAGGCCGGAGAAGTTTACGGGGCTGCCGTGGCTCAGGTGGCCGCCGTGGCTGAGGTCCATACCGAGGAACTTGTCGCCCGGCTGGAGCACTGCCATGAACACTGCCATGTTGGCCTGAGCGCCTGAGTGGGGCTGAACATTGGCCCATTCGGCGTCGAACAGCTTCTTGGCTCTTTCGATGGCGAGGTTTTCGCTTTCGTCTACCACCTCGCAGCCGCCATAATAACGCTTCCCGGGATAACCCTCGGCGTATTTGTTGGTCAGGCAGGAACCCATGGCTCTCATCACTTCGTCGCTGACGAAATTCTCGCTGGCAATCAGTTCGATACCTCTCCGCTGACGCAGGTGCTCGCGGTCGATTATATCAAACACTTCATTGTCTCTTTTCATGATATTGTTAAAGTTGTTTAAGTTAGTTATTTACGTTGTTTATTTATTGTCTGATCATTTCAATTTACCCTCCGAAATCGTCATAATGGATCGAAGAGGGCTCCACGCCCAGGTTGTAAAGCATATTGTTTACAGCCTTGCTCATCGGGCCGGGGCCGCACATGTAATATTCTATATCCTCCGGAGCGTCGTGAGTGGAAAGATATTTCTTGAACATTACGTCGTGCACGAAGCCGGGAGTGTATTCCACGCCTGCTGCGTCTGCCGCCGGGTCGGGCCTGTCGAGGGCAAGATAAAACTTAAAGTTCGGGAACTCTTTCTCAAGCGCCAGGAAATCATCGAGATAGAACACTTCGTTGAGCGCCCTGGCCCCATAGAAATAGCTCATCTTGCGGTCGCGGGTGTTGAGTGTCTTGAGCATCCACATGATCTGTGCCCTGAGCGGAGCCATACCGGCGCCGCCCCCTACCCAGATCATCTCGGCCTTCGAGTCCACGATAGGATGGAAATCGCCGTAGGGGCCGCTCATCAGCACTTTGTCGCCCGGTTTGAGCGAGAATATATAGCTCGAGGCCACACCGGTGGGAACGTCCATGAATCCTACCTCGGGTTTCGGCTTGAACGGGGGAGTGGCGATCCTGACAGTGAGCATGAACCGGTCGCCCTCCTCCGGGTAATTCGCCATCGAATAGGCGCGCACGGTCGGTTCCTTGTTTACTGATTTCAATCCGAAGAGGCCGAATTTCTCCCATGCCTCGAGATATTCCTCGCCTATAAGGCTCTTGTCGATATCCTTGTCATAATCCATGCTGTAGGCCGGAATCTTGATCTGGGAATAGGATCCCGGGATGAAGTTCATATGCTCGCCGGGAGGGAGTTGAACGATAAACTCCTTGATGAAGGTTGCCACATTGCGGTTGGAGATTACCTCACACTCCCATTCCTTCACTTCAAGGGCCGCTTCCGAAACCTTGATAGACATATCTTGCTTCACCTTTACCTGGCAGCCGAGTCGCCATCCTTCCTTTACCTGACGGCGCGTGAAATGCACCACTTCGGTAGGCAGGATATCTCCTCCGCCTTCGGTTACTTCCACTTTACACTGGCCGCAGCTTCCTTTTCCGCCGCAGGCCGAGCTGAGATGCACTCCGTTTTCGGCCAACGTGTTGAGCAGCGTGCCGCCCGCATTGGCGTGGATGATCTTTTTCCCGTCGTTGAGAGAGATGGCCACTTCGCCCGAATTGACCAGAAACCGCTTTGAGATCAGCAGTATCACCACCAGGATAAGCACTATCACCAGGAAGATGATGGTAGCGGCGAAGAGGGAATGCCAAACTATATGTGTCAGTAAATTAGTCATTTCTTACAATTTAATGCCCAGGAAGCTCATGAATGCAATACCCATGAGTCCGGTGATGATGAATGTGATGCCGATCCCCCGCAGCGGTTTTGGAATGGCGCTTACTGTGAGGCGTTCGCGAATCGCGGCCAGACATACGATGGCCAGAAGCCAACCCACGCCCGAGCCGGCCCCGTACACCGTTGCTGTCCACGCATTGGGAAATTCCCGCTGCTGCATGAAGAGCACGGCCCCGAGGATAGCGCAGTTTACCGCTATCAGCGGGAGGAAGATGCCGAGCGAGTTGTATAATGTTGGGAGATATTTCTCAATTATCATCTCGAGTATCTGCACCAAAGCGGCAATCACCGAGATAAACATGATGAGCCCGAGGAAGCTGAGGTCGGTGTCGGCATAGCGCTCGCCGAGCCACGACAAAGCGCCCGGCACCAGCAGATATGTGTTGATGGCCCAGCAGACGGGGAGAGCGATGCAAAGCACGAAGCTTACTGCAATCCCGAGCCCGAACGAGGTCTTTACGTTTTTGGAGACTGCAAGATATGAACACATGCCTAAGAAATAGGCAAATATCATATTGTCAACAAAAATTGACCGTATAAATAGATTGAAATTTTCCATATCTTACGTCTCGCTTAATTTTCCTGAAGGTCTTTGTTCTTGGCACGATGCACCCAGATGATGCATGCCACCGTGATGAGGGCCATCGGAGGGAGAATCATCATCCCGTTGTTCTGATATCCTGCGTCATACCACCACTGGGGAATCACCTGATAACCCCAGAGCGTGCCGCTTCCGAAGAGCTCTCTGAAGAAGGCCACGATGATGAGGATGATGCCGTAGCCCAGCCCGTTGCCCACACCGTCGAGAAACGCAGGCCACGGACGGTTGTTCAGCGCGAATGCCTCGAGCCGCCCCATGATGATACAGTTGGTGATGATGAGCCCGATAAACACCGAAAGCTGCTTGCTCACGTCGTAGGTATAAGCCTTGAGTATCTGGTCTACAATGATTACAAGCGATGCCACAACCACGAGCTGCACGATGATGCGGATCGAAGTAGGGATCGTCTTTCTCAACAATGAGATTATCACGTTGGCGAATGCCAGCACGGCAATCACGGATATTGTCATTACCACCGCCGGTTGCAGCTTAGCCGTAACGGCCAGCGCCGAGCAGATACCGAGCACCTGGACGATGACCGGATTATCTTTCGACAGCGGATTGACCAGCGTTTGAAGTGAATTATTCAGTTTCATCTTTCTGCGAAGTCTTGGAGAGGTTCTTTAAGAAGGCGGCGTAAGGCAGAAGCGAGTTGGCGAGCATCTTCTGCACACCCTGGCTCGTGATCGTTCCGCCGCTCACTGCGTTTACGTATTCGGCACCGGCCGGCGCCTGCCCTTGTTTCACTATCAATATAGGGGTGAAGACTCCTTCGGTGTTGAAGATTTTCTTACCGTCGAACTGGCTTGAGAAGGCCGGCTTCTCGATCTCGGCACCGAGGCCCGGAGTCTCGCCCTGATGTGCGAAGTATGCTCCGTAGATGGTGGTGCCGTTGGCATCGAAAGCCACATAGCCCCAAATCGGTCCCCAAAGCCCGGCGCCGTATACGGGAAGGATGTATTTGGTGCCGTCGGTGGTTGAGCATACGTATACCGGGAGCTCCCTTTCGTTGTCGGGCAGTTTCACCTGATTGGCCACGTTCACATCGAGTGCATTCCCGGAGGCGTCGACGCGTTCTCCTTCTGAATTCACTATGTAGCTTTCCGAAATATGGGCTGCATAGAGGTCGGAGATGCTTTCGCCTTCCTGCGGGGAGATGCGAGCGGCCGCGAGTATCTGCTTTTTGGTGTCGTCAGCAATGTTGCGTTCCTGTGTAGGCCTCAACGCCTGATAAACCAGCGACAGACCTACGCCCACCACCAGTATCAGCAGCAGGGAGTAGAAAAGTGTGTAAGTGCTTCCTTGTCTGTTCATCGGTCTATTGTTTTACATTTGCCAAACGTTTCAGGCGTCGCTTGATGTTTGAGTTTACCACACACCAGTCGATGAGCGGAGCGAAGCAGTTCATGAGCAGGACTGCCAGCATGGCGCCCTCCGGATAACCGGTGTTGTAGCATCTGATTATCATGGCTATGGCCCCGATTAGGAACCCATAGATGTATTTCCCTATCTCTGTGCGGCAGGCGGTTACGGGGTCGGTGGCCATAAACACTATTGCGAAGGCAAAGCCGCCGAGCGCAAGCTGCTCAAACGGAGGTATGAACGACACCGGATAGAGCGGATTTGCAAAATGATATGCGATAAAGGAGATGCAGAGTGCTCCCACCACACCCGAGGTGATGATTTTCCACGATGCAATCCCCGTGGCAAGCAGTATCACGGCTCCCAGAATGATGCAGAAGGTCGAGGTCTCGCCCCATGAACCCGGCATCAAGCCCCAGAAGATATCGGAGTGGGTGAGTATGTCGCCGTTCACTCCGAAGAGCTCGGTGCTCCCGGGAGTGGAGGTGGAGGCGAGCTGACCCAGGGGAGTGGCTCCCGAGAAGCCGTCGACCGTAGGCTGGCCACCGGTCTGAACGAACACGGAATCGCCGCTCATCTTCGACGGATATGCAAAGAAGAGGAATGCTCTGGTTACCAATGCGATGTTCAGGAAGTTATACCCTGTGCCGCCGAAGGCTTCCTTGGCGAATATCACCGCGAATGCCACAGCCACAGCCAGCATCCAGCACGGCGTGGAGACCGGACAGATCATCGGGATGAGGATACCCGACACCAGAAATCCTTCCTGAATCTCGTGTCCGCGGATTTGCGCCACTATAAACTCGATGCCCAGGCCCACCACATAGGCGGTTACAATCTGGGGGAGTACGGCGAAAAATCCGTTGAAGAAGAGGCGCAGCAGAGCGTGGTCGGGGTCGCCCGTCGCCAGCGCCTGCTGATAGCCGATGTTCCACATCCCGAAGAGTGCGCAGGGGAGCAGAGCTATCACCACGGTGATCATCGTGCGCTTGGAGTCGTTGGCATCGTGGATGTGAGTGCCGCTCTTCGCCGTCTCGTTGGGTGTGAATAGAAATGTATAGAAGCCGTCGAATACGGATTGAAGCTTCTCAAACTTCCCTCCTTTTTCGAAGTGCGGCTTTATCTTATCTATCTTATGTTTCAGTTTCATATATTCGTATATCCTTTTCGCTATAGGCTTTCGGCCCTCAGTTTGTCAAGGGCTTCGCGAATCATGCTTTGGAATTCATGCTTTGAGGTGTCGACAAATTCAGGCAGCGCGAAGTCTTCGGGCGCCACCTCGAAGATGCCGAGCTTCTCCATGCGGTCGATGTCGCCGGCTTCTATGGCGCGCACCAGATATTCCGGGTAAATGTCAAAGGGGAACACCTTGTCGAGCTCCCCGCTCAGAATCATGGCACGTTTCCCTCCCTTGATTCTGGCGTCGAACGGGAATGGGGAGCGCAACCCTTTCAGAAATGCCGGGAAGGTGCGTTTCACGCTGTATTTCTTGGGGCTCATCGAAGCCCAGCCCATAAATTCGTCGGCATTGTCGCCTTCTTTTATCACGGTTATCTGCCTGTAGGGATAGCGCAGATAGCCGTCTTCAAGATTGCATCTTTTCCCTGTCAGAACGTTGCCGGAGATTATTCTCAAACCCTTCTCTTCCTTCAGGTTACCAGCGAGAAGCGACTCAATCGAGGCTCCCACTACTGTTTCCACGCGGTGAGGATCTTTTATTTCGGGGCCGGTAATCGCCACTTTGCAGCTCCAATCGCCTTTCCCGTCGGTGTAAAGTTTCCCTATCCGCTTTACGGTTGCGATATCGAGTGTCCAGACGGTTTCGCCTTTGTTTACGGGAGCTACGGCAGCAATCTGCACGCCAGTGTTTCCGGCCGGATGAGGCCCGGAAACAATCAGATTCTCGGCGTTTTTAAATTCCACGGGATTCGTTTCTGAAGTGGAAACCACCGGTTTCTTCCCCGCCAGGATTCCCAGCACTTCGAGTCCTTTCTCAATCGCCGGGATGTCGGCTTCGGAGAAGAGTGCCGGAGCAAGGGGGGCGGTGTCGAAGGCCGTCACGAAGATGTCGCGCGGTTCCGAGTCGGCGTCGGGTACGATGTCATACGGCCTTTGGCGCATCATGGCCCAGAGGCCTGACGCAAGCAGAGTTTCGCGTATGGTTTCTTTTGTAAGCCCGAGATCGTAACTGATAGTTTCCGCTCCTTCGGCTTTGGGCGCGATCGACACGTTGAGAATCCTTCTCCGCTCGCCTCTCTTCACCTCTTTTATCTCGCCGGCAACAGGGGATACGATCTTTATCTTGCCGGTGGCTTTGTCATGGAAGAGGGGAGAGCCTACACCCACTGCGTCTCCTTCTTTTACGCAGCATTTCCACGTGTGCCCTTCAAAATCAAGAGGAGTGATCCCAACGCTCTGAGGATTAATGCTTTCTATCCTTTCGCCGGCTGCTCCGGCCAGGGGGATGTCGAGTCCTCTTTTTATCTTTATCTTTCTTGTCATTTCAAATATTGCCTGTTGGCTTAAGTAGGGATATATGACCCTACAAAGTTACAAAAAAATTCAATATCCCCACAGAAAAATCTTCTTCCTTCTTTAAGAAAAAACAAAACCCCGGAGAGGAGTTCTCCGAGGTTTTCGTTGTATTACTTTACTTAACAAGATTTCTTATTTGAGTGACTCTACAAACTTGCGATAATCTGCATTGTCGGGATCAAGCTCAAGATATTTGCTGAAATATTTCTTGGCTTCAGAGGTGTTCTTCTGATCCAGATAGTAGTTGCCGAGATAGTTATACATCACCTTGGCGTCGTTGTTGAAGCGGGGATCCGGGTTGGCTTCGAGAAGCTCGATACCGGTTGCGTACAAATCTTTTGCCACGATGGGAGCCGTCTCCTTTGTAGCAGTAGCAACTGCCACATCACCCATCACCTTGTAGGGCTTGTATTGGGCCGGCGAGGCCTCTGCGGCTTTCTGAGCATTTTCGCGTGCTGTGTCGAAATATTTGGTGTTACCTTCTTTCAGACCACCGAAGTATGCGTAAAGAGCCTGCTGGATGTATTCGTTATAACCGGGTTTCTCCACTTTAGCCAGGTAATCGCCGTAAGCGTCTGAAGCGCCTTCGTAGTCACCCTTGTCGATGTAGATGGAAGCCAGCTGCTTGTCGAAGTTGATGTTGGTGGGAAGTTCGCGTTTCGCTTCCTGGAGGATGGCGATAGCGTCGTCGGTACGTCCGGCTTTGTTCAACTCGTCGGCTACAAGAGTGTAGTCGATGGCGGCAAATTTGTTTTCAGGACTGGCGTTATGGGCTGCCACGAGATTTTCGGCCAAGGGGAGAAGCTGATCCTGCATTGAGTCGAGCTGAGCGGCATTCATAAACTGGAACCTCATGGCTGTGAAGTTCTTCGGATTCTCCCTCAGCAGAGACGAGGCGTAGTTGTAGCCGTCGTTATACTTGTTGTCGGCAAAGAGGATGAAGGCGTAGCGGTCTTCGTCGCTCTTGAAGTGGTTCGGGTTGTTTACGTATTTCCCGTACTGCTCGGCAGCCTGGTCATATTGATTGTTCTCATAATATGCATTGGCGAGTTCTCTCTGGCCCAGAGCCGAGGTGGGATTGTTGCGGATAAGCTCTTCAAGCTTGATGATGGCATAGTTGGGATTGTGCGCGTTCATATACATGTCGGCGTATTTCACGTAAGCTACGGCTGACTGCGGATCCTTGCTGGTTGCCATCTCATATTTGGCGGCTGCCTGTCCGTAGAGCTTGGAGTCGCCGGTTGCGTATGCGTTCTGGCGCAGCTCATCGCCCTGGAAGATGTAGATGTCGGGGTTATCCTTATCCTTCTTCATGGCTTGCTCTATGCGTTTGTCGTAGAGAGCTTTATATTTTACGGGATCGGTGTTGTAATAGGCGCGGGCGATCTCTACCAATACCGATTGGTCTTTCTTGGCCCTGCTTTCGGCGTCTTTGAAATATTTTTCAGCCGTTTTTGTGTCGTTGTTTTTCAGTGCGATATAGCCCAGACCCACATAGTTGTAGGGGTTCTCGGAGTTGGCGGCGATACCGTCGTTGTAGTATTTCGAAGCTTGCAACTCATTCCCGTTGCGCATGGCAATCTGCCCCAAGTAATAGTAGCTCAGCGCCTTGTCGGTACCTGCATTGTTGAGGTTGCGGTTGAGCAACTCTTCTGCGTTGTAGAACTGATCTGCCTTATAATACTCGATACCCTGGGTATGAGTCTGCGCGCTTACCGTGAGAGCGCAAATTGCAAGGCTTGATAGTAGAATGTGACGTAGTTTCATATCCTGTTGCTTATATGTGATTTTTTAATATTTGATGCCATATATTAAACGTGGTTTAATCATGGTTTAATATATGGCAAAATTAGTAAAAAAATACGATTTTTCAGCTCCGCCGGTCAAGGAATTGCTTTTTCTCCTGGAAAGCTATTTCAGCTCCACCACTCTTACCGAGTATTGATAAGGCATTATTCCCGTCTTGGTGATGATCTTCTGTCCAACGAAGCCGGTAACGAAGTCGTAGAAACTCTTCATCAAAGTAGAGCCGGAAGCCGTGGTCGCCATATACACTTTTCTGAAGAGGGGATATTCGCCGGTGGCGATGTAAGCCTGATAAGGTTTGTAGGGAGTCAATGTAAAGTCGTTCACTTCCGTCGGATTCTGCACGCCGAGCACTTTCACTTCTGTGGTGAGTTCGCGTGCAATCACGTCTCCTTCCTTCTCGTAACCTTCGATGCGCGTCTCGATGGGCACTTTCTTAGCCATCTCGAGAGAGTCGCCAAGCCAGCTCACGCTGATGATGCCGATGGCGTTTTTGTTATTCTTCACCACGTCAAACACCTGCCTGTTGTTCTGCTCGGCAAACACTTTTACGTTCGGGTTTGCGGTTATCAGCTTGTTGTCGAGGAAATGCTCCCTCATATACATCACGGTGGAGGAGTTTTGATTGTCAAACACCAATTGGATGTCGGCGGTGTCGTTCAACGCCAACTGGCTCCATTTGGTGATGTCGCCGCGCATGATTTTCCCTATATCTTCCATCGATAGGAAATCCAGCGGGTTATCCTTGTTTACTATGAGTCCCACGGCGTCCACGGCGATGCATCTCTGCTTCACCACTTTCTTATGCGTCTTTCGTATGTAATCTATCTGGTCTTTCGTCAGTTCGTGTGTCACGATGATGGCATCCGTGGTGTCGCCCATCAGGGCATCCACGGCCTGGGCCTCGCTTACAAATGTAGGTATGATGCTCGATTCGGGATAGGTGTATTCAAACACTTCAATCTCCTCTTCAAGCACATTCTTGAAGCCGTCGTCGCAGTAGATGGTTGCCACGCCTTTGGCATATTCGCCGCGCTTAACTTCGCCACACGACGAAAGGGCACCGGCTGTAGCCAAAGCGCCCAGAACAATAAGGGATGATTTGCAGAAATTCATATCATTCTCTCTTCAAAAATGAAATTTTCGTTTCTATATAATCGGTGTCGTCACATTCTGTGCCGGCTCCGTCAGTTGGAGCCGAGGAAGAGTCTGATTCCGCGCCATACGCCGTAAGCGCATAAGATGCCGCCTACCGTGGCTGAGATTGCCGTGTTGTCGATGCTGAACACGTTGAAGATAAAGAGGAGTCCTACTCCGATGTAAAACAGAATCATAAAGATCCCGAATACGAATCTTGCTCCGCGGGGCATACCCGTGCCATTATTTCCTGAGGGTCTCATAACGTCGAATTTTAAATGGTTTTATTATTTTAACAATTATTTGCTGTAGATAGTTGTGTTTTTCATTCAAGTTTTTCTAAAAATTTTCCTCTGCAGAGCCAAATTTTCTTGCGGTGGTTATTTTGACTTTGATTGTGAGGTTTTTCTGCATCTCCAGGGGGAGTAAAAAGCCGCGCAAGAATGTATCTTACGCGGCTTTTCATATCGGATTCAGTAGTGATTCTTATTGGTTCTGGAGCTTGAAGGTTACGGGGAGGGTGAAGTATGAACGCACGGCCTGGCCGTTGTTCTTACCTGCCTGCCACTTGGGCATCCTCTTAACCACGCGGATAGCCTCGTTGTCAAGGTCTTTATCCACACCCTTCAATACTGTCACGTTGCCAATCGAACCGTCTTTCTCAACAACGAATCTTACGATTACCCTGCCGGATACGCCGTTCTGCTGGGCCTGCTCCGGATAGCGGATATTGTTGCTGAGCCATTTGGTAAGGGCCGACTGTCCGCCCGGGAATTCCGCAGGCTGCTCCACAGCCTCGAAAATCTTGTCGGGTTTAGGCTCTTCCTTCGGTTTCTCTTCCACTACTACCACCTGCTCCTTCACGGCTTGGAACTTGTCGGCATCGTCGGAGCCTTCCTGCGTTACCACACCGCGGGCAGTGTTGTCTTCTTTCTGCTCATCCATAGTCATCACTTCGTTTTTCACCTTGTCGGCGTCAACGATAGCGATCTGCGTAACCTGAACGGTAGCCAGTACTTCTTCAGGCACTTCGGGGAGTTCCTGCTCGAATTTCTGCTCTTCCGGTTCTTCTTCTTCAGGTACCTCTTCTTCCTGAGCCATCTCGATTTGTTGCATTCTTTCGCGTTCGAGCAGAAGCTCTTCGGCGCGAAGCGCGTCAAGGTGGTCGCTGATTTTGGTGTAGGCGATTACGCCGACTATGACGATTGCGAGTCCTATCAAAGTGAATATCACAGCGAGTGTGTGGCGCTTTTCACTCTTCTTGCGGAGGTCATACGCTCCGAACTCCTTATTTTTACCTTCAAAAATAAGGTCGCGCCATTCTTTAGAGGTCAGATTTGCCATTTCTTCTTTCCTTTAATGTTAATAAATCTAACTTCCGTTTAGTCGTTGTGATGACGATTTTGATAGTCGATAAGCATAAGGGAGTCGATTGCCGTCATGTTGTCGATCTGGTATTTCGAAATCGAGTTGATCTGCATCTCGTCGAGAATCTCCACCAATCCGCCGTAGGAGGCCTGAGGAGTCGATTTGATGATGATCACCGGTTTCTTATACTTCTCGTCTTTACGGATGGCAACAGCCGCTTCCTTATATTTCTCTTGGGCCATTTCACGTTCCTGAGCTGTCTCGAGGCTGCCGAATTCGCCGTTGTTATATTGCTCTTTCAGTTTTTGGATTGCCTCATAGACTTCCTTGTTGCGGTCTTGAATGATCTTGCGGATGCCTCGTGCCGAGCGGTCGCCTACGTTGTTGATTTCATCTGTCAGCATCTCTGTCTTCTCCAGATTGTTGGTCGTGGCGATATTCTCTGCTGTCACGGCTGCGCCGTTGCAAGGCTTGCCGAAGTAATAGTAAACTTCATTCACTACCTTACCGTTGATCGTGTCTACTTCCATTGAGCCGGTCTTGCGCTTGGCGTCGATGATGATGGTCACGGCGTCGTCGGCCGAAGCCTGGCTCATGTTCTCGGTATTCTCCACCTTTTCGTTGGAGGGGAGGGCTATCGAGAGAGTCTGCGACTTGATCATGGTGGTACAAAGCATGAAGAACGTGATCAGGAGCATGTTCATGTCTACCATCGGCGTGAAGTCCACGCGGATGGTCATCTTCTTCTGGTGGCCTTTTTTACCTTTGCCACTGTCGTTTTGTTGAATCTCTGCCATGGTCTTATTCTTCTGCTTTAAGTGCTGTCAGGAGTGTAAACTTGTTCATCTTGATGGTCTGGAGGTTGTCCATCACCATGTGAACTGTCTCGAAACTGGTGTTCTGGTCTGCTTTAAGCGCAACGCCTGTACCGTCTTTTATGGCATCCTTGAGGTTGTCATTGTCGGTCTGCCTTATTGCCTTCATCCATATCTGGAATTCATTCGGACGGTTCTCCTGCTGATTCCAGTTGATGGGAATTCCGGTGGTTCTGTCAGGAAGTTCGCCGGCAAGCCATTTGTCCATCGTCGTCAGTCCCTCGGGCATGCCATACAGGTTGAGAAATTCACCCATTTGGTTGAGGGGGACGCCGAACGTACCTAATTTGCTGAAAGCTATCTTCTGTGCGTCGGTGAAAGCCGGAAGCTTCTGCGTATGTGACTCGTTGTAAACCTCCACCACCTTGTCGAGAAGCGCGATGCGCATCTTCTCGTTGCTCCACGCCTGGGCGGTGTCGTTGTTCATTGAGAGCCATACTTTCCCTTCAGGGGAGACGAGCACCTGCACCACGTTGGTTTCCTGCACCTTCTCTTCCGATACGGAGGCAGGCGTGATCACGGTGGTCGGCTCTTTCTGCAAGAATGTTGAAGTCAACATGAAGAAGGTAAGCAGAAGCACAGTCACGTCGCTCATCGCGGTCATGTCGATGAACGTGCTTTTCTTCGCTATCTTTACTCTTCCCATACTAACTTTGACTTAATCGGTTTAGATGATTTTACTTCTTATAATCAATTAATTAACCCTCGTGAGTTGCAGCGAAAGTTGCAACGATTGAGAACCCGATTTCGTCGATTGCGTAAGTAAGGTTGTCGATTTTATTTGTAAAGAAGTTGTAAGAAATTACTGCAAACGCACCGGTGGCGATACCGAAGGCGGTATTTACGAGGGCCTCCGAGATACCGGTTGAAAGTTCGGTTGAGTCAGGAGAACCTGAAGCTGCAAGAGCCTGGAACGACTTGATCATACCCATTACAGTACCGAGAAGACCGAC
>JAFLTX010000016.1 GCA_022509145.1 Muribaculaceae bacterium | reverse complement strand
AAAAAGAAGACGTGAGAGTCTGTACTGTTGCCCTTCACGTTCTTTGAGGCTCTCGCATTGCCTTGTTCAGTAGAAGGACAACGCCGAAGCCCACGTCTGTATGACGATATATGTATAATATGACAAGGCACGCCTTGTCCCTACAAAATATTATCATACCACGAGGACATCTACCGTTGCCGATTCTTGACTGAACTTAGAATTTGCGAGATTCCAAAGAACCAAGAATAAGCGTAAGTAAACGCCTTCAAAATATGTCCGCATCCCACCCTCTAACCCTTAACAGGGCTTCGACTGGTGTTATGCACCACAAAGTTACATCAATTTCTTGAAATAGCAAGTAAATGTATCATTTATTTTTCGATGACAAAATTATTGAAAGAGATATGATTCAAGAATCAAAATTCAAGGATATTAGGGTTGGGGATATGCATAACTTGGTGCTTCAGTTGGGAGATTTTAGATGAGGATAGAGAATGGGCCCAATGAGGCTAATGGGGCTAATGGGTCAGATTTCTCGAAAAGGCTGGGTGTTATGTGGGCCGGCCACGGGCGCCCCCTACGTGAGGCGCGGAATCAGACACACAGGGAGGTGCCTGCGCTTAGGTACCAGTAATGGTTTATCTTTTCAGATACAGAGGGTTACGTTTTAGCACTTTGATTTTGAATTTTGGTTTCGGTCGACCTTTTTTCTTGGATAAGTATAGTTATGGTGGATTAGGGTTAGGAGACTTGGCAGTGCAATGGGGTTAGGAGACTTGATGGGAGGATGGGGGGTTAGAAGACTTGGCGGGCGATGGCGGCTATGTTTTCGGTGCGGCTCATGGTGTAG
The DNA here is from genome assembly GCA_022509145.1 of Muribaculaceae bacterium. Lineage (GTDB taxonomy): Bacteria > Bacteroidota > Bacteroidia > Bacteroidales > Muribaculaceae > Lepagella. The sequence goes on along the minus strand of JAFLTX010000016.1, from coordinate 35,100 downwards.
AAGTGGATGGCCGGGACGCCATGCTCTTTGAGGTCTTTGGCCTGCTGGATACTCCAATTGAGGCCCACTTCTTTGATCTTCTTCCTGTCGCCTCGGCATGAAATCACCTCGTGGGAAAGCGCATGCGGCAGTTTGATACTGAAAGTCTTGGGCAATGTGTAGAGGTGACGTTCGTTGACGAGCGGCTTCAGACCGGGCACGATAGGCACGGTAATTCCGGCTTTCCTACAACGCTCCACGAAATCATAATACACCTGATTGTCAAAAAACATCTGAGTCACCACATATTCAGCACCCGCGTCAATCTTCTCTTTGAGTCGCTTGATGTCGTCTTCCGCCGAGAGAGCCGTTTCGTGGACTTCAGGATAACCCGCAACTCCCACACAAAATTTTGAATGGTGACATTCATCCACCTCACCGTCAATGAATTCGCCGCGGTTCATAGCGGAAATCTGCTTGACAAGATCCACGGCATGAGCATGCCCCTCCTGATGAGGTATGAAATAAGTTTCATAATGGCGCTTGTCGCCTCTGAGCGCAAGAAGGTTGTCGATATCGAGGAAATCCATATCAATCAAGGCATCCTCAATATCGTATTTGGAAAGACCGCCGCAAATAATGTGTGGCACGGCAGGCACTCCATATTTTCGTTGGATGGCGGCTGCAATCCCTACAGTGCCGGGGCGTTTTCGTACTATATGGTAGGAGGTGGAAACGGAATTGATCGATTCTTTCAAACCTTCGCGGTGAAAAGTAATGTTCACATACGCCGGGTTGAAATCCAAAACATTCTCCACCGCGTGGAACACACCGCGTCGGCCTTCACCCTTCAAAGGTGGAAGCAACTCAAAACCGAAGAGAGTGTTCTTCTCCTCCGTGGCCTTATTCAACAAATCTATAACCTTCATACCTTCTATTTACCTACTCAACTTGTGAAAATCTCAGCGGGCCAAATTATTGGGGAGCATTTCCCTGATTCTTTCGAGAGAAACACCCCTCTTTGCTGCATAGGCTTCCAGCTGAGAATCGCTAATTTTACCTACATCCATATACTCACCTTCCTCCAGAATCAAGCCGCAAACAGCTTCTGAAGGGATAATCATATCAGATTCTGTGAGACGCAAATCAGTTTGGGCCTCGACATCAAGCAAACGGAACACGTCGCGTTTCAAAGAATGATCCGGGACAGCAGGATAACCGAAAGCCAACCTAACCCCCTTGACTGCACTAAACTCTTCAACCGTCAGATCCTTCTGGAATCCCCATTGATTGCGGGCCAGAGTAAAGTGGATATACTCCGCGAACGCCTCCGCAAGTCGGTCGGCAACAAGCTTGGTGAGAATTGCCGAATAATAGTCACCCTCCTCGTTAAACCGCTTGATCTCAGAGTCGATTCTACCGGTGGCGCCCACAACAAAGAGCGCCAGATAGTCTGCTGACTCGGCTAAAAAGTCTGCTACAGAAGCAGGGTGTTTTCCTCCTTCCGCACGCAACATCGGGAGGCTGTATTTATCGGAATTATCAAGAGTCAAAATGATGTCGTCGCCATCGCTTACAGCTGGGAAAATCTGCGAAACACCTTGCAGATCCACCGCCTTCTCCTTCTTCAGATAGTCAAGCAATCTCTTTGCATCGGCAATTACCTTCTCACGATAGGCCGCAAGTTCGTCAGCGTTCATCAACTTCTGGGCACGGCTCATATCAAGCGAGAGTGCAATCCACTCCCAATTGATAAACGGCTCTACCTTCTCAACCGGGAAATTCCTGTAAACCACCCTGTTGAGGTCAGCAGGAACAGTGATGCGTGTCCTGTTTTTATTAATGGAAGGAGCTGACTTTGAACCGGCGGAAGGATTGGCATTGTCATTCCGGCGGTCGTTATAAAGATTTCTCAAGAACTCCTGACGCCGGGTATTCTCATCGATGACCTTCGTCTTATCTTCAGAAATCAGAGCCGACAAAATTCGGAAGTTGGTGGCAGCGTCCGGAGAATAAAAGACAGCGCCGGCATATTCAGGGGCAATTCTCAAAGCCGTATGCATTTCGGAGGTAGCGGCACCACCGACAATCACAGGCACAGAAAGGCCTCTCTTATTCAAAGCTTTGCATACCACAATCATCTCATGGAGTGACGGTGAGATCAAGCCGCTCAAAAGAACGGCATCCACATTATTTGCAACTGCCGCTTCGGCAATTTTTTCAGCTTCGACGCGGATACCCAAATCAATGATTTCAACACCGTTGGCCGAAGCAACCAGACTCACTATATTTTTCCCTATGTCGTGCACATCACCCTTGACAGTGGCGATAACCACCCTCCCCTTCATCTTCTCGCGGGCGGAACCTTTGAGATACGGCGACAGAGCATCAACGGCCCTTTTCATAGTCTGGGCGCTCTTGATCACCTGAGGGAGGAACATTTTCCCTTCGCTGAAGAGCGTTCCGACCTCATTCATTCCCGGAAGCAGAATATTTTGAATCACGTCGATTGCCTCCGAATCCTTAACTGCCTCAAGAACCAAAGATTCAATCTCATCCTGTTTACCCTTTCTGAGCGCCATCGAAATCTTCTCATCAAGAGGCAATTCTATCTCTACTTCTTCAGACCGAGAGTCCTTGCTCTCCACCATCTTTTCAGCAAAAGCCACAAGGGCCTTCACCGCATCGTCATGGCGGGAAAGGATAACATCTTCCACCAACCGCAACAATTCCGGGTCGATTTCATGATAGAGTGAAACAGAAGCGGCATTCACAATGGCCATGTCGAGACCAACCTTAGAAGCATGATAGAGAAACGCCGAGTGCATCGCCTCGCGCAGTTTATTATTTCCACGGAAAGCAAAAGAGAGATTGCTGATACCGCCGGAAACCGAGACATAAGGGAGATTCTGCTTTATCCATTCGACGGCCCTAATGAAATCAAGGCCGAGAGTATCGCGACCGGAAAGAGACACCCCGACCGTGAGCACATTCGGGTCGATTATAATATCTTCCGGTTGGAAACCATTTTGCACCAGCAAGGTATAGGCCCGTTCAGCAACGCGGCATTTTCTCTCGAATGTGTCTGCCTGCCCCTGCTCATCAAAAAGCATGACCACCGCCGCAGCTCCGAGACGTTGGATTTCACGAGCTTTCGCGATAAAATCCTTCTCGCCTTCCTTAAGAGAAATAGAGTTTACAATCCCCTTGCCCGGATTCCGTTTCAGGGCGTTGACAATCACATTCCAGTCGGAAGAATCAATCATCACCGGCACGCTACCCGTCTCGCCATCCGAATTGATCATAGAGAGGAATCCGTTCATGTTGGCCACGGTGTTCTCCAAGCCGTCGTCCATACAGATATCTATGACGGCAGCCCCCGCCTGCACCTGCTTGGCTGCGATATCTAGAGCCTCGTCGAAATTCCCCTCCCTAATGAGACGGGCGAATTTCTTGGAACCGGCCACATTGGTGCGTTCTCCTACCTGAATCAATTCATGGGAGGCAGTGACGTCAAGAAGGTCGCGATTTGAAAGAAGCAACCGATGGCGCTTATCGGGGAGAGTGCGAGGGGCTATATCTTTCAGCGCCTCGGAAAGCGCCTTGATATGCCCGGGCGTCGTTCCGCAGCAACCTCCGGCCATATTGACAAGACCTTCCTCGGCTATTTCTTTGACGTTTGCAGCAAAAATTTCAGGAGACTCGTGATAACATCCGCAATCATCGGGGAGACCGGCATTCGGATAGACCACAACCGGGATATCAGCTACAGCAGCCAAATCGCGGAGATAAGAGAGCATATCTCCCGAACCAAGCCCACAGTTCAAACCTATGGCAAGGAGACCGAAATGTCTTACAGAAGCGTAAAAAGCCTCCACAGACTGCCCACAGAGGAGACGCCCCGAGCCGTCGGAAATGGTGCCGGAAACAATGACCGGTATCTTCTCTCCCCTCTCCTCTTCCAGCGCGGAAAGAGCATAAAGGGCAGCTTTCACCGTAAGAGTGTCAAAAACCGTTTCAAGCAGAATGATGTCGGCACCTCCGTCAAGGAGACCTGAAATCTGAACCTTGAAAGCTTCGGCGAGAGAATCAAACGAGAAATCCGAATCGCTGTCGGCCAGAGAAAGCATCAACTTTGTGGGGCCTACTGATCCTGCAACATACCGCGTGGAGCCCGGGTGAGCCCGCATAAACTCGTCGGCGGCAGAGCGGGCAATCTGCGCTGCGGTGCGCGACAATTCGTAGCTTTGGTTCTCAAGGCCGTAATCAGCCAGAGAAAATTTGTTGGAATTGAAGGAGTTTGTTTCGATGATATCTGCCCCAGCCTCGAGATAAGAGGTATGGATTGACTTGATCAAATCGGGGTGCCGGTGGTTGAGCATTTCCGGGAGGATTGCCTCAGCCTCGCCGTTGGAAGCGAGACGCTGGATTTCCGAGCCCATCGCCCCGTCCAGAATCATTATTTTCTCCTTCAACTCAGCGGAGAGCCGGTTGAACTTATCTCTGTTTAGAATCATCAATCGCGGTCGATAAAGAAGCGTGGAATGTTGATTATAAATACATCTTCTGCGTTAAGGAGATCCCTTTTGGCAATCAAATCGGCGAGGTTGATTTCTCCAACAACATAATTGTCTTGCTCCGATGTGTACTTCTCGCTTATCTTGCTGAACGGGAGAAGCGCCGGGATATCGGTCTGGCGGTATCTCACGTAGACTTTGAGCATCACGTCGGTGGTATATTCAGCCTTGTCGAGATAGCTCATTTTCTTATACTCATACCGATAGTCGCGGCGTATCGCCATAACGTCGCTGAGAATAGAAGAAGCCGTGGGGAGACTGCCGGCGCCTTTGCCAAACATAAACTGACGGTCGTAACATTCACCGCGGATTACCACGCCGTTGTATTCATCGTCAACACTGTAGATATATTTGTGTTTTTCAACGAACTCCGGCATCACAAACATAGTGAACCTCTCTTCGGAGATTTTGACCACCTGGGCCACCAGCTTGATTTTGGCGCGTTTCTCCCTGGCCCAACGGATGTCGAAATCCGAAATCTTGGAGATGCCGTAGATGAAGACATCGTCGGGGCTTACGTAGACGCCCAACGCGTGAACCGTAATGATAATCAGCTTGAAAAGGGCGTCGAAGCCTTCGATGTCGAAAGTAGGGTCACTTTCGGCGAAGCCCAGCTCCTGAGCCATCTTGAGGGCGTCTTCATACTTGTCGCCGTGGTCGAATACGCGCGAAAGTATGTAGTTTGAGCTACCGTTCAAGATACCCTTGACCTCGAGCAGCAGGTCGTTGTCGTAGTATTCCTCAAGATTTCTGATCACCGGGATAGAGCCGCAGGAGGAGGCATCGTAGAGGAACGGCACTCCCTTCTCACGCTGCAGATCGATGAGTTCTGGGAGATTGCGGGCGATCATTATCTTGTTGCCCGATACCACCGGGATACCCTTCTTGAGGGCTTTGGTAACAATCTCATACGAGTCGTCGGGGTTGTCGATCACCTCCACGATGAGATTAATCTCGGGGTCGGCGAGCAGTTCGTCGTAATTGCCGGTTATCAGCGGCATTGCCGAAGCCACATCATCAGGGCGTTTCTTTTCAGGGTGGGCCACACAGATGCGGGCAATTCTGGCGTGGGCGTTCTTTGCCTTCCCTATCACCTTGTAGATACCTTGTCCGACCGTGCCGAAACCTACCAATCCTATATTAAGTTTTTTCATATCTTGAGAAAATCGTTTAAAATTCCATTCAATTTTTTATGCTCTACCAGAAATCCGTCGTGACCGAATTCCGACTCAATCTCTTCATAAACTGCCCCCGGGATGGCAGCCGTCAGTCGCTTTACTTCGTCAGGAGTGAAAAGGATGTCGGTAGTAATGCCGATGCAAAGCGTTTTTGCCTTCACCCCCTGCAAAGCCTTAGTTACCGATTCTCTGCCGCGACCAACGTCGTGACTGTCGTGCGCGTCGAGAATCTTCACATAAGAATAGGCATTGTAGCGGTTGCACAGCTTTTCGCCCTGGTGTGTCTGGTAAGTTCTCACCCTATGCGAGAAAGCCGGGGTTTCAGGTGTATTCTGTTGGGTAATGTTGTAGCCGGAAGCACCTCTGTAAGAGAGCAAAGCGAGAGCACGGGCAGCAGCCATACCGGTTTTGCCGGCATCGGGCGCGGGGTCTCCAAAAGTGGCGTCGGCTTTAATTATCATCCGCTGGGTTTCGTTGAGGGCAGCCGCCCAAGGAGAGACCGTGGCATCCGTGGCTATAAGCACCAACCGCTTGATTCGCTCGGGTTGCATCACGGCCCATTCCAAAGCCTGAAATCCTCCCAGCGAGCTGCCAACAGCGGCATGGATCTCCCCAATACCGAGATAATCGGCGAGAAGGATATGCGCGTTGACCATATCGCGGATGGTGATGTCGGGATAAGAGGAGTAATAAGGTTGGCCCGTTGCAGGGTCGAGGCTCAACGGACCCGTCGTGCCGTAATGAGAGCCCAGAATGTTTGCGCATACCACGAACCACCTGTCGGGATCCAGAAACCCTCCCGGGACGACGGTATTAGGCCACCAATCGGCCACATCGCTGTTGGCCGTGAGCGCATGGCACACCCATATCACGTTGTCTTTCCGCTCATTAAGCTGCCCGAAGGTGGAGTAAGCGATCTCCAGCTCCTTCAGAGAGCCTCCGCGTTCAAGCCTGAATTCACCTGTATGTAGATACTTTTTGATACTCATAAAAAAATCGGCCTCCCTTTCAAGAAGCCGAAATGTAAACATATTATTATGAAAACCTTACATTCGGCTTTTCAATCCCACATAGCCATGCGCATCTCCATCATTGAAGGAGTTGTGCAAATATACGCCGTAAGATTTATAAAGCCCATCTTTATTACCTCATTCAATAACTGAATGCAAAATTAATGAAAAATTCTTAATTATCTGCAAAATAGGAGGCAACAATCTTCAAAACTATCGATCAATACCGAAGAAAGGTGTATAATGGGTGCGGTCTTGAGCCGGGATTCCACCCTCCTTCTCCTCGGCGAGCTTGATGGCCTTGATGAGGAAAGCCATGTTGTCGCCAAGGTTTCGCATCGTCTGGAGTCCTTCAAGATCCTTCTCAACGTCCTGGGCCGTAAATCCGTGCACCTCGTTCCAATAAGTGGAAGATGTCACGGGCATAGAGGAGATTGTGAAATATTTATTGATGTCGTCCATAGATGAAGTCGAGCCTGCCCTGCGCGAAGAAACCACGGCCGCTCCGACCTTCATGGCCTTGTTGACAACACCGGCGGTGCTGTAGAAGAGGCGGTCGAGGAAAGAGAGAAGTTGGCCGTTGGGATGGGCGTAATAAACGGGAGTGCCTATCAGCACACCGTCGGCTTCGGCGAGCTTCGGAGCGGTCTCGTTGACGATATCGTTGAATACGCATCGGCCATGCTCGCGGCAATAATGACACGAGATGCAACCTCTTATATCCTTGTTGCCTACCTCTATTCTCTCGGTGGCGATTCCTGCTGCTTTCAGCCTGCCTTCCACCTCAGTCAAAGCGCGTGCGGTGCAACCGTTGGGGCGCGCACTGCCGTTGATTATCAATACTTTCATTCTGCTTGGAATTTTATTCGGTTTATAAGGCCAAAATTACATAAAAATTTCTTCATATCATAAAAACAGAACGCCCATTTTAATTGTTAAAAATATAAAAGAAGAAGAGAAGAAAACTGAAAACTATTTAATATTATGAATTTCAACAATTTCACAATCAAATCGCAGGAGATAATCCAGAAAGCGATAGATTTGACCAAGGCAGAAGGCCAGCAGCAGATCGAGCCTTCTCACATGCTCAAGGCGATGATAGCCGAGAGCGACAACATCATCAATTTCGTATTTCAAAAGTTAGGCGCCGGGCTTCCGGCGGTAGTTCAGGCCCTTGACAAAGATATCGCATCCCTGCCGAAAGTTAGCGGAGGGAATGTGGTGCTGAGCCGAGAGTCGAACGACGCTCTGCAGAAAGCCCAGGATTTCTCGAAGAGTATGGGCGACCAATACGTGTCGGTGGAAGCCATACTTATGGGAATCCTCCGCACGCGCTGCAAGGCATCGCAGATACTGAAAGACGCCGGCATCACAGAGTCGGGTCTCGAAGCGGCAATCCGCGAGCTTCGCAACGGCAACAAAGTGACCGACCAGAGCGCAGAGGAGACGTATCAGGCTCTCAGCAAATATGCGATCAACCTCAACGACAGAGCCCGCAACGGGAAACTCGACCCGGTAATCGGTCGTGACGACGAGATTCGCAGAGTGCTTCAGATACTTTCGCGCCGCACCAAAAACAACCCGATGCTCGTGGGCGAACCCGGAACCGGTAAAACCGCCATCGCCGAGGGTCTAGCAATGCGTATTGTGCGCGGCGACGTACCTGAAAATTTGAAATCGAAACAGATATATTCTCTCGACATGGGCGCACTTGTGGCAGGCGCCAAATATAAAGGTGAGTTTGAAGAGCGCCTGAAGGCCATCGTAAACGAGGTTACGCAAAGCAACGGCGAGATCATTCTCTTTATAGACGAAATCCACACTTTGGTAGGAGCCGGAAAAGGCGAAGGCGCGATGGACGCCGCCAATATCCTCAAGCCTGCGCTTGCCCGAGGCGAATTGCGCTCGATCGGCGCAACTACGCTTGACGAGTATCAGAAATATTTCGAGAAAGACAAAGCTCTGGAGCGCCGCTTCCAGAAAGTGATGGTAGACGAGCCCGACGAGATAGCAGCAATCTCGATTTTGCGCGGCCTCAAGGAGCGTTATGAAAACCACCACAAGGTGCGCATCATGGACGAGGCCATCATCGCCGCCGTGCAGCTCTCGGTGCGCTATATCACCGACCGTTTCCTCCCCGACAAGGCGATCGACCTCATAGACGAGGCCGCTTCGAAGCTGCGCCTTGAAATGGACTCGATGCCTCAGGCTCTCGACGAGGCGTCGCGCAAGATCAAACAGCTTGAGATTGAACGCGAAGCCATCAAACGCGAAGGCGACGAGTATAAACTGAAGGAGATTGACGAAGACCTTGCCAACATCCGCGACACCGAGAAGTCGCTGAAGGCGAAATGGCAGGCCGAGAAGACGGAAATCAACAAGATTCAGCAGAATAAGATTGACATTGAGCAGCTCAACATAGAGGCTGAACGCGCAGAACGTGAGGGCGACTATGCCAAGGTGGCCGAGATCAGATACAGCCGCATCAAGCAGAAAGAAGACGAGAACCGCGAAATACAGCAGAGACTCCGCGAGCTTCAGGGCGAAGGCGCTATGATCAAGGAAGAGGTTGACGCCGAGGATATTGCGGAAATCGTAAGCCGCTGGACCGGGATACCCGTAAAGAAGATGGCTCAGAGCGAGAAGGAGAAGCTGCTCCATCTTGAAGAAGAACTCCACCACAGAGTCGTGGGTCAGGAAGACGCAATCAAGGCCGTCAGCGATGCCGTGAGACGTTCACGCGCAGGCCTCAACGACCCGCGGCGCCCGATAGGCTCGTTTATCTTCCTCGGCACGACCGGCGTGGGTAAAACCGAGCTCGCCAAGGCACTCGCCGAATATCTCTTCGACGACGAGGATATGATGACGCGAATCGATATGTCGGAGTACATGGAGAAACATTCGGTGAGCCGTCTGGTAGGAGCGCCTCCGGGATACGTGGGATACGACGAGGGTGGCCAGCTTACGGAAGCCGTGCGCCGCAAGCCTTACAGCGTGGTGCTCTTCGACGAGATCGAGAAGGCGAATCCCGACGTATTCAACATCCTGCTTCAAGTGCTTGACGACGGCCGACTCACCGACAACAAGGGTCGCTTCATCAATTTCAAGAACACGATCATCATCATGACTTCCAATATGGGTAGCGATATCATTCGTCGCAACTTCCAGGGTTTCAGCGGAAAACGCGAAGACCAGAAGCAGAATATAATCGAGACCACGAAGCAGGACGTAATGGACAGGCTGAAGGAGATAATCAGGCCCGAGTTCCTGAACCGTATCGACGAGACGGTGATGTTTACCCCTCTCGACAAGAAAGAGATCCTCGAGATAGTCAACATCCAGGTAAACAGCATCAAGAAGATGCTGACAGCCAACGGGATAACACTCGAGGTTACCCAGCCGGCACTCGAACTGCTTGCCGAAGACGGCTACGACCCGGAATTCGGCGCCCGTCCGGTGAAGAGAACGATTCAAAGGATGGTGCTCAACCAGCTGTCGAAGGATATCCTGGCTCAGAAGGTAGACCGCTCGAAACCGATCATCATCGATGTGGCCGATGACAATCTGGTGTTCAAAAACTGACCGAAGAGCGGAAAGTTATCGATAAGAATCTTTATAGAACGACGAGGGGGCCATTCAGACGAACGGCTCCCTCGCATTTTTTTGGACCTTAATGAATAAGATTTGTCAGTGGGGCGTTGTTACAGGCGCAGGTCAGCGAGGCGCTCAACGGCGAGTTTGGTATTCTCGAAGGAGTTGAAGCCAGTGAGGCGGATGCATCCTTCGCCGTTGCTGCCGAAACCGCTGCCCGGAGTGCAGCTCAACTGGCAACGTTGCAGCAGAAGGTCAAACATCTCCCACGAAGTCAGGCCGTTGGGAGCCTGAATCCATACATATGGAGAATTTTTGCCGCCGATAGCCTTGAGTCCGAGTGCAGTCACGCCGTCGTGAAGGATAGAAGAGTTGCGGATATAATAATCTATGTTGGCCTTCACCTCGGCGCTCCCTTTGGGTGAGTAAACAGCCTCGGCACCTCTTTGGGACAGGTAGCTCGCACCGTTGAATTTGGTGGTCTGCCTGCGGAGCCAAAGTTTTCTGAGCTCCACTTCGCTGCCGTCGGCCATTGTTCCCTTCAGTTCTTTCGGCACTACGGTGTAACCGCAACGCAGACCTGTGAAACCGGCTGTCTTGGAGAAGCTCCTCACCTCGATGGCCACCTCCTTGGCGCCTTCGATTTCATAGATGCTCTTGGGCAACGTGGGGTCTTGAACAAACGCTTCGTAGGCTGAATCGAAGATAATTAGGCTCTTATGTTCTTTGGCGTAGTCTACCCATTCCTTGAGTTCTTCCTTGTCGAGCACAGTGCCAGTGGGATTGTTGGGCGAGCAGAGATAGATCACGTCAAGCTTCTCGCCGGGCACAACAGGTTTATATTCATTCTCGCGGTCGCACTCGATATAGCGGATGCCGCCGTTTTCCACGGTGCGGCCACACATAATGTTGGAATCCACATAGACGGGATAAACCGGGTTGGGAACGCCTACAATCACGTCTTTCCCGAAGATATCGGTGAGGTTGCCGACATCGCATTTTGCGCCGTCGCTGACAAACACTTCGTCGGCTCCGAGTTGCACGCCTCTGGCAGCGTAATCAGCCTCAACAATCTTCTCGCGCAGGAAAGCATACCCCTGCTCCGGGCCGTAGCCATGGAAAGTGGAAGATGAAAGCATATCCTTTACGGCGCCATCGAGAGCGTCGCCTATAGCAGCCGGGATAGGGAGCGTCACGTCGCCTATATCCATTCTTATTACCTTTTTGTCGGGATTCTCCTCGCTGTAGCGCCTTACGCGCGCTCCTACCTCTGCAAAGAGATATGACTCCTTAAGGAGCTGAAAATTTGAATTTAAGTTCATAGTTACCTATAGTTAATACTGCAAGATTAATTTTCCCAATAATATTCACCCTTTGCCACATGCACGGCCTCGCCGGTCATAATCACCTCTCCCTTCTCGTTGAGGCTGATTTTGAGCTCGCCGCCGCGCATCTTCACCTTGACGTCGTTTTGAGTGCGGCCGGTGAGCATTGAGGCTACGGCCGAGGCGCAGGCGCCGGTGCCGCAGGCCAGGGTTTCGCCCGTGCCGCGTTCCCACACGCGCATCTTGATTTCATGAGGGCCAACGACCTTGATAAACTCGATGTTGGCCTTCTCGGGCCAAATTTCGTGATGCTCGAGCACACGGCCGTTTTTCATAAAAAACTCTTCGTCCACCTCCTCGAAGATCACACCGTGAGGGTTGCCCATACCTACGGCGTGCACCTTCATCGGACGACCGTCGATCACGAGGTTGTGGACTGTGAGGCCGTCTTCGGTTTCCCCTTCCACCACGGGCACCAATCGGCCTTCGGTGATAGGTTTCCCCATGTTCACGGATACGTCTTTGAGCTTTCCGTCTTCAAAGTTGAGGCGAATCTCCTTGATGCCGGCTTTCGTTTCGAGGGTAAACTCGTGTTTGTCGGTGAGGCCCTTCTCGTAGACGAGCCTACCGATGCAACGGGAAGCGTTGCCGCACATCTGGGCTTCGCTGCCGTCGTTGTTGAACATTATCATCCTGAAATCGGCGATGTCGGAGCGTGTGATCACCACCAGTCCGTCGCCGCCTACGCCGAAGTGGCGGTCGCTTATGGCCACGGCCAGCTCGCTGAGATGTTCAGGCACATTATCCATGCAGGTCAGATAAACGTAATCGTTACCCAATCCGTGCATCTTGTCAAATTCAATCTTCTTCATACTATTTCTACGTCAAGCGTTTTTGCTATTGTTCCGATGGAAGCGTTCCCTTTGAGCATGTCTTGAAAGAGCTCTTTGGGAGGCAACGGCTTTTTGATGTCCGAAAGGTCGGCTATCTCTATTTTTAAGGTGAGGAAATCATTTTTCAGCGATTCCCTGAGGAAAGTGATGAGCTTGTTTAAGTTGGTGTCGTAGGCCTGCTTCTGGGCTGGATGCGCTACCTTCACCGAGTATTCTTCATCGCCGGTCTTCTCCGGTTTATACTCCTTCATCGCTTCCACAAGCAGGAGTTTGTCGGGGTTGAGGCGGATGAATTCAGCCCAGGCGTTGTAGAATTTTTCGGGGGTGATCTCCTCGCGGTTCTCCTTCTTGTCGGCCGAGTCCTTAGCAAACTCCTCCTCCATATCGGAGAGCCTTACCGACTTTCTGCCTCCGGTTTTCTTCTTCTTCACCTCGGCGGGAGCAGCCTCCGCCTTTGTCACTACCGGTTCAGGTTGGGAAGAGGCAGCGGGGGCTTCGGATTTGGGCAGGGCTGCCGGTTTTTCTTTAGCTGCCGGTTTTTCCGGTTTAGGGGCTGGAGCGTCGTCTACCGGCTTGGGGGTTACCTGCCGTGAGTCATTTTTTTTTACTTCGCCCGGCATCTCCAGGGAGGGTAGCGAGTCTACCCTGTCGAAGGGAGGCGCGGCCGGCTGGAGCAGCTGGCTGAGGCGTATGAGCGTCAGCTCTACGAGCAGCTGCTTGTTGGTAGCCGTGCGGTAAGCCAGGTCGCAGTCGTTGATGAGCCGGAGGGCGGTAAAATACCACTGCAACGGGAGGGTGCGGGCCTGGGCCGTGTATTTCTCCCTCACTTCGTCGGCCACCTCCAGCAGAGTTGCTGTCTTCTCGTCGGCCGCCACCATGAGGTCGCGCAGATGGGATGCCAGGCCGTTCACGAAAAAGAGAGTGTCAAACCCTTTGTCTCGTATCTCGTTGAAAATCAGCAGTGCTTCGCCGGCATCGCCGTTTCTGAAGGCGTCAACCAACCGGAAATAATAGTCGTAGTCGAGCACATTGAGGTTGGCCAGCGCCGACTGGTAGGTGATATGGCCGAACGATGAGGCTGCCACCTGGTCGAAAATCGAGAGGGCGTCGCGCATGGCGCCGTCGGCCTTGCGGGCTATCACGTCGAGGGCGTCGGTCGTCACCTCTATCCCCTCTTCTTTGGCAACATAAGCGAGATGGTCAACCATGTCGGCCGTGGTAATTCGCTTGAAATCATAGATTTGGCAACGGCTCAAAATCGTGGGTATCACCTTATGCTTCTCGGTGGTGGCCAGGATGAAGATTACGTATTTCGGGGGTTCTTCGAGCGTCTTGAGGAAAGCGTTGAAGGCCGCGGAGGAGAGCATATGGACCTCATCGATGATGAACACGCGATAGTCGCCCACCTGCGGGGGAACGTTCACCTCGTCGGTGAGGGCTCGGATGTCGTCAACGGAGTTGTTGGAGGCGGCGTCGAGCTCGATAATATTGAAGGAGTTGCCGCGGTCGATGGCTTTGCAGGATTCGCATTCGCCGCAAGCCTCGCCGTCGGCAGTAGGGTTAAGGCAATTTATGGTTTTGGCGAAGATACGGGCGCAGGAAGTCTTCCCGACGCCGCGTGGGCCACAGAAGAGATAGGCCTGTGCGAGGCGTTTCCCGTCGATGGCATTCTTTAAAGTAGTGGTAAGAGTCTTTTGGCCGACCACACTGCGAAAAGTAGAGGGTCGGTATTTTCGTGCAGATACAATGTAATCGCTCATGTTACAAAATTAACAAATGTCGGCAAAATCGCCAAATTTTTTTAGCAACCGGGGCAGAGAATGGGACCAATGGGGCCAATGGGACTAATAGGACATTTCTAACACGGGGATAGCTCGGAGAGCTTATCTGTGGTTAACCCCACCATAAGGAAGGCACGCCTGTAAAGGGCGAAGCCTTCCTTGGTGGGGTGATCGGTGATGTGGCGAACTTGCTCGGAGAGCATGTCTGTGGTGCTCGATTTCAGGGAATCTCCCCTTTTTCCCGATTTCATAGACATGCTCTGCGAGCAAGTTCGCAGCTGCTTGAATATCCCCACCAATCTTCGCTGACGCTTCGTATATGGTGGGGTTAACCACAGGTAAGCTCTCCGAGCTAACTCCCCTATCGGGCGAGGGAGATGTTGGCGGAGATGCCGTAGCTGGAGTTGGTTGTGGGATAGGCGGAATTGGAGACGAGGGGGGTGTTGATCTGATGGTCGAAGAAGGCGTTGAGGGTGATTCTTCGGCTTAGCTGGTAGCTCGCCATGAAGTTGATGGAGATGGTCTGCGTGCCCTGGGTGGCCTGCGAATATGCCGTCTCGATGCGGCGGATGAGGCTCTGGTTGTTGGCAAAGGAGAAGTCAAGGTTGAGCGAGAGGTCGTTGCTGATACCGCCCTGCTTGCTTCCAAGCTTTATTATCTTATTGAAATCCACAATCTTATACCCGGCACCGATGGTTATTTGCTTGCTGGTGGTCTCCACTACCTGACCGGCCGAGGTGTTGAGGTTGAGGGTTCGCGAGTCGCGATACTCGGCGTTGAGGGTAAGGTCGTTGGCAAAGGTCATGTTCACCCCGATGAGGGGAGCAAATTTCTCGGTGATGGCCACGGAGGAGATGTTGTATGGCGACGACGGGATGGGCGACTGCGTAAGCTCGTTCATGGTGAAGCCGTAGTTGCCGTCAACGCCTATCCAGTTGAGGTAGCTGGTATAGGAGCCGATTGAGTAAGTGCACTGATACGAGTGGTTTACTGTGAAGCTCTTAAAGATCTTCTTCATGTTGCCGAGCTGGAGGAAGCCGTCGTAAGACACCTTCCAGTTGGGGAGCATGGCAGCCAATCCGGGGAAGGGATTGAGGGTGATCTTATGTGCGTCCTGTCCGCTGTAGGCGGCGATGAAAGCGGGTATAAGCACGTCGGGGCTCGTGGTGCTGACGTTGCCGACTTCGGGGTTGTACTGGGTGCCACCCAAGGGGTTGCCGTCCATGAAGCCGCCCGAGGGGTAATAGAGCCCTGCGTACTTGGCCTCATAGCGGGCCGCAACCACCGGGATATTGCTCAGGAAGCGGCTGAAGGCGTCGGAGGCATAGCCGTCGGCGGCTTTCGAGCCTCTGAGGGCCGTGGCCAAGGCCACATGGGTGCGGGTATAGTTGCCCGACCGGCTGGTAGGCATATCGGCATACATGAACTGCACCTGCTGGGTGCGCGAGTCGGCGAGCGTGGAGGTGAGGACTATCTTGAGGCCACGGATGGGCTCGAGATTGAGCTCGAACGAGAATTCCTTACCTTCGTTCCAGATGGCTGGTGAAGTCTGGTCGGAATCGGTGAGGAGCCAGTTGCGGTTGAGGGCTTTCTGCACGTAGGTTTCGTCGTAGAAGCCGAAAGCGAAGTCAAGACCGGGGGCCATGGGGCCGTAGGCCGTGCTCTGGCCGAAGATGTCGCCGATATTGGGCGCGAACTGCGGGAGCGAGAGCGAGTGGGAGCTCCTCCATCGGAACGAGAGCGACCGCGGCATCATGAGGAAGCGCACAATGTGGTCGGCCACCGCCCTTCCGGGCGAAACCTTCTCTTCGTCGCTCTTCGAGGGGCCGGTGATGGTTACCTTCAGGTTCTGGGTGCCTTTGTTGAGGATCTCTATGTTGTTCTCGTCGATGACGTTGGTCTGGAGCATGAAGGGCTTGTTGCCCAACGTGGCCATCACCTTGACGTTTTTGCTTTTGAGGTTATGGTTGATGGTTGTGGTGGTGTCGGGCGAGAGGGTAACGGCTTTCTCGACACGCTTGCGGTCGTCTTTCTTACGGTTGCGGTTGTTGTTGCGCGAAGAGTTAGACGAGGAGAATCGCTTGTTTACTTCCTGCAGATACTTGGAATGGTTGAAGAGAGTCTCGAAGTTGAGACGGGCGTCGGCGTTCCAGGTAGACTGGTTCTGGATGGAGTTGCCGAGATATACATCCTCCACGGTGGCGCCTTTGTTCCAGGCGTAGGTGGCGGTGTAACTTACGTTGCCCGTGAGGTAATCGAGGAACGGAATCTTGTTGAACGGGGCGCGATATGTGCCGGTGAAGGTCTGATTGTAGTTCCAGGGGGTTCCGAGGCCGCGGATAGAAGACATCACGGTGTCTTTCCACTCCTTATATCTGTCGGGGAAGAGTTTGCGGTTTACTGCGCCGGTCGTCTCCTCGATGCGGGCTGTAGTGTTGCTCTGGAAGGAGAGGCTAAGGCTCTGGATCAGATTCCAGTTGAGCGAGAACTGGCGGTTCCAGTAGAAATTCTTGCTGACCTGGACGGGGAGCTGGAATATGTCGTCGACGGCGCTGCGCGCCTGCTGCTCGTAGTAGTACCTCGTCATATTGGTAAAGAAGGTGAGGTTGTTGAAGAGCCAGTTGATCTGCCAGTCGCGCAGGAATTTGGCCGTCTTGCTGTTACCCTTGATGAAGCCGAACGGCTTGAGGGGCTTTATGACGGGCGAATAGCTGTACTGGAAGCTGCCGCGGAAGTCGTTGGTGTTCTCGTATTCGGTGGTGGGATCGGTGTTTTTCTGCTTGTTGAACGAGAAAGCGAGCTGGAAGTTAGCGGGATCCCAGGGCATGGGCACCTTGCTCTGGATGTTGAAGCGCAGGTTGCTGATAGAGAAGCTCTCCGTCATCTTGGTGGTGAGGGCATAACTCTTGATGGAGTCTTTCTCGGCCTTAGTGGAGGCAGCCTCGAGAGCGTCTTTAAGGAGAAGGTCCTGGTCGAGAGGATTATACATGGGGGTTGTCCGCTCGTTGGAACGCGAATAATAGATCGGCGCGCTGAGCTTCACCTTTTCGGGGACCACCTTCCCCAGGTCGCCCTGCACGGCCACATTCATCTGCTCGTAGTCGTCGAGGCGACGGGCCGATAGCCCCTGGTCGACGCCGCCGAAACCGGCCGTCTCCTTATGATAGGAGAAGTTGACCATGGCCACGTCGCTGAGCGCAAGGTTGGCGTTGGTGTTGAGGGCCCAGCCGCCGTTTTCGTTGAAGTCGGTTACCTTCAGCTCATTTACCCAGATTGTGCCGTCTTTGGTGGAGTTGGAGAGGTTTCGGATACCGATGAGCATCACCCTGACATCGCTGAGCGAGGGATTGCCGAGGATGCTGACGGTGTTGCGCTCGTCGTCGGGGTCGCGCATGGTGTAGACGGAGGTGTAGTTGATACCCTCCATGCCGTCGTTGCGCCCTTTGTTGCGGGCAATCTTACAGTCGGTGAAGAGTTCGAAGGGGACGTCGAGCCTGTTGTCGAGCGGCCACACCTTGGCGCGGTCGGCCGAATTGAAGTTGTTGTAGTTGCCGGGAGCGGTGAGGTCGAGAGGTATCTCGTATTCGTAATAGTTGTTCTTGAAGTCGGAGCCGAGGCGGATAAAGAGGGCCAGGTCGCCGTTCTTGAGGTTGGTTGCGTCGTCGATGAACGCTTCGGCGTGCACCCACATCTGCATTCGGCGGTAGATGCGCAGGTCGAGCTGGGTGTTCTTGTAGATACCCCTTGCGTCGCCGGCCTGGAGGCCCGTGACCTTGAGCTGGAGCGACTGCTCGTTGAGCTGGGTGGCCTGGCTCTGGCCGGGGTCCTGGATACGGTCGACACCCGGCGGGAGCACGTAGTTGACGGGGGTGCGCGAAGAGTTCTCCTCGATGTTGACAACCGACATGTCGAGCTCGCCCTCGGCGGGAGAGTCGTTGCGGCTGTTGAGGTTGAACTGGTAGTCGCGCCATTCGCCGCGCACAAGCTCGAGAGTGGCGAAGCGGAGGTGTGTGACTTCCTTAAACCCGGTCATGAACATGCGGGCAAACCTGACGGTGGTGAAGTCGGAGATGCCGCCCACCACCTTCTCGGGAGCCGAGAGAGGAATCTTGAACTGATACCAGGTGACCTCCAGGTCGCCGTCGCGGGTGCGCTGGATGGAGGTCTGCTTGTCGGCGATATAGTTCTTCCCCACTTCCAGGTCTTCGGGACGGATGGAGACCTTATACTGGAAGTAGCGCTCATACTCGTTGAGCGTGTTGTCCTGGTTGATGTCTTCCACATCGGGTACGCTACGGGCGCTCTGATACTGGGGGTTGGGGCTCTGGTCGGGCGAGAGGGAGTTACCCTCCACGCCGTTGTATCTCTTATAGCGGTCGAGGATGCCGACCTGATGCTCGTCGTAATAGTCGGAGCGGTAGAAGTGGTAATTGTCGCCTGCGGGGTCGTTCATTGCCGAGAAGGGGTCTTCCTGCATCTTGGCGATGGTCTCGGCCGGGAGACGCGTGCGCAGCTTGTCGAGGTATTCCTGGTAACTGCTGAAGGTGTATTCGTCGTCGTTGGGAAGGCCGTCGAGACCGACGTCCTGAATAAGGCGGTCGTTGGCCGTATTCTCGAAGGCATACGTCAGAGAGTTCTGGCGTGAGACGCGCCCCCAGACGGTAGACTCCATGAACTCTTCGTTGCCGTCTACGGGGATACCGTTCTCATAGCTCTTCATGCCGTCTTTGAGGATATCCTCGCTGATCTCGCCGAAGTTGAAATAAAGGTCGCCGCCCTCGGTGTTGGGGTTTTCGGGATCGAGGAACGGGTCGAGCATCCAGAACTGGAGGTATTCCACGTTGGACGACTCGAAGTTGGTGTTGTCCATCTTTCTCATGATGCCGCCCCAGCGTTTCTCGGGATTGAGGAGGCTGCCGTCTGAAGCGATGTTGTCGGCGTCGAGGTTGTAGGGGCCTCTTTCGGTGGGATAGAAAGAGAGGTTGAGGGTCTGGATGGTGTTGCTCTCGCCGTAGTTCACGTCGCGGTTGGGGAAGATTTCGTTAACGGTGACTTCCCTGACGTAGGGGTTGGAGAGCTGTTTGAGGTCGTTGCGCAGGTAACCGGGGATGGTGTTGGAGTTGCGCATGGTGAAAGTGCGGTCGATGTAATACCAAGCCAGGAGGGCGCGGTTTTTACCATAGTCCACGTTGTTGGAGAGGGCCGCCTCGGGGAAGAGGGCGCCGGCACCGCCGTCGTAAGGCGTGCTGGCGAGGAACCACGAGTAAGGATTGCGGAGGTCGACGCCGATCTGGGTGTCTTCGAAGTCGTCGATGAAGCTCGAGCCGGCATTGCTGCCGCTCTTCTGCTTGTGTGGCACAAGCTGGGCGAATTCGGCCGAGAGCTTGAACGACGACGGAGCTGTGGCATTGATGGTGGGCACCTTGTTGAGAAGGTTGGTGAGCCACATGAAGTCTTGATTGTAGTTGAGGTTGACACCCCACATGGTGTTGTTGATCACCTCGTCGCCTATGTTGACCTTCTCGGTGAGGGATTTCTCGGAGAAATGGAGGAGCGTGGCCCCGACGTTAAGATTCTTGTTGATCTGATATTGGGCGTCGAGACCGAGGAGAGTCTTCCGCTGCATGCTGAAAAGGCTCTGATTCTCAAGCGTCACGCTCACGTTTGTGCCCGAGTCGATGATGCTCTGGTTTGTGATGGTGACGATACCCATGGTATAGTCGACGGTATAGTCGGTGTTCTCGTTGAGGACCACACCGCCGGCCATCACCACCACGGATCCGCGGGGCACGTTCATTGCGTTGAGACGGATCTGCGCTCCGTTGCTGGCCTGGTACTCCCCTTTCAGCGAGAATTTGTTCTTGTCGGCAAACTGCTTGGCCACGGTGAGAGTGGAGTCGTAAAGCTCCTGGTAGACGTACGGCTCGGCAAGCTTGGCATCGCCTATCTTGTCGCGCAGGTTTCGGCCGAAAGGCTCAGCCACTGGGAATATGATCTTACCCTGCTGGCTCAGCACAGTGTAACCCTCTATAAAGTCGAAGAAACCGTCGGGGTTGGACTCCTGGTTGGAGTCGATGCGGTCGAGGTTCATCACCTGGAGCAGCGGCATGTTGGCGATATCGCCCACGGGGAGGTAGTTGATCTCCACGCCGGTGGTGTCGCTCAGATACTTGATGTTGAGCTTGAAGTTTTTCTGCTGCACCTGGTTGGCACCAAGGCTGTAGACGTTTTTCATCATCAGCTTCCACATCGGCAGCTTGGGCGAGATGGTGGTGCCGCGGAGCATCTTCAGATAAAGGTTGTCGGAGGTGGTGGTGACGTCGGCCGAGAACTCCCCTACCTGATAAACCTTACCCTGGTAGGTGTATTCGTAAGCCACGGCAAGCACCTCGTCGCTTGAAAGCGCCTGGCGCAGGGAGATGTAGCCGAGAGTGGCGTTGAGAGTGTAGTCCGTGCTCTTGAGGAGGCGCGCACTCTCCACCTTCTCATAGTCTTTGCCGCCCTCGATGCCGTATGCCTTGAGGGGGTCGAGCACCTGAGTCACCTGATTGATGTTTCTGGCGGCGGGATATTGCTCCTTTATGATCTGCAGGAGGTTGTTGCTCTGATTCGAGGGAACGTCCTGGGCGTAATTCGGCGACCAATAATCGTTGGCCATCGACATGTTTTCGCCAAGGTCCATGAACCCCACGAAGTTGCGGCTCTCCTGATAGTTGCTAAGCTTGTTGGTCACCCACACCTCGATGCGAGTGATCTGGATGCCGGAGGAGACGTAGGGAAGTTTCGAGGCGAATTTGTCGTAATTGTCGTAGAAATACTGGGCCAGGAAGAAATGGCGGTTTGCGTCGTAGTTGTCGGCAGGGATGCTGAACTCCTGCGCCTGCACGCCGCCCTGGGTGTTGACCGTCTTCGACTCGCTGTTCTGCTGCGACATGAGGCCCGTGAGCGTGAGCTTGCCGAACTGCAGTTTCGTCTTGAGACCGAAGAGGGCCGTACCGCCTCGGATAAGGCTCGAGCCGGTGGTCATGCTCACGTTGCCCGCCTCGATGTTCTTTATGATTTCGTCTTCCTTCCCTTCGTAGGTGAGCTTGAGGTTTTTGGAGTCGAAATCGAAGGTGGCGTCCGTGTTGTAGGTCATGTTGAATTTCAACTTGTCGCCTACAGAGGCACCGATCGACGCCTGAATCTTCTGAGTGAAGTCGAAATAGGTTTTCCGCCGCGAGCGCAACGAGAGAGCCGGATTGTCGGTCTTGTTGCTCTTGACGCCCATCGACAGCTGAATCGAGCCCTGGGTGGTGAGCCTTACACCGCCGGGGCCGAAAATCTTCTCGAGCGGCCCGATGGCGAAGTTCATGTCGAAGATGTTGAAGGGCTGCTTCTCTTTGTTTTCGAAAGTCTCGGCGTTCTTCTGGTGGAAGTAGTCGAACATCTCTCGGCGCGTCACCATAGCGTTGTATTGCTCGGCGTTCATCACGTAGGGGGTGACGATGTCTTGGTCGCCGAGCTTTGTGTGCAGATAATACATCCCGGTGGTCGGGTCGTAGATGGCTTCGGTCTTGATGTTTTCGGGGGTCTCGAGGTCGGCGGCATACTCGCGCCCGAGATAGTCGTCATAGTCGAGAGGGAGCGTCCGGGCCACGGGCGAGGGCATGAAGTCGCTGTCGGGGATGGCCGTGTTGTCGAGATATTCCGGCGCCGGGGGCGGAGGAGCGAGCTGCGACTGCATATATTGGGGATAGGCAAAAAGAGCAATTGCCATCGAAGCAACTGCCATCATAAGGAACACGGCGACGCGCGCCTTGTTTCCCTTATTGCCTGTTCTCTTGTCTCCTCTCATTAAGAAGCCTCTCCCCTGAAGACCCTGAAATGGTGCATCAAAGCATCTTCAACGCCGTCTTTATAGCATCTTCTGCCGAAATGTCGGGCTGACCGGTGAATATTTTTCTCAAAACCTTCTGTGTGGGCACCTGCGCGAAGCCGAGCGTCACCAGCGCCGCCAGGGCGTCTTGATACTGGCTCTCCATTGCAGGCAAACCCGTAGGAGATAACGATTTTTCTATTGTCTTTATTTTATCTTTGAGGTCTACGATGATGCGCTGTGCCGTCTTTCCGCCGATCCCTTTCACCGTCTTGAGCATCGAGTCGTTGCCTGTGGCGATGCTCTCTTCGAGCTGGGCCACGCTGAGCGACGAGAGGATGAGCCGGGCAGTGTTGGGCCCTACACCGCTCACCCCAATAAGCAACCGGAAGAACTCGCGGCTCTCCTTGGAGAGGAACCCGAAGAGCACGTGGGCGTCTTCGCGGATGCTCTCGTGGATGTAGACCTTCAGCTGCTCCTTCTCCTGCATCTTGGGATAGTCGAGCACCGTGATCCCTATCTCGTAACCGATCCCTCCACATTCAAGCACGAGGCGTGTGGGCGACAATTCGGTCGGTTTTCCTATAATATATTCAATCATTCTATCGTTTCTAAAGTGATGTCTAATAAAAAAACGCAATAATAGGTGTTTTAGTGCAAAATTGCCGCTTAGACCTCAATCAACGTGCAAAATGACCAACCAACTCAACTCCATATCGCTTGCAAACGCGGTGTCGCAGCTCTCGAAGCTCCCGGGAATCGGAGAGAAGACGGCGCTCAGGCTGGCCCTTCACCTGCTGAGGCAGGATAAAGAGACGGCCATCGCCCTGGGGCAGTCGATAATCGACATGCGCAACAACGTGACCTACTGCAGCCGGTGCCACAACATCTCGGAGAGTGAAATCTGCGAAATCTGCAGCGACCATCGCCGCGACGAGAAGACCATCTGCGTGGTGGAGACCATCAAAGACGTCCTCACCATTGAGAGCACGCGGGAGTTCAAGGGGCTGTATCACGTGATAGGAGGCGTGATCTCGCCTCTCGACGGCATCTCCCCTTCCGACCTTGAGATAGAGAGCCTGATAAAGCGCGTGGAGCAGGAAGGGATACGCGAAGTGATACTCGCCCTCAACCCTACGATACAGGGCGACACCACCAACTATTACATCTTCCGCAAGCTGGCGCCCTACGACGTGGAGATATCGATCCTCGCGCGCGGCCTGAGCATCGGCAACGAACTGGAATATACCGACGAGCTCACCCTCGGGCGCTCGATTCAAAACAGAATACCTTTCTCAGAAACATTCCATAAAGATGAATGAAAAAATCACCCTCCGAGCCATAGAGCCTGAAGACGTAGACTTTATGTTTGAATGCGAATATGACGATTCGGCCTGGAAATGGTCGGACTACACAGCTCCGTTCTCACGCCAGCAGCTGCTCGAATATGCGCTCAACTACGACGCCAACCCCTTCGCTTCCAGGCAGCTGCGCCTGATAGCCCAGACGCAGAGCGGGATGAGAATCGGAATCGTAGACCTCTTCGACATCTCGGCCCGCGACCGCAAGGCTTACGCCGGCCTCACCATCTTCCCCGATTTCCGCGGCAACGGATACGGGAAAGGCGCACTCGAAACGCTGAAGAAGATAGCATTCCATAGGCTGGGGCTAAGAAAACTGGTGGCCGTTACCGCCACGACCAACATCCCGGCCCAGAAACTTTTCAAAAAAGGAGGATTTGAAGAGATTGCGGTCTTACCCGCGTGGCATACAATCGACGGCGAAGACCACGACTTCTCCCTCCTTGTCTGCACCGGAAACGGCTGCGAATGCGAGTGCAAGGAAAGTTGCCAGTCAGAATCGTAAGAAAGCTTTTAAGGCGGCAATAGGCGCGTTATCGAATTTTTTTGTAAATTTGGGAGAAATTTCTTTGCCGAATGAAAGTTTTGAAGTTTGGCGGAACCTCGGTGGGAACGGCCGAGAGTCTGCGGAATGTAGAGAAGATAATACTCGGGAACACAGAGCCGATAGTGGTGGTGGTGTCAGCCCTCGGAGGCCTGACTGACAAACTGCTTGCCACTGCGGCGAAGGCAGCTTCCGGAGATGAGAGCTATAAAGCTGACGTAGAGTCGATTCGCCAACGCCATTACGACATAGTTGAGGCCGTGGTGAAAGACCCGGAGAGGAAACGAGACTGCCTTGAAAAGATCACGCCGTTGCTCGACGAGCTTGAGCGCACCTATATGGGCGTGAATCTTCTGCAATATCTCAACACCCCGATCTCAGACAAAATCGTGAGTTTCGGAGAGAGAATCTCCTCTATCATCGTGGCTGCTATGATTCCCACCTCAACTCATCTCGATTCTCTTGAAATCTTCAAGACCGAGAACAGATTCGGGAAGAATATCGTAGTCAACGCCCTGACGCTTGCAAACATACGCGAGGCAGCCCATCCTGAGGCCGGGAAGCCTATAATTGCCGGCGGTTTCATCTCGAAAGACCTCAACTCAGCTGCCATCACCAACCTGGGACGAGGCGGAAGCGACTTCACCGCTGCCCTTTTCGCTGCCGCGCTTGACGCCGATGTTTTGGAAATATGGACCGACGTAGACGGGTTCCTGACGTCAGACCCGCGTATCATACCCGAAGCGCGGCTTATTCCGGAGATGTCGTTTGTGGAAAGTCTTGAGCTATGCACTTTCGGCGCGAAGGTGGTCTATCCTCCCACGATATACCCCGTGTTCCAGAAGAACATCCCCATCAAAATCCTGAACACCCACAATCCGGAGGCACCCGGGACGATGATCAAGGATTTCGACAACAAACTGTTGAAAAACTGCTCGCATGTCCGAGGCCTCTCAGCCCTGAAAGACGTGCACCTTATCCAGATAAAAACGGGCGACGAGGCCGTGAACAATACCGTCAGCTCACGAATATTCAACGCGTTGGCTCTCAACGGAATAAACGTGTTTCTTACAGTAAAGCTTGATGAGCATGACGGATTTACCATTGCATTGCGGAAAGACGAGTGCGAGGCGGCCTTGGCGTTGATACGCAAGGAATTCGCGCCGGAAATATCGGCCGGGAAAATTTCGGCGGTAGACTGCATAGAGGGGCTCACGATGATAGCGCTCGTGGGCGAGAACATTCTCGGCCACGGAGAGATATCGCACCGAATCATCCATACGTTGCAGCGCGAGGAGATTCCTACACTTGCCGTTTCAGAAGGAGCTTCGCGCACCACCGTGACCATAACCGTTCCGGAAGCGCACACCAACCGCTCGCTCCAACTTATCCATTCGTTATTTTACAGTTGATTATGGAAATAAAAGACGCCAAATATCTGATCAGCAACGCCGATGTGGCCAAGTGTCCCGTGCACGGCAAACCCGAATATGCCTTCATCGGGCGCTCGAACGTAGGGAAATCTTCCCTCATAAATATGCTCACAGGACGGAAGAGCCTGGCGAAGACCTCACAGACACCCGGGAAAACGCTGCTGATCAACCATTTCACCATCAACAACGGGGAATGGTATCTCGTCGACCTTCCGGGCTATGGCTATGCGGCACGCGGAATGAAGCAAAGAGAAGAGATTCAGCGCATTATCGAGAATTACATTTTCAAGCGCGAATGCATGACCTGCCTTTTCCTGCTTATCGACATCAGAATCAAGCCGCAGAAGATCGACCTTGATTTCATCGAATGGCTCGGCGAGAACGGCATACCGTTTGTTATAGTCTTCACCAAGGCCGACAAGATGTCGAAGATGGCCGTTCACGATGCGGTGGAGAGATATAAGAAAGTGCTGGAGGTGCATTGGGATATCCTCCCGAAGATGATTGTAACTTCTTCGGTAAAGAAAGACGGACGCACAGAGCTTCTCGACTTCATAGAGGAGACCAACCGACAAGTGGAAGCAGAGCGCAAGGAAGAGTCTCAAAATGAGGAAGAAAGCGCCGAAGCCTCAGCTTCGACGGAAGATAACAACAAAGAAGAAACAAAACCAGAATAAGACCATGGGAAAAAGAATAGCAATGGCATCAGACCACGCCGGCTTCGAGCTGAAAGAAGCGGTGAAAAAATATGTGGAGAGCAAGGGATATGAAGTGAAAGATTTCGGCACCCACTCCCTTGAATCGTGCGATTATCCCGATTTTGCCCATCCCGCAGCCGAGGCCGTAGAGAAGGGTGAGTGCGATATGGGTATCGCTATGTGCGGCTCGGGAAACGGGATTCAGATGACGCTCAACAAGCACCAGAACATCCGCGCAGCCCTCTGTTGGATACCTGAAATCGCAAAACTCGCACGCCAGCACAACGATGCCAACTTCCTGGTGATGCCGGCGCGTTTCATCAGCGAGGAAACCGCTCTGAAGATCGTTGACGAGTATCTATCGACTCCCTTCGAAGGAGGCCGTCACCAAAAACGTGTAGATAAAATTCCCTGTGGCTGCTGCAAGTAAGCTTTGCAGCGCCCAGTAAACTTTGCAGCCGAGGCCTTCAACACTTACAGCTTGGGCCTTAAATATCGAAGATGACACGCATACTGCTCGAAGACGTCAGATTTTATTCCCGCCATGGAGTTTTTGAACATGAAACTCGCGACGGGAATGAATTCTCCGTTGACGTGGAGGTGACGTATGATGAAAACGCCTCTGAAATGAGCGATGACATCGACGACACCATATCTTACGTAACTCTTTATGAGATAGTCAAAAAAGTTATGGACGAGCCGGTGTTGCTGCTCGAGACGGTGGCGATGAAAATCACCGGAGAAATCGCCTCCCGTTTTCCACGGATCGAGAGCGTGAGCTGCAAGGTGACTAAGCTCTCCCCTCCCATCGCTGGATTTATAGGCCGGGCAGCAGTGGAGCATTCGCGTCATATAAAAAGATAGAAATCGTGGGTCTCACCCACATCCAAAATAAAATTACCATTCACATAAAAATGAACTCCATATTACAAAAAATTACCATTTTCTCAATAATCGCTTTGACGGCTCTTTCAGCAGCGGCTCAAAGGGATGTCACTGTCTACAAGACATTTATATACACCAGCGAAAGCCTGGCCGATGACATTTACATTGCCAACCAGGAGCAGGCACAAGACGATACGAGGAGGTTTGACGTGGATCTTCTCAACGCTTCCTTAGGGGCCGTAAAAGGGTTGGGCGCCGGCTATGTGTCGGCATTCATAGAGTTGGGGGTCAACGCCATAGGCAACCTCATTACCCGCAACGCCCGGCTGATGAAAGAATGGGAGGAGACCGTAAACGCCGAAAACTCGTGGACAACCAAAATATCGTCGGTGCAGGATGTAAAGGATTTTTACCGCAAACCATCGACGGCAGGTGCCCTCGACCCTCTGAACATGAATTTCGACGGCATCGGTTGCCTCAGGATGGAAGGTCCGGACACCGTGTTTTTCATCTCTTGCCACATCGACCGCGACAAGCTCAACCGAATCGTGAACCACTCCAAGTTCGAGCTGGTATTGGACACACTCATCCTCAGCCCGACCCGCTCCAACCTGCCCAACACGCAGCTGCCGCTTGAGTATTCTTTCGACGAGAGAGGTGCATTCAACCTTTCAATGAACATCAAGCTCACCTCCTCATGGTTTACCGACGCAATAGAACTCCACAACGACGCTCAGCTCGGGGAATTCAACGTGTCGGTCTCAGTAGACAAGAACGACATCGACCCCAAGGGATTCCTAAAATATTACAGGAAAGAGAACGAGCCTTCGAAGTATGCCATTGTGGGTGAGAGTTTTATCGTGCCGCGTTCATATATGGGCTACAGAGACGCCAACGGGAAATATAAGAACATCTGGGGCACAGGCCAATATAAAATGGATATCGAGTTGACCGAGACCTGCCGTATCACCTCCGAATACCGCAATCATTGGAAGGAAGACAGGAAGAAACGTAAAAAACTGGCCCCGAAAAAAGGATTCTTTGAAACCGTATGGCAAACCGTTTCTTCTCTGCAATGGGACGAAATCACCAAATCGTGGGTAATCACCACGCTTAAAGCACCGGCCGGAGTGATCTCGAACGAGATCATCGAGAAAGCGGGATTAAGCACCGCTCCCCCGCAGAAGAAATAGACACCCTGGCTTATCAAAAGAGAGGTCAAGATAAACTGAATTTAAATGAAGAGAACTATATCTACAGTCCTCCTGCTGCTCACATTCGTTGCATTGAGGGCACGAGAACTCACCCCTTTGGAGAAATCCGATTCACTTTTCTCCAAAGGCGTGGAGCTGTATCGGCTCAACCAGTTTGAAGAAGCAATCCCCTTTTTTGAAGAGAGCGACAAAATAGACAAGGCGGAACACGACTCTACCTCTATGAGGAGCGAATATTCGGCCATGTGGCTGGCGTCTTCATTGTATAATCTTGGGGATACCGCCAGGGCACAGGAAGCGTCGGGTAGATATTACTTCAGCACTCCTGTAGACAGGCGTCTTACCGTAAAGGCCGACTCCATTTACGAGTTGGGAGTTGCGCTTTATCGACAAGAGAATTACGAAGAAGCGTTGCCGTTAATTCAAGAAGCGGCTGAGTTGAAAAAGGAGATAACCGGCGAAAATCATCCTTATTATATATGGAATCTTGCTGACGTCGGAAGGATAAAATTCCTCAACTGGGATCCATCATGGATAAACGATATCAAAAGGTATGTGGATTATGTCTTTGAGAATTATGATTTGGCTTCCTCAGAGTATTATGCCGTTGTTGAGGAATGGCTGAACAGTTTTGGCTTTATAGCTGATAATGGCGGGGTGATTTTGGAGTGTGAAAAAGTAGTTGAAAATTACAGGAAAGCCGGACGAACCGATGAATTGAATTACTTGCGTTTGTTACTCAAGTTGGCTGAGCTTTATGAAAAGGAGAACGACCGAGAAAAGTCGCTGCAATTACTGAACGAGGCGAAATCCATACACGAAAAGAGGAATATTGAATTCAATTTGGATTACCAGCAATTCCTCGAAGACCTTGCTATGGCATATTTCTCAAGGGGTCAAAGAGACGAGGCGGTGAAACTCGGCGAAGATATGCAGAGTATGTATGAATCTGTTTATGGAACAAATAATTCCAAATATCTGGAAGTTGCGACTTCGCTCGCAATAATATGCACCATGGCAAGGAAATATGATCTATCAAACGAAGTGCTAAACACCTGTTTGCAAATTTACGACGAGATAAACGAAACCGACGAGTCATTAAAGGTAAACATATATGCCTATTTAGGTGAAAACTGTTATTATACGTTTAATTATAAGGAAGCTGCAAAATATTATGAGGCAGCCTTAGAAATCCTTAATAAAAACCCGAAGGAAAATGAAGCCTTTTATCATTTACTATACGAAGGTTTAGCCTATTCTTACTTCGAAGGTGGAAACGCTACAAAAGCGCAAGAAACACTCGGGGAGTTAATAACTTGGTATGAAGAGAACAACTTGACGCAAACACTTCAATATCTTAACGCACTTGGAGGTTTATCGGAATTTTACTCCGATATTGAATATAACGAGTCAATAGATGTTTGTAAAAAGATTTTAGAGGAGTGTGAGAAGATTGAAGAAGATACCCGCGATGTTAAAGCAACGGCGGCCCAACAAATCGGCTTTTCTTACCTGACAGCGGACAACTATCCGGAAGCGATAAAATATACTGAGATGGCTTTGGACCTTCGCGAACAAACTTTAGGGAAGGAATCAAGGCAATACATAACATGCCTTCTTAATTTATCGACTGCTTACACCCGTCTTGATGACTTGGTGAAGAGTATCGAGGTGTGTCAGCAAGCGTATGATATCAGCATATCAGTGTGGGGTCCAGATAATGTAGAAACTGCCCGTGTATTAAATTTCATGGCATACAATTACTACAATCTTGGAGATTATGACAACGCATTGAAGTATGGAAAACAAGTAGCGGAAATCAGAAAAGTAGTGATGGGAGAAGAGAATATGTTATATGCCGAATCTATTAATAACCTTTCTGTGTATAAGTCAGCAAAGGGCGAATATGAAGAAGCTGCTATTCTATGTTCCCAAGCACTAAGAATTTATGAAAAATGCCTTCCTGAAAATTCCTATCAGATTCCAACAGCGTTAAGTAACATTTGTTTTTACAAATATAATGCCGGCGATTATGAGGGGGCAATCACATGTGGATGGCAAGCAGCCGAAAAATACGAAAAGATATCCGGCAACAAGTCAGAAACATATTTACTCGCTTTAATAAGAATTGCCAATGCTGAGTATTATAGGGGTAACTATTCCGAGGCTTTGAAGTTGTTGATTGGAGTTAAGGAAGTATTGGTAGAGACAAACTCCAAGATGGGGAAAGCCTATAAGGAATGTTTGCAGGAGCTCCCCTACTACTACAATTACTTCGGGATGGAAAAGGAGCTGACCGATTGTGTGTTGGAGCATTCTGAAATTCTCAACACCAATCTGAAATATATCTTCTCGAACTCAACAAAAAACAACCGACAAATCTTCTGGAACAGGGAGAAATTCTGGTTTAACAGAGCGATAGCTTTCGCCGCGAAGTATCGTTCTGACGAGTTGCTCTCCAACGGCTATAATTGCGTACTTACATCAAAGGGGTTGCTGCTCTCAACCGATACGGAGTTTTCAGAAATCATCAAGAATTCGGATGATGCTGAGACCATCAGGATGTATGAAGAACTGACGAAACTCAGCGATAGATTGACCAAATTATACGACACCCCTGACGGCGAGAGAGATGCTGATGTTGAGTCGCTGGAGCAAGAGGTGCAGGAACTGGAGAAGAAGCTGATTGCGCGGTCAAAGAATTTCGGCGATTACACCCACAATATGTCGATACGATGGAGCGACATCGAGAAGAATCTCAAGGACAACGACATATCTTTTGAATTCATTACTTATGAACTTATGAACGGGAAAGAGTATGCCGTTCTTGCGATAGAGAAGGGAGCGAAAAGCCCGAAGATGATCACATTATGCACCGAAGACGAGCTTAAGAAGATATCGCCCCGAAGGTATTACAACACAAAGGAGCTGAGCAACCTTATCTGGAAGCCGCTTGAGCCGCTTATCCAGGGGAAGAAGAATATCTACTTCTCCCCGGCCGACGAATTGTATAACATAGCCATCGAATCACTGCCTCATTACTCTGAAGACGGAGTGATTTCGGATTACTACAATCTGTTCCGGCTGTCGTCGACCCGCGAGTTGGCGCTCGAGAAAGATAAGAGCAACAAGAAGAACGCCGCACTGTTCGGGGGGATGCAGTATGACACCGATCCGTCGTATCTGGCAGACGATATGAGAAAATATCCGGGACTCCGTTCGATGGGAAGCAGTCTCGCTGAGAGTGTCGACTCTCTCAATCTGCGAGGAGGCGCGGCTTTCCTGCCGCAGACTGCCACTGAGATCGACAACATAGCCGAGTCTTTCAAAAGAAGCGCCATTTCACCGCTGTTCTACAAAGGACTCGACGGGTCTGAAGCCTCCTTTAAATCGCTGTCAGGAAAGAATATAAACATAATCCATATCGCCACCCACGGCTTCTATTGGACCGAATCGGAAGCGCAGGAAACCGGACTGCAATTATACTCGGCCGACCAAGGCAGCAGCACGCGCAATTCAGAAGATAAAGCCTTGACCCGCTCGGGACTGTTATTCTCCGGAGCCAACAATCTGCTGAGGGGAAACCTGATTCCTGAAGACGTGGAAGACGGGATACTCACGGCAAAAGAGATATCCCAGCTCGACCTCCAGGGGCTCGACCTGGCGGTGCTCTCAGCTTGCCAGACCGGTCTGGGCGAGATAACAGGCGACGGCGTTTTCGGTCTTCAGCGCGGTTTTAAGAAAGCGGGAGCCAACTCCCTGCTGATGAGCCTCTGGAAAGTGGACGACACTGCCACGCAAATGTTTATGTCGCAATTCTATCAGCACCTTTTGGCAGGCGAGAGCAAACGGGAATCGCTCCGTCTTGCGCAGAAATACGTGCGCGAGTATGAGGAAGAGATAGAAGTTGCGGAAGAATCGGATATGACCGCTTCGCAAAAACGGAAAAGCCAAAGGATGAATGAGGAAACCGAACCGGTTGCCACTGAAATCATATGCAGAAGGCCATTCAAAGATCCGATATACTGGGCTGCTTTCGTGCTCCTCGACGCTCTGAATTGAGGCGCCCGCATAAGGAGCACTCCTTGGAAAGAATTGCCCGGGCACTGGTTGTGTTCGGGCAGCCATTTAATTAATGTGTTGGGAAAATAAGTTTGCTTCAGAAATCAGGCTGGTGCTTAAATCCAGTTTTTGGAGAAGATGGAGTGCAGGCGAAGATTGATTACACCGAAAAGGGCTTCTCCGAAAATTCCCGAATTCATCTTGCTTGTACCCAACCGGCGGTTGATGAAAATTATGGGCACCTCCACAATCTTGAACTTCTGACAGAAGGCTTTATATTTCATCTCGATCTGGAAAGCGTAACCTTTAAACTTGATTTTATCCAGGTCGATGCTTTCCAGCACCTTACGGGTGTAACATACGAAACCGGCCGTTGTGTCGCGCAGCTTCATACGGGTGATCCATCTTACATAACCAGAAGCGAAATATGACATCAGGACACGCCCCATGGGCCAGTTGACCACATTGACACCCGAGATATAGCGCGAACCGATCGACATATCGGCGCCGTTATCCTTGCATTCCTTCAGCAGCAGCGGAAGGTCGGCAGGATTATGCGAGAAATCGGCATCCATCTCCAGAATGTAGTCGTAACCCTTCTCGAGTCCATATTTGAACCCCTTGATATAGGCGGTGCCGAGACCGAGTTTCCCCTCCCGGCGGATCAAATCGACGCGGCCGGGATATTGAGCCATCTTCTCTTCGACCGCAGCCGATGTGCCGTCGGGAGAATTGTCGTCTATCACAACGATATCAAACTCCACCGGCAGCTGCATAACGCTGTCGATCAACAGAGAAATGTTCTCTATTTCGTTATAGGTGGGAACTATTATGAGGGCGTCGCTCATCTGAAGATGGTAATTTCTGCAAATTTACTAATTTTTTCAAAAAATTATGTTGTATTTTTTAAGAAGGTCTACCGGATGATAAGATTCCTTGGCATAACGCAGACCCTCGTCGCCGCCGTCGTCTTCACGATTTATATAGAGAATCTGCGGATTTTCTGAAAGCTGATGGGCCGCAAACTCCTTGTTTACCATCTCATAGCTACCGATCACCTCGCGCAAAGCCTTCTCTACGTGCACATAGAGAGTGTCGCCCTTGACGTCGCCGATGGAAATGGCGCAGATCTCGCCAGGAGCATTGTAAAGCACTCCACCACGCAACACTCCGTCGCCCTCCGCAATCATTTTGATGAGTCCCTCGGCCAGGCGGTTCTCCTCACGCGACATAAACCCGTCGTCGGCCTCCTCCTTGTAATGCTTCATAAACTCGAGAACGGCACCGGCGTTGGCGGCTGTAAGTGGCTCGTAACTCCAATCGGGATAATGGGCTACAAACTGGTTCACATGGTTGCGTTTCTTCGACATCTTCTTCCCCTGAAGAGTGGCAAGCTGCCGGGCATCATAGAGATAGTCGCTCCAATGGTCGAGAGGCTCGATCTTCACCGGATTGCACTTCTCAATCTCGGGGAGAGCGTATTCCGGTACCGCGGAAAACTCGGGGGTTATCCCCTGCTCCTCGCAATACTCCCTGATCAGCTTCAACGCCTCGTGAAACCTTAGTTTACCAACGGGGAGCGAGAAGGCCGGAATGTCGCGGTTATCCTCTACAACACCTCTTATAAATAAGGTGTCGTCGACGATGGCATAGTCGTAATTGAAAAAATCCACCCACATCAGCACGCCGCCGTAGGAAAAGTCGGTGGTTCTCCCCTCTTCTTTCTGCAAAAACGGCCAGATTCTGGCCATATCCTTGTGCTCGATTCTTTTGAAAACTAAGCCCACGATTCGTTGAGATTGAAAATTTTTACAAATATACAACAATAAATTAAAGCAATAAGTTTTCTTTTCAACAAAACGGGCAATTCCTACGTTAAATAATAAAACGAACTAATTAAAACCAGAAACCTATGTTAAACTCCGTATTGTTTAATGGCAATCCCATGCACATCTACGGCAACGTGCCCGAAGCCGGTACAGACGCCCCCAACTTTGCACTCGTAGCAAAAGACCTCTCTGAAGTATGCCTCCACGACTATAAGGGTAAGAGAGTGGTGCTCAACATTTTCCCGAGCCTCGACACCGACGTATGCGCCGCATCTGTAAGACGCTTCAACGTTGACGCCTCCAAGATGGAGAACACAGTGGTGCTCTGCGTATCGATGGACCTCCCGTTCGCAGCCCAGAAATTCTGTGTGGCCAACGGCATTGAAAACGTAGCTCCGGCCTCAGGCTTCCGCAGCGATTTCGGTAAAAACTACGGTGTGGAACTCACCGACGGCCCGCTCAGAGGACTCTACGCCCGCGCCCTTATCATCATCGACGAGAACGGCAAAATCAAAGGGACTTCCGTTTGCCGCGAAATCACAGAGGAACCGGATTACCAGTTTGCCATCGACATGCTGAAATAATCAAATCTCAACTGAAAAAACGCCGGAACTGCACTTTTTTATGGGAAATGCATAAAAAATACCTGAAAAAGTCGGAAAAGTTTTGGTAATTAAATTAAAAGTATTAACTTTGCACTCGCTTTCGGAAAGACTCCGGGAGCGAGTGAAATATTTTTAATTAAATTCAATAAACCCGAAAGTTTATGGCAACAAAGATTAGATTGCAGCGTCACGGCCGTAAAGGTTACGCTTACTATCCTATCGTTATCGCCAATAGCAGGGCACCACGAGATGGTAGATTTATTGAAAGGATAGGTTC
>JAFLTX010000015.1 GCA_022509145.1 Muribaculaceae bacterium | reverse complement strand
ATGGTACTGCGAAAGCGGGAGAGCAGGTAATCGCCGTCTTACACAGAAGAGAGCCCCAAAGGCTCTCTTTTTTATACCCCTACGTCAGACGGGAAGCCTCCAGAACAGGAAGCCAGCGAATTAGAGCTCTTTGGGGGGATAGCTAATTTAGCTATTTTAGCTAGTATTGCTACGATAGCTAGCTGATATTAGCTAGAATAGCTCGGAGAGCTTGCTGGCGGCTGGGGAGGATGATGGGGAATTAGAATTTTTGACCGATGTAGTAGCCGACGGCGCAGCCGAAGAGGCTCACGAAGATGGTGAGGGTGGCGAAGACTATCCAGATGAATATCTGGCCGGCTTCGTAGTATTTCACGCAGTCAAGGGTGAAGGCCGAGAGGGTGGAGAAGCCGCCGCAAAAGCCGGTCATGGTCATGAGGGCAAATGCGGTCTTCTGTGCGCTGCCCCACGGAACCACCACGAGGATGCCGCCAAAGATACCTATGAGGAAGCAGGCAATGACGTTGACCACGAGTGTGCCGAACCCTTGGAGGTCGCCGGTGGTGCGGGTGGCAAGCATTATCAGATACCTGCAGATGGCTCCTGCGCCGCCTGAAACGCCTACGATCAGTATGCGTAGCCATGCGGGCAACTGTGTGTAATCAAAGGCTCCTCCTGCCATTTTTATCTTTTCTTAGGAAAAAGGCTGCGGCTCTAAAGACGCAGCCTTTTCATAAAATATGCAAAGTGTTTTATTATTTTATGCTATATTTTATATGCGGTGTTGACGGTTATTTCCCGGCCAACGCTTTTTCGCGTTCGATGTAGAAGTCTACACCGGCTGTGCCCAGGGAGTAGTTGGGATATTGGTTTTTGATTTCCTCGTAGCAGGCGAGTGATTTGTCGTACTGCTTGAGGTAGTTGTATACGTTGGCTTTCTTCACGAGGTATGCCGGGATGAGCTCGGGGTTGCCGTCGGCAGTCTTGATGGCTTTGTCGTAGCTTGCCAGAGCTTTGTCGTAGCCGGCTTTGTCGTCTTTGTTGGCATGGGCTATGTTTACGTAGCAGTCGCCGAGCAGGGCATAGGCCTGCGCCTGAAGGATAGGCTCAGAGAGGCCCAACTTCTCAAGCACCTTTGCGGCGGCCTGATAGTTTTTCACGTTGTAGAAGGCTTCGGCAGAAGCGAGGGCTGCAACGTTGCCGGCAGGGGTGGAGCTGAAGTTGGTGGATACTTTCTGGTATTCGAGGGCGGCCACGCTGTCGTTGATCTGCTGCGTCATCTGCATCATCAAGACTTTGTTGTATGCTTCCCACGAGTTTTGGAGCCTGGGGTTACGATATATGAAGAGGTAGCTCAACACGAAAGCGGCCACCACAGCCACTACGCCTACAGCGATGTAGATGATTCTTTTGTTGTTTGCTACGGCGCGGCCGGCATTGGTGAGGTGGCTGTCGAGGTTTTCAACTACGCCTGAGTTAGCTTTTTTATTCTCTTTAGTTGCCATTGATTCTGGTTTTATGGTCTTACATTCAGACTGCGAAATTAATAAAATTTCGTCACTCCTCAAAGTTTTTTTTGAGTCGCGGGGTAAAAATGATGAATTTAGGGGTGCAGGATGTATGTCGGCGTCGCAAAAAGTATTAATTTTGCGGTAGAAACGCTCCTTACAGGTGAAGAAAATGAATGAACAGACGCTCCGACAGACCACGACTCTGCGCAATGTGATCACGCAGCAGCAGCTGCGTTTCGTGAATGCGCTGGAGAAGAACGCCCGCGAGTTCGACCAGGAGGTGGAGAAGGAGCTGGAGGAGAACAGCGCGCTGGAGGCGGAGCCGGATCCGGGCCACGACGAGGTGAAGCTTCGCGAGAGCACTGGTGGCACGTTCTATCCGAATCTCTACAGCGGAGCCGAGGACAGGCCGGAGTTTACTCCGCGCGACGACACGGAGACGCTCTACGACTCTCTTCGCAGCCAGCTCTACGAGCGCACGTTGCCTTCGGAGGTGAAGGAGGCGGCCCTCTATCTGATTGACAGCCTCGAGCCCGACGGCTACCTGCGTCTGTCGCTCACTGAGATCGAGGAGGATATGATGTTTCACCACGGGATGCATCTGGCCCCGCAATCTTTGCGGGAGGCGATAGCCATAATCCGTTCAATGGACCCCGCGGGGGTGGGGGCGACGTCGCTGCAAGACTGCCTGACACTCCAGATAGAGAGGATGCCGGAGGCACCCGTGCGCGACATTGCTCTCGAGATTGTAGCCAAAAAGTTTGACGCCCTCACGGCGCGCCATTATCATAAGATTATATCTGCGCTCAAGATCAAGGAGGAGCAGCTGCGCGGCGCCCTCGACCTCATAGTGGGGCTGAATCCGAGGCCCGGGCTGGCCGTAGGCAACTCGGCGATGGAGGCCACCAACGTGGTGATACCCGACTTCATCATCAGCGAAGACTCCGATACGGGAGAGCTGTCGCTGAAGCTCAACAACCGCATTCCGGAGCTCAAGATATCAGAGAGTTTTGCATCGGCGGTGCGCTCGCTCGAGGCGGAGAAGAAGCGCCGCTCGGCCCGCACGCCGGAGAACCAGTATATCCTGAGCCACTACAACGAGGCCAACGACTTCATAAAAGTGTTCAGGCAGCGCCAGCAGACACTCTTCATGGTCATGGCGGCCATCATGAAGCTTCAGAGAGAATATTTCGAGACGGCCGACATCTACACGCTCCACCCCATGATGCTCAAAGACCTCGAGCGCGAAACGGGGCTCGACAAGTCTACCATCTCAAGGGCCACGAAGAATAAGTTTGTAGACCTTCCGTGGGGCACTTTCCCTTTAAAATTCTTCTTCAGCGACTCGAAGGGAGCGAAAGAGGGGAAAGAGGCGAAGGGGAGTTCGGCCCTGACCAACCGCAAGATAGAGGCCGAAATCAGGAAGATAATCGAAGAGGAGGATAAGAAGCACCCTCTGAGCGACGCGGCTATCTTCGAAGAGATGCAGCGGCGGGGGCTCGACATAGCCCGGCGCACCGTGACGAAATATCGTGAGCGCTGCGGCATCCCGGCTTCGCGCTTCCGCAAGACGTAAGGCAGCCTGATTGACAGTGGGAGAGAAGGAGGCATTTAAATTTAATAAGGATGAAGTGTAATAGAAGGCGAGTATGGATAGCCGGGGCAATCGTTGCGGCCGGTTCGCTTTTTTCAGCCTGCACGGGCAACGCAGAAACACGCAAGGATGCGGAGACACTCCCCGCTGCTGCGGAGCAGCCTTCCCAAACGACCGATTCTCTCGAGGCGAAGAGAGACGAGCCGTTGAGAATCGTGATGGTAGGCGACATCATGTTGGGTACCACCTTCCCGAAAGGGGGCAGCTTTCTGCCTAAAAATGACGGGGCGAACCTCTTCGACGACACCAAAGAGATCCTCAGCGGCGCGGATATAGCGGTCGGCAACCTGGAGGGAAGCATGTATGACGGCGACGGAACACCCAAACCGATGAAGAACCCTGAGAATTATTACGCTTTCAAGATGCCGGAGCGCTACATCAAGCATCTCGAGGAAGCCGGGTTTGACTTCGTGGGGTTGGCCAACAACCATATCAACGATTTTGGTCCGAAGGCGCTCGATGGGACCATGAAAGTGCTTGACAGCAGCCCGATAGCATATGCCGGAGTGCGCGACAAAAAGCCGACGGCCATCATAGAGAAAGATGGGCGAAAGATAGGGTTTGCGGCCTTCGGGTTCAACAGCGGTATGCCCAGCATCAGCAATTCCGAGGAGATCAAACGTCTCGTAGGAGGACTTCGCGAGGAGTGTGACATCGTGGTGGTGAGCTTCCACGGAGGCGGGGAAGGGAAGAGATATCAGCACGTGCCTCACGGCCGGGAGACCTTCCTGGGAGGCGACAGAGGCGACGTTGAGAAATTTGCCCATGCAGCCGTAGATGCGGGGGCCGATGTGGTTTACGGCCATAGCCCGCACGTGCCCCGCGCGCTTGAGCTTTATAAAGACCGCATCATATTCTACAGCCTCGGGAATTTCTGCACCCCTTACAAATTCAATCTTACCGGCGAGAACGGGCTTGCGCCTATTGCCGAGGTAACCGTCAACCCCGACGGCACCTTTGCCGAAGGGCAGATCCACTCCTTCGTGCAAAACAAAGGGGAAGGACCCCGAAAAGACCCGACTCACCGGGCTGCAAAGAAAATGCGCGAGCTCACCCTGGCGGATTTCCCGACCACTCCACTCGCAATCTCCGATACAGGCGTCATCACCCGCAAGTAAACCCCGGAAGTCTTCGACTTTCAGGACGACTGAATCACC
This sequence comes from Muribaculaceae bacterium, assembly GCA_022509145.1. Lineage (GTDB taxonomy): Bacteria > Bacteroidota > Bacteroidia > Bacteroidales > Muribaculaceae > Lepagella. Next base: position 32,791 of record JAFLTX010000015.1, on the reverse strand, counting down.
AAAAATTTGAATTGCCACAGCGGGTCAAAAGCAATATCTCGTAATTTAAGGGCTGTGTCATAATCAATTACCTGACACAGCCCCTAAGTGAATATCTTCTAAGTATTTCTTAATTTTTTCATCCATACACCAACTGCTTAGTAGAATCAAGTTCTTTCCTGAAATAACTGTTGGTCACATTTGAATCTACCACCAAATCAACTTTTCTTCCAAGTACCGACTGCAGTTCATCAATCAGGCCGAAAAAGATATCCGCCCAGTCAAGTTTTTCTTCTTGAATAGACTCCTTGTCGAAATCAACGGAAAAATCCACGTCGCTCTCGGCGTTAAACTTATCTGTAAGAATCGAACCGAATACGAACAAACGCTTCACCCGGTATTTTTTACAGTGCTCAGCAATCCTTCCGATATTTAATTCAATCAGTTTCATTCGCTTATAATTCAAGTGCAAATATAGCGAAATATTCCAATCTTGTCAAAAAATAGATGGCCACAAAAGAAAGAGGTTGTGTAAATCACAACCTCTGTTTGGGGTAAATATGGTGGATGTCTGCTTATTGAAAACTTACGGTGCTTGAGAAAGACCCTAATTCGGGCGCTCCTTCGGGAAGGCCTTCATCGCTGTCGACCACTACCAATTTATATTCTACTGCAAACACCTGGAGAGACTGGTCTACCTGCAGGAGGTTCCCGTTTATGCCGATTGTATGGGTACCGGCCGGGAGGTTGGCCGTGGAGAAAGTGATACCGTTGACACTCTCCCAAGGAGTGGGCCAGAGAGGTCTGCCGTCAATGTAGAACATTACGTTTGACAAAGCCGTGTTTTTGCCGCCTACGGGGTCTACCGTAAGATTTTCAATCGTAACTTCGTCGCCCTGAACGGCATAGAAGTTGCCGTCGTATTGGCTTACACCTCCCAGAGTGAGAGTCATATCGAATGGCGCAAGGTCATCTTTTTCGCAAGAAGTCAACGCTGCAAAAGGTAACAAAAGCAGTAAGTAAATAAGTTTTTTCATAGCTATTCAGGTTTAATGTTTTACTAATCAAAAGACGTTTTTCTAATTAAACAAGTCTGACCCCTAAAAAGGTTTGCAAGCGAAGAAGAAAATGTATGACAGCTATTCGGCATCGGTCGCAAAGAATCGCAATGAATTTTAAGCCGTCAACTTTTTTTGAGGTAAGATGTTTTATTGATATAAACGGAAAAACTGAAACCTTAAAACTTTACTACTATGCAAGCACTGTTTTTCATCTCGACCTTTTTGGGAATATATTTCCTGTTCGCAATATTTTATCCCAAAACAATGTTTTTCTTCCTGCCGGAGAGATGTCGCACCCGCGGGCTCGGCATCGTGCTGACAATCCTGTTTGTAGCCCTGGCAATCATCTTTGTAAGCGTTAGTCCTGCAGCGCAGGCCTCCGGGATATAGCCATGAAACTTCAGCCCAAAGAGAAGGTGTATGAAGCGTGGACCGCGATTGAAGACAACCGCGTGTCCTTGCACGCAGATTATGCCACTGTCAAGTCCTCAGACGACTCGAAGGAATATATCGTGAGATTCGACGGCGACGTCTATGCCTCCGACGACAACGCCACTTATTGGAGGGGTTATCCCGGATATCCCGTGGTGGCCGTGCTCATGCTGCAGGGGAGACTGCCGTTTGATGCCGAAGTGGCGCATCTTTGGAAAGACGTCAACTGGAAGGAGATCAACACCAGGTTTAAAAACCGGTATGCCGAGGCTGTGGCCTTCGTGGCCAAAGAGAGGAGCATCGACATGGTCCTTTCAGAGAAAGCCGCCGATGAGGTCATGGCCGCCCTGGAAAAGCTCCCCCTCACCATCAAAAGAAAAATCTGAGCGAGCGCCCCAGCTCCGGGCGCCGGTTCCCTTCCCTGGGTCAAGCTAAAGGCCCATAGTGATTCCCTGCGTGGGCAGGAAGTTATTTATCAATGGATTAGAGGGGTTGGGCAAGGTTATTCTCGAGCAAGTAGTAGTTGCCGGCGTTGGCAGGCGTTCTGCGTGGGAATGTCGCTGCGTAAGAACTCTTCCCATACTGACGGGCAAAGCGCATGGTGTGAAGACTGCCGCTTTGAGCCGGGCATTGGGCAAGTATAACTGCTTCTGACAAAGCTGCTTGCAGTCGGTTTCTTGCGACAAGCCGTGTAGGATTGGCCTTGACACCTATTACTTGTTCCGAAAGCAAGAGGCCTCCGTTGTCGAGGATGCGTTGCTGAAGGATCACATTCTCCTTCGGATGGGTCAGATCGAGGCCGTTGCCAACTATGGCAATCGTCTTTCCGCCGGCATCCAGGCAGCCGATATGAGCCGATGTGTCGCACCCCAAAGCCAGACCACTGACGATTACATAGCCCTTTTCTGCATATTCCTTACCGAGCCGATAAGCCTTAGTGTTTCCCTCCTTGTCGGCGGCACGCGCCCCGATTATAGCCACTGCTTTTTCCTCGTCGAGAAGGTCTATGTTGCCGAGACAATGAATCAAAGCCGGAGCGTCTGCCCCGATAGCGTGAAGCCGGGAGGGATACCTCTCATCCTGACAGGATATGGAAACTATACCCAGGGCTTCCTGACGGTCGAGAAGACTGTTGGCCTTGTCGAGAAAGCCATTCAGGTGCGAATCGGATTCAAGCAACTGCTCAAACCTGTCGAGGTTGCATTTCATGATATCCCGCACAGGCATACCCGACAGCTGCAAAGCCATCACTTCATCTATTTCAAGTTTCTCTTGCACGTCTTTCATTTTGATATCTGATAATTGATGTTTTAATTAAAGCGGTCCTGAAAATTTCCTGACGGGCTCGCCGCGCTGAAGGGAGGTGTGTTTCTCCCAGTGTTCGTTGCGGGTTTGATCTACTTGCTGAAGGTTGAGCTCCCGGAGCTTGAGCAGAAGACGCTTGCGGGCCCTCTCCTTGTTCTGGAGCTGCGACCGCTCCTCTGTGCAGCGCACGCTGATGCCGGTAGGGCGGTGGGTAGCCCTTACAGCCGACTCAACCTTGTTGACATTCTGGCCACCCTTGCCGCCGCTCCGGCTTGTAGTGTATTCGATATCAGCTTCGTTGATGGACAGGAGTTCCTTCTCGTCGAAAAAGCTCACGCCGACAAACCAATTGGCGCGTTTATGGCCCGGGCGGTAAGGATTCTTGGTGGCACGCCAAAGCACAGTCCCCTCCCATTCCTTCCGCTTCTCATCAGGAATAAGATTTTCTGATTCAAACACCATCGACATATAGCAGCCGGGGGTAGTATTGTGTGGTTCTGAGTCGATAAGCTTCAGCTCCGGAAATGCCTTCAGAAGCTCCTTCGACACGAGCGTCACCGCCCTTGCACATTCCACCGGGCCACGTCCCGCCGTCAATTGAACAAATGTCTTCATCTTATTCTCCGGGGTCTTTGATATTGAGTTTAGGTTTTACCATGGCGATTACTTCTACCGTCGGTTGTATCAGCTTCAGGATTTCATCCATGGGCTTATAGGCCTGGGGAGATTCGTCGAGAGTGCCTTCGCTTACGGATGTGGAGAAAATTCCTGACATAGTATCCTTGAATTCATCCACGGAAATCTGCTTCTTGGCCTGTGCGCGCGAGAGCAGCCTTCCGGCGCCGTGTGGAGCGGTGTTGAGCCACTCTTCATTCCCTTTCCCTATGCAGATGGCGATGCCGTCGCGCATGTTGAAGGGGATTGCAACCTTCCGGCCCTCGCTCGCGTCGATGGCACCCTTGCGCAGCACCGGAGCTTCTTCCGAAACGTCGATGCAATTGTGGGTGGTGAAGACTGATTCCTCACATTTGGCCTTGTTGAGTTTCTTGATGATGGCGAAAATTCTGTCGCGGATCACGTGATGGTTGTAGAGTGCGTACGCCTGCGCTATCACCATGTCGGAGAGGTAGCCCCTCAGGGTGTCGTCCCAAAGGAACCCGATCATGTCGGCGCGTTTTGGGTTGTTGGCGATATTATGCCAGTGCGCCGCTACCTTTGTGCCGAGATTTCGAGAGCCGCAATGGATGGTGAGCCATCCGTCGCCTGATTCCGCATCTTCGCCATATTCCACGAAATGATTGCCTCCCCCCAGCGAACCGATGCTCTTGTAGAAAATTCCCTCCTGCAGTTTTATTCTGCGGCAGAAATCGCTTATAAAGCGGGCGTCGATTCTTGGGATCTCGTCAATCAAGTCCGGGGCAGAGGAGCGTGCCTTGCGGTATTGCGAAGTGAGAAACTTGAAAAACTCCTTCTCGTTGAGAGAGTTTTTGGCGCAGATATTCTTGCCAGTGGGCATCGCCTCGCGGATTCTATGGTCGAGCACCTGGAAATTCTCAGGCGATACCGGAGCAGACAGGCGGTGCATGGAGATAGTGCAACCGATGTCGCCGCCCACATGGTCAGGGTTGAGATAGGCTCCGATGCGATATGCCGTACCCACATTGCAACTGTTGCCGGCATGCACGTCGGGCATCTGCACTATCTTCATTCCGGTGAATGCCGGATGGTCGGTTAGATTCCGCACCCATTGCAGTGCCTGCGCCTCGATATTTTCCGTAAAAATCTCTGCCTTAGCGTGTTTTCCTTCTATAATCATTTAATTCCTTCCATTAAGAATTTTCGTAAGTGGAGGTGCCGGATCCCTTCGTCTTCACTCTCATTTAACAATGGAGATACGGACACCACATACTTCGGATAATTATCTTGAATTGCCTTTAAGTTGCCAAACTCACGATTGTAAGTATCTTGGTTACCAATGATATATGAAGCCTGAATGTAGGCCCGATTGCCATCGTGTTTGGTTGCTACGAAGTCAATTTCTCCATTTCTCAGTTGTCCCACCTTGACGTCATAACCGGCTCTTATGAGGTGGGAATAAACTATATTTTCAATCACCTTTTCAATATCACCTTCCCTCTTACCACCTGTGATGGCATTTCTTATGCCGTGATCTTCAAAATAATATTTATCATTGCTCTCAAACAGGCGTTTCCCGTGAATGTCAAATCTTCCGACTCTTTCTACAAGAAACGCCTCACATAGATATTTCAAGTAGGAGAGGATAGCAGATGTAGTTACCGGGTTTCCGGAAGAATTCATAAATTTGCTGATGTTGCTTGCCGACACAAGTTTTCCTGTATTATCAGCTAAATACTTGACGAGGTTTTCCAAGAACGGAGCGTTCCTAATTTCGTTTCTCATAATGATGTCTTTCAACAGTGCTGTGTTGTAGACATCTCTTTGATACTCCCGGATTTCGGATTCATCGTCCCCTCTCAATATCATCCCCGGCAATCCGCCCCGATTTATATACTTGATCAAAGCAGCATCAGAATCTTTCAAATGATTAAACTCCAGAAATTCCGGATAACTTAAAGGAAAGATGTGAATTTCTTTGTAACGTCCGCCGATCAACGTACTCAAATCGCTACTAAGCATTCTGGAATTGGAGCCCGTAACTACGATCTCAACATCGTCATCCTCATAATAGTTTCTTAAAGATTTCTCAAAATCCTTTATGTCTTGGATTTCATCTATCAAAATAAAATTTTTCCGGGTCTTGTCCAGATGATTTTCGATATACTTATTTAACTCTTGATAGGAGGAGATGTTGTCGAATTCCGATTTCTCCTTATCAATGAAAATAACGTTTCCCAAGCCTTCTGCCATCACCTTGTCGCGCAGCATCCTGAGGAGAAAACTTTTTCCCACTCTTCTTTGCCCCGTTAAAATAATGATTGTGTTCTTGCCAAGATTTTTTTCAATCTTATTTTGGTAAAAAGGTCTTTGGATTAAATTCATATCTGGCGATTTGTAGTTTATAAAATACAAAATTAATAAAAATCTTGATTTTATCTTCTACAGAATATAAATTTTACACACAAAATATTATTTTTCGGGATATGCCGTCGTTATTCTTTCTCAGTCAGCAATGCAAGCAGCGGTGAATACTATTATAACAGTGTTTTGACAGCTGTTTCAATCAGTTCTTGCAGGTGGACCATTCCGGCATCCTTGCATTCGTGGCCCAAGAGAGGAGCATCGACATGGTCCTTTCAGAGAAAGCCGCCGATGAGGTTATGGGCGCTCTGGAAAAGCTCCCCCTCTCCATCAAAAGAAAAATCTGACTGGGCGTACCAGCTCACGGGTGCCGGCTCCCATCCCTGGGTGAAACTAAAGGCCTATGGTGATTCCCTGCGTGGAGTTGGACTGTCTAAACGCTGAAAAGGGTTTGGGCTATTTGTGAGGAGCTTATATGTTAATTTCGTTGAGGAGCTGGGAAAGTTCCAAGTTGAGCTTCTCCTTAAACATGGTTTCCTTATCCAGCCAGAGATACGCGTTTGCATTAAAGTCGTAGAAGTTGATGGTATCCCCATCTATTTCTAAATATTTCCATGCCCGATAGGGACTCCCGTTTGCGCTGTAAGGATGCCAATACCTGTCGAGAGATAGGCATTTCTCTGCATCCTTGTCTTTATACAGCCTCACGTAGATGTTATGGTCAAGGCAGAAATCTAACTTTTCTCCTGCATAGTCCACTGTAAAAATTTTCTCTTTCTTTTCGGAGAAAACCGCGGGAATATCGCTTAGCCTCCACGTTTCCTTTAAATGTTCGGCAAACCAATTCATGAAACGTTCGCGGATATTTTCTCTTATGGTGTCGGCATGGTTTGCCACAGCCAATGCGAGCCGGAGATTCTTAAATGATTTTGTTATGAATTTCTCCAATTCTAAGTCAGAAATAAGGGAGTCTATGGTATTCATATAGTGATTGATTGCAAATGAAACGTCAGAACCGCATTCTTTCAAATTGATGCAATCCTTTAACCAATCTTTTATTTCAGAGTAAGAGATGCAATTATAAAAGCCATCTGGGATATTGCCACAACTATTTCTGCTTGGCTTGCGTCCGTCAAGAGTGAGATAAAAAACAGATGCTTTGCGGTTTGTGGAATTCCAATATCGCTCCAGTTGATAATCCTGATCGGCAGCATATATTTTATTCTCAATCACAATGGTGTTTTCATTTTTGTCTTGAATGAAAATGTCAATTCTGCCTCCGAGATGTCGCCCACCTTCTTCTCGTTCCAATCCACAGTCTTTTTCCACAATAATTTCAGCGGAAGCCGGCTCGAAATCGGGCACGTTGAACCTCTTTAAGAAAAGATCTAGAAAACCAGTTCCCATTCCGTGATTCCCTTTGGGATTCAATAATCCTGCAATGAAGGCAGAGTGGGTCAACTCTCTGGCCGACTGGCCGAGCATTTCAAAGATGTTGAAAGAGGGGTTTGAGTATCTCAGAATCTTAGTTCCTTCTTCAAAGAAGTTGATTAAATCGGTTTCTTTGCGCATTGTTTCTTTAGGGACGCCCTTTGATTTTTAACTAATGGAAAGGGTTGGAGCGAGAGGGATATCGGCTCCAACCCTTTAGCAAATATCAATTATAAGTTGTCAGTTGTCAGTTGTCAGTTGTCAGATTTCAGATTTCAGTTGGCAGGGGGTTGATATCTGATTATTCGTCTTCTTTCATGTTGTGGAAGACGTTCTGGACGTCTTCGTCGTCTTCGAATTTGTCGAGGAGCTTCTCGATGGCTTCGCGCTGCTCGGGGGTCACTTCCTTATAGTCGGTGGGGATGCGCTCGAATTCGGCCGACACGATCTCCACGCCTTTCTCTTCGAGGAATTTCTGGAGGTTGGCAAACTGCTCGAAGGCGCCGTAGATGAGCCATTCTTCCTCGTCTTGCTCGAGTTCGGCTTCGAAGTCCATGAGTTCGAGTTCGAATTCTTCGGGGTCGAGGCTTTCGGCGGGTTTGATGTGGAATACGCTTTTATGGTCGAAGAGGAACGAGAGGGATCCCTGGGTGCCGAGGCTGCCACCGTGCTTGTTGAAGTAGGAGCGCACGTTGGCCACTGTGCGCTGGTTGTTGTCGGTGGCTGTCTCCACTACGATTGCGATGCCGTGGGGGCCGTATCCTTCGTATACGATTTCCTTGTAGTCGCCGGCGTCTTTGTCGGTGGCTTTCTTGATGGCTCTTTCCACGGTGTCTTTGGGCATGTTGGCGGCTTTTGCGTTCTGCATCAGCACTCTGAGGCGCGGGTTCATGTCGGGGTCGGGACCTCCGGCTTTCGCTGCTATGGTGATTTCTTTGCCGATGCGTGTAAACGTGCGGCTCATGTTGCCCCATCTTTTCAGTTTGCGGGCTTTTCTGTATTCAAATGCTCTTCCCATTTTTTCAGGTTGTTTTTATTTTCAAGTTTTTGATTATCTGAGTGATGCTCCGAGCTCTTTGGCGAGGGCGTCGGTGATTTTTCGCATTACGGCGTCGATCTGGGCGTCTTTGAGGGTTTTCTCTTCGTCGTGGAGGGTTATGGCCACGGCGTAAGATTTCTTCCCTTCGGGGAGGTTTTTCCCTTCGTAGACGTCGAAGAGGGTGATTCCGCTGAGGAGTTTGCCGCCGTTTTTGCGCACGATTGCCTCCACTTTGTCGAAGCGCACGTTGCGGTAGAGGAGCAGCGCGAGGTCGCGGCGCACGGGGAGGGTTTTCGGCAGGGGCGAGAATTCCACTTTCACGCGTGATGCTGCTTTGAAGAGGTTGCCCCAATGGATTTCGGCGTAAGCCGTTTCCTGCTCTATGTCGAAGGGTCGCAGGATTTTCTTGCGCAGGATGCCAAGCTCGCCGATGAGCACTCCGCTCTTGGTCTTGACTGTGAGGCGCGAGGAGAAGACGGGGTCGCTGTCCTGGGCCCATTCCAGGCTTTTCTCGGGGATTCCGAGTCGGCGTAGGATGTCTTCTACCGCGGCCTTCAGCAGGTAGACGTCGGCATGGCGTGCCGGGCCGTTCCACGACGCGGGCTGCGAGTTGCCGGTGGCCCAGAGGGCGAGGCTGTAGTGCTCGGCGAAGGCCTTGAGGGGCTTCTCGGGGTCGGCTTTGGCGGGGTTGAAGTCGTAGACGTTGCCAAACTCGTAGAGGAGCAGGTCGGAGGCTTTGCGGTTGATGTTGTGGGCTATAGTCTCGAGGCCGCCGTAGAGGAGGGTCTTGCGCATGGCTCCGAGGTCGCCCGACAGGGGGTTGAGGAGTTTTACGGCAGTCTCTTCCGGGTGGCGTTCGTTGTCGCGGTAGTAGCGGATGGCGCTGAGGGAGTTGTTGAGGATTTCGGCAAATCCGCGTGCCGAGAGCATGTCGGCCACGGCCTGCTCCATCTCGTAGCTGATGTCGGTTTCGGCTTTGTTGGAGAGTGTGGCGTTCATGCGCGCGGGAGTCTCGACGTTGTTGTAGCCGTAGACGCGCAGGATTTCTTCCACTATGTCGCAAGGCCTGGTTACGTCTACGCGGTAGGGCGGCAGCGTGAGGCGCAGGATGTCGGCGTCGGCGGTTTCTTCCACATCGATGTCGAGGGCCTTGAGTATGAGGATCACCAGTTCGCGGGGAATCTTCTTTCCGATGAGGTTGTCGCAGTAGCTGAGCGAGAAGTCGATTTTGGCGGGCTGCACGGGTCGGGGATAGATGTCGACGAGGTCTCCGCAGATTTCACCGCCGGCGATCTCGCGGATCATTACGGCTGCGAGGCGTGCGGCGTAGGGGGGCATGAGCGGGTCGGTGCCTCTTTCGTAGCGGAATGAGGAGTCGGTGCTCAGGCCGTGGCGTCGCGCCGTGCGGCGCACGCGTGTGGGGTTGAACCATGCGCTTTCGATGAAGACGTTGGTGGTGGCGTCGGTGATGCCGCTGTCGAGGCCTCCGAAGACGCCGGCGATGCACATGGGCTTCTCGTCGTCGCAGATCATGAGGTCGGCTTCATGGAGGGTATGCTCCACTCCGTCGAGGGTTGTGAATTTGGTGCCGGCCGGGCATGTGCGCACCACAATCTTTCCGCCGCTTATCTTGTCGAGGTCAAAGCTGTGGAGGGGTTGGCCGAGGCCGAGCAGTATGTAGTTGGTGATGTCTACGATGTTGTTCACGGGCCGTTGTCCGGCGGCGGTGAGGAGCTGGCGGAGCCATTCGGGCGATTCGGCCACTTTCACTCCTCGCACGGTTACGCCGCAATAGCGCGGGCAGCCTTCGGAGTCGTCTACCTGCACGGCTACGGCGCCGTCTTGGCGGGCGGGGGCGAAGTCGCTTGCCGAGGGGAGGCGCAGCTCGCTCCGGGCTGCGTCCACACCGTCGCGTATCAGGCGGGCGCGCAGGTCGCGGGCCGTGCCGTAATGGCTGGCCGCGTCCACACGGTTGGGCGTGAGCTCCACTTCGAGGCGCCAGTCGCTTTTGACGTTGAAGTATTCGGCGGCGGGGGTTCCGGGGGTTATCTCTTCGGGGAGCACCATGATGCCGTCGTGAGAGGCGCCGAGGCCGAGCTCGTCTTCGGCGCATATCATCCCGAAGCTTTCCACACCCCGAATCTTTGATTTCTTGATCTGGAATTCTTTGTCGCCGTCGTAGAGGACGGTGCCGATTGTAGCCACCACCACGGTCTGCCCTGCGGCCACGTTGGGCGCCCCGCAAACGATCTGCACGGGCTCGGAGCCTCCGAGGTCGACGGTGGTGACGTGAAGGTGGTCAGAGTCGGGATGGTCGGCGCAGGTGAGCACTTTGCCTATCACGACCCCTCTGAGGCCGCCTTTGATGGATTCAATCTCTTCTACCTTATCGCATTCGAGCCCCAGCGATGTGAGAGTGGCCGCAAGATCACGCGGCGAGAGGGAAAAATCGATGAAGCGTTTAAGCCAGTTGTATGATATATCCATGTTGAAACGTTATATTTTGCAAAATTACGAAAAAAAATTGTAATTTTGTGTGCTTAAAGGTACAATGAAACTGAAGCGAGTAAAGATTCACCACGAGGGCGTGCTGTTGCTGACGCTGCTCTTCATAGTGCTTGGGGCGCTTAACGTGCCTCTCTGGCTGTTTATGCCCACTGTGGCCGTTCCGGTGGTGCTCTCGGCGCTCAGCTTGCTCTGCTACCTGTTCGTCTTCAACTTCTTCCGCTCTCCGAAGCGCGACTTCCGGGGCGACAGGAAGGGGTGTGTGGTGTCGTCGGCCGACGGCCACGTGGTGGTGGTGGAGCGTACGGTGGAGCCTGAATTCATCAAGGGCGAGGCCATACAGGTCTCCGTCTTCATGTCGCCGCTCAACGTGCATGCCAACTGGTTTCCGGTAGACGGCGAGGTGGAATATGTGGCCCATCATCCGGGCCGTTTCTATTCGGCGTGGCTCCCCAAGAGCTCCACGGAAAACGAGCGGAGCACGGTGGGTATCCTCTCGGATTCGGGCCGGAAGGTGACGCTGCGGCAGGTGGCCGGCGCCATGGCCAGGCGTATCGTGACGTATGCCGAGCCGGGGGTGGAGGCGAATATCGACGACCATCTCGGCTTCATTAAATTCGGCTCGCGAATCGACATATATCTTCCTCTCGACACCGAGATTCTGGTGAAAGTGGGCGACAAGGTGAAAGGCGGCGTAAGTCTGCTCGGGCGCCTCGTGCCGAAGGAACTTAATTAATTGAAAACAAATGGGAAAGATCATAAGAAACATACCCAACTGCATCACACTTCTGAATCTGGTGGCCGGCACTATGGCCATCATTTGCGCCTTCAAGGGGGTGGAGCCCCTCTGGGGACTGCGCGGATGGGAGTGGGGTGCCATCTTCATCGGCATCGGAGCCGTGGCCGATTTTCTCGACGGCTTTTTTGCCCGCGTGCTGAAGGCATATTCGGAGCTCGGTAAGGAGCTCGACTCGCTTTGCGACCTGGTGAGCTTCGGCGTGGCCCCGTCGCTGCTCGTCTTCAACCTTCTGGATGCCGCCGGCGCCGAGCCGTGGCTCAAATGGTTCATGCTCATCGTGCCCGCCATAGGGGCCGTGAGGCTGGCGAGATTCAACATCGACATACGCCAGTCGTCGTTTTTCACGGGTCTGCCCGTTCCGGCCAACGCCATCTTCTGGATAGGGTTCTGCGCGCTCTGCACCTCGGGCGCGGCCTTCCTTACGTTCCCGGTGGTGTTCCTGGCCGTGCTGGCCGTGGAGTCGTGGCTCATGATCTCGCCGCTGAAGCTGCTATCGCTGAAGTTTCACGATTACAAGTTCTCCGGGGTGAACCTCTGGAGGTATTTCCTGATACTGGCGGCGGTGGTGCTGGTGTTCTGTATGGGCGTAGGCGGCCTGCTGTGGCTCATCGTGGCCTATGTGTGCCTCTCGGTGTGCGTTAAGGTGTCGTGATGAAAAACCGGGACTGAACTTCAGCAGATGGACAGGGTCTTTGGCATTCTCATAGTAGTAATCTTCTTCCTGGTGGTGATATGGCCGCTGGTGAGGCGTACGCTCGGGCCGGCGTTTCAGCGCTGGATGCTGGGCCGCATGGAAGACGGCATGCGCCGCATGGCCGGGATGCCCACGCGTAAGCAGGAGCGCAAGGCCGCCAAGAAGCGCGCCCGCGCCAAAGGCGGCGAGCGAGAACGTGTGCGCACGGGAGCGAAAAGTCCGGAGGCTTACCCCTCGGCAGCCTCTTTCCTGCGCACGTATGCCGAAGACGTAGAGTATATCGAGGTGAAAAGCTACAGCGAGACCCGCGTGATCGGAGATACTGTGGAGACTTATTCCCACACCGTGATTGTGGAAGAGCAGGTGGAAGACGTAGATTTTGAAGAGATCAAGACCCCCGCAGAAACGCCTACCGAAAGATAAAGAATGAGCCGCACCCTATTCATATCAGACCTTGACGGAACCCTTCTGGGCCCCGACGGGCGGCTGACGCAGACCACAGTCTCGCTGCTCAACCATGCCATCTCGCGGGGTATACTCTTCTCGGTGGCCACGGCGCGCACGCCGGCCACAGTGTCGGAGCTCATGCGCGACGTCAACCTGCAGATCCCGGCCGTGGTGATGACCGGAGGCGCCCTCTGGGATAAAGCGAGCGGAAGATACAGCGAGGTGCAGTTTTTCGACCCCTCTCAGATCCCGGCGGTGGTCGAGGCTTACCGCGCCTCGGGAGCGGGTGCGTTTCTCTACACGTTGCCCCCCACGGAGAGCGGCCGCGACGTGTTTCACATCTATCACGTCGGGAATTTCGCCCCGGAGGAGAAGGAGTTTATGCAGGATCGCCTCGGCTCGCCGTTCAAGCGGTTTTCCATCCCGGAGTCGGGCGATTCGCAGCTCCCGGAGGAGATAGGGGATGCCGTGCTCTTCTTCGGCATCCAGCCCAACGCCGAGGCCAACGCGGCTTATGCCCGGCTTAAGAAGATTCCGCGCATCAACCCCATGCTCTATCACGACTGGCGGGGCGACGAGATCGCTGAGATCGAAGCTTTCCCGTATACCACAACCAAAGCGCAGGGAATCAAGCGATTGGCGCGGATGGTGGGAGCCGACAGAATTGTGGTGTACGGTGACAATCTCAACGACCTGAGCATGATGGCCGCCGCCGACTACAGTGTGGCCGTGAGCAACGCCGTGGAGGAAGTGAAAAGAGAAGTAGACGAGGTGATCGGCAGCAATGCGTTCGACGCCGTGCCGCGCCATATCCTCGGCTTCAGAGATTGAGATATATGAGACTGGGAAGTTTTTACGACAGGCAACGCGCCGGCAAGCTGATATTCATCATGGTGTCGGTGGTGGCCATCGTGATCTTTCTGGTGATAAGCAATACGCTGGTAAAGTCGCTGGCGGCGCAGGAGCGCGAGAGAATGAATGTCTGGGCGCAGGCCACCGAGAAGCTGGCGCGCGCCGACGTGGACACCGACGTGGAGTTTCTCCTCTCAATCATCTCGCAAAACACCTCCATCCCGGTGATGGTGGCCGACAGCGCCTTCAACATCATCGACTACCGCAATTACCATCTCCCCGACAAGGCCGACACCGTGGGCACTCCCGTGCCGTTCCTCTCGGAGCGCAACTACCGCTATCTCTCGGAGCGGCTCAAGGGCCCCGCGGCCGGCGTCACGCTCGAGGAGCTCGCCCAGACCAACCCCCACTTCATCAAAGTGGAGGCCCTCTCCGCCTCGCAATACATCTATTACGAAGACTCCATCCTGCTCAAGCGGCTCAGCTTCTACCCCTACGTGCAGCTCGCGGTGATGATTGTGCTCGCCGTCATCATCTACGCCGCGCTCATCTATACAAAGCGCGCCGAGCAAAACAGGGTGTGGGTGGGGCTTTCGAAGGAGACGGCCCATCAGCTCGGTACCCCCATCTCGTCGCTTATGGCCTGGAGCCAGTATCTTGAAGGCACGGGCGCCGAAAAGGAGGTTACCGACGAGATCAACAAAGACGTGAGGCGCCTCTCGGTGATCGCCGACCGTTTCTCGAAAATCGGGAGCAAGCCGGAGCTCAATCTGGAGTATCTCAACGAGGTGGTGGAGCAGTCGCTGCAGTATATGAAGGGGCGCATCTCCGACAAGGTGGAGCTCACCATGCGTTTCCCACAGGACGACTACGGGGTGGCGGTTTCGCGCGCGCTCTTCGAATGGGTGATGGAAAACCTCACGAAGAATGCCGTGGACGCCATGGACGGGAGCGGTCGCCTCGAGATCTCGACCGGTGTGGATAAAGGGAAGGCGTTTATCGATATCAAAGACACGGGGAAGGGGATTCAGCGCAAAAACTTCAAGACCGTGTTTCATCCCGGCTACACCACCAAGAAGCGCGGGTGGGGCTTGGGTCTCACGCTGGTGAAGCGCATCATCGAGGAGTATCATGGTGGCCGCATCTACGTGAAAGAGAGCGAAGTAGGCCGCGGCACCACCTTCCGCATCGAGCTCCCCCTGGTCAACTGAGGGGAGGGGTCAGTCTTCTTTGGGGAGTTTGAGGAGTTTGTCGGCGGAGCCGGTGTCGTTCTTTTTCATTACGTAATACACCTTGAGCATCACGGTGTCTTGCAGGTAGTTGATGGCGCCGACTTCGATGTTGACGATGTCGAGGCCGGTGCGCTCCTTGATTTCGGCCAGAAGGGCGTCGTATTGCTCGGGCTTGATGTTGTTGACACGGTCATACAGGATGTGCTTGCACCCTATCTGCTTGAACCCGAAGCAGTATTCGAAGAGCCAGACGGCAAAGACGATGATGACGTTGGCCGAGATGAGAGCCGTATAGTTCAGGTGTATCGCAAGAGCGTTGATGACCGACATGGCGATGATCACGAAGAGATAGGTCATCTCTCTTACGGTGACCACTTCGGTGCGGTAGCGTATGATGCCGAAGATGGCAAAGAGCCCGAGCGCCATCCCAATCTTGATCTTGATGCCGCCTCCTCCCAGCAGATAGATAAGGAAAAAGACGCTGATGCTGAGGAGCCAGAACGTGAAGTAATAGTTAAGCCGGCGGCTCTTGCGATAGTAGAACAGATGGATCACTATCCACACGAAGAAAGAGTTGAAGAAGAACCGGAAGAGCATCTGCATCGTAGACGGGATGTCTACCAGCGGGGCTCCGAAAATATCGTTAGATTCCATTGTTTCAATCTGTTATAGATGACGGTTTTATTTTAAATTCTCTCAAGACGGGTCAATATCCGAGAGAGCTGAAATATTTCTTGTTTTCGGCGTCGGTTATGGCCAGGGTGGCGCGGAGGTCGTCGAGCATGACCTTCGGTTTGGTTTTGAATTTCTCGCGGAAGGTATCGATGTTTCTCTGCCAGGTAGGGTAGCTGAGGTGAGGCCATCTGGCGCAATCGTGCTCCATCTCTTTGCTGATGGTGTTTGCGAGAGTGTCAAAGACGGCGGTGGCCTTAGCCTCAGAGAAGGTGTTGGCCAGATGATAGGCCACTCTTTCGAGAAAGAGAGCCCGGAATTCCTTGTTTTTCAACAGGCGGTTTATCAGGGTGTTGTGTTCGGCAATGTTGGCTTCCGCCTGCGCGGGGCCATCGTTGAGGTAGTAGGCTGCCGAAGGTTTCAACCCCACCCAGGTGGCGTCGAGGTCGTAAAACACGAAATGCCATTTCTTGTCGCTTTTCGGATGGGTGGAGCGCACGTAGCGCACGTTGCCCACATCGCTGTTGCCGGAATAGATCTCGCCGATCTTGAAGTCGATCAGGCCTTCGAGGTCGACCAGATTCTTCACATACTGAAAGTTTTCGGCCACACTCAGGTCGTGGGTCCTGACGTAATTCATCAGGTTGCGGTAAGGCTGGGGGCTGCCGAGCTCGGTGTATTTCGACATGATGATGTTGATGGAGTCGGCGGGTACGTTGAGCTTGCGGGCCACGAAATGATCGTCGATTTTTTCGCGCAGATAGCAGAGGCCGTAATATTCAGCGTTGATATATACGGCCACCGGGCGAAATTTCTGGGTGAGGAGGTGAGGGCTGTTGGGCTGCATCAGCGAGACGAAAAACTCATCGCGGAGCATGCACCGGTTGAAGTCCTGACCGCCGGCCCGCACCACGAGGTCTTCCAGCTCCATCGGCTCGCCGTCGCCGAAAAAATCATATTTCACCTTCGAGTTGCCATACTTGTGGCGGAATTTGAGCCGCAATGACTTTTTGGGCTGAAAACGGGAGAACCCGCCGAAAATGGCCAGCCCGCAGGCGGTGGAGAAACCGGGGGCGTCTTCTTTGTTGTCGAAGAATTCGGCGTGGGCCTTTTTGGTCCATTTTTTCCAATAATTGGCGCCCGTATGGGGAATCTCCTCGGTATACCCGGGCCCGTCGGCCATGATGCCGCTGTTGAAATCGTAGAGATCGCTTTTGGCCACGGAGATGTTGAGCACGGGGAGGTCATGCTCCACGCCCAGGATGTAGGTGGCCGTGGCGATGTCGCTCTTCAGGTTGAGGCTGTCGCCCTCGGCAAAGGCTCTTATCACGGTGCTCTTGGCAATCTTGAGCGAATCTCCGAAAAGGGGGGAGGAGGCGGAGGGCTCGCGGCCGTCGAGCGTATAGCGCACCTTCCGGCCCGTGTCGGCGAGGCGGAGCACCACGGTGTCTTTGTCGGCATAGACGCCCGGCTTCAGGTTGAAGGCGGGGGCAGCGCCGATGAAGCGCCTGGCGTCGCCGCCGTTTTCGGCATTGCGGGTGGGAGAGGAGTAGAAGAAGAATCCTTTCCGGCCTTCGGAGCGCCCTACGGAGCCGCCGATGGTGGTGGGCTTGGCGCAGACGCCGTCGACAAATTTGCCGTCTTTCGTCAGGATGATGGTCTCGGCGTCGCCCAGTTTCACGGTGGCGTCGAGCGGATTTCCCGGGTTGGCTTTCTTCCCGGCAAGCCGGAAGGTGATGAATTCACCGGGCTTCAACGTGCGCGCCGGCAGGGGGAAGGAGCTCTCTTTCTTACCCAGTTTCTTTTGCAGCGCGTATCCGGAGAGCGAGACGTCGGTGTCACTTACGTTTTTCAGTTCCACCCAATTGGCGGCAGAGGTAGAGGCGCGGCTCATCACTTCCCATATCAGGATGGGCCCGGCGCGGCGTTCGTCGATCTTCTTCACCGCCTCTTCGTATCCCTCGCGGGTGTTGGGAAACCCCGGGCTCTGGAGATAGGTCAGCTCATAGGAGCCGTCTTCGCGGCGTGCATACGCCTGGTCGGGCTGCATCTCGCCGTATTCCACTTCGCTTATCAGCTTGCCGCGCGGGGAGAGCAGCTTCACCGTGCCTCCCTCCTTGGGGAGTTTCAGATTGGCGCGCAGCAGCTTGTCGGGCGCGGAGGCACCGTTCTTTTTCTCTTTTTTATCCTTTTTCTTAGGTTTGTCGCCACCGTCTTCCTCCTCGCCGGCCTTCTCCTTCTTCGCCTTGGCGAAAACCACCATGTATTCCCCCGGAGCGATGCTCACTTCGGGGAATTCCCATGTAGGCTCATCGGCTTCCGCCTCGTCTTCATCGTCGGCATCCTTGGCTTGCTCCGCAGCGGAAACGGCGGGGGCCACCGAGAGCTTGAACCCTTCGAGATTCACGGTGTCTTTCCCGTTGTTTTTTATCTCAATCCAGTCGGTAGGCTTCCCTTTCGCGTTCTGCAGACCGGTGCGGTTGGCAGCCATTATTTCGGTGATCACAAGGTCTTTGGCCTGCTCTTCCTGAGCATTGCTGCCGCACGAGGCAAGGCTGCTCACCAAGATCAGGAGCAGAGTTGCGGCAAAAAATAAAAGGCTTGAATTCTTGAAAAATCGCATTGTTTGCAAAATTACTGAAAATTCTTCTCTTATCCGCAATTCCGCCCCAAAAAACTGCTTGCAGGAGCGTACAATCCCTCTGCGCGTGGTGGCGAAATCGGGCTCGATGGACAAATGGAGCGGGCTGGAAGCCCACTCCGAAAACAAACATTGATAATTGGGGGAGTATTATTAAGATATCAGTACTCCCTATCAGGGAGGCTTCGTGCTTGGGAGGCTCCGCGCCTGACGTAGGGGGATTGTCAGTGAAGCCAGGCGCAGATACGGAACTGCGCCGGTTAAATTATTTTCAAAATCGTTAAAGGCCGGAAATAAAGGATTTCAGGAGAGGAAGATCCTCGGTGTAAACGTTATAGAGAATCGGAATTGAGATATTGTAGTATCCATGAACCATTATATGGCGCATTTTTTCAATAAGCCTCCATGGAATTTCAGGATGCTCTTCTTTAAATTCTTTTGAAAGTTTATAGGCCGCCTCCCCCACAATCTCCACATTCTTTACCACAGCATAGTAAAGAAGTTTGTCATTCTGGAGGTCATCGGCTGATTTCTCTTGCATGAAAGAGAAGACATTCTCGATTGCTTCCAGGATATGCGCCAGCCGGTCCGGATCCTTAAGCTGATTTCTCATAGATCATTATCTTGTTGGTATCCACATAAGGGCGAAGCGTTTCTCTGAGCGCTTCCACCGGAACCAAATCTACATCTTTCTCAAGAATACCTTCCAGCGCAAGAATGATTTCAGCGTGCTTCAGCATTCCAATTTTCTCATTATAGTCATATTCTATGAGAAGGTCCACATCGCTGTCGGCAGTTGCAACGCCTTCGGCGTACGAGCCGAACAACCAAACCTTTTTCACGGGCTGGCTTCTAAAGTACGTAATCATTTCCTCCAGGTTTATAGTTTCCTTTCCCATAATAATTTTGCTGCTGCGAGGTTTCTGTTGCAAAGTTAATAAAATTACGGATATCCGCAATTCCGCCTCAAAAAACTGCTTGAAGGAGCGGAGGAGAGGGGAATTTGGGGGTCGGATGGGGTGTATGGATTTTTTTTCGTAATTTTGTAGGAAATTTTGTAATGATGATAACCAAGCAATACAAGCTGATAAACAATATCGGGGGATGGCTGGTGTTTCTTGTGGCCCTCCTCACCTATTGGCTCACTCTGGAGCCTACCGCATCCTACTGGGACTGCGGCGAATTCATCATCCAAGCCGACAAGCTTGAAGTAGGCCACCCGCCGGGCAACCCGATCTTCATGCTTACGGCGCGCTTTTTCGCCAACTTCGCGCCTTCGGTAGAGAAAGTGTCGGTGATGGTCAACGCCATGAGCGGGCTGCTCTCGGCGCTGACGATACTGCTGCTGTTCTGGACCATCACCCACCTGGTGAGACGCCTGGTGGTGAAAGACGGCACTCGCTCCGAACTCTCTCTGCGCCAGTATCTGGTGATAATGGGCAGCGGCGTGGTGGGCTCCCTGGCCTACTGCTGGAGCGACACGTTCTGGTTCTCGGCCGTCGAGGGCGAGGTGTATGCCTTCTCCTCGTTCTGCACCGCGCTGGTGTTCTGGCTTATCCTGAAATGGGAAAACCGCGCCGACGAGTCTCACTCCGACCGCTATCTGATCCTGATAGCCTACATAATCGGCGTCAGTGTGGCCGTGCACCTTCTCAACCTGCTCTGCATCCCGGCCATCGTGCTGGTATTCGTGTATAAAAAATGGCCCGGGCTCAACCTCGTGGGAAGCCTGGTGGCGCTTCTGGTGTCGTTCGGCATCATATTCTTCGTGCTCTACGGCCTTGTGCCCGGCTTCATCAAAGTGGCACAGGTGTCGGAGCTGCTGTTTGTCAACGGCTTCCACCTCGGCTTCAACAGCGGGGCCATCGCTTACCTGATCATCATGACGGCCTCCCTGCTCTGGGCCTTGAGCGAGCTCTACACCCAGCGAAGCGAGACGATGATAATCATCTCGTTCATGCTTGCCGTCACCCTCTCGGGCGTGCTCTTCATCGGAGCCGGAGTGACGATAGGTATCGTCTTGAGCATCGGCCTGCTGGCTTTCCTCCTTTACATCGTAAGGAAGAAAGGACTGCCGGTGAGAGTGCTCAACGTGGTGATGTGGAGCATCGGAGTGATTTTCATAGGCTACTCGAGCTACGCGCTCATCATAATACGCTCCACGGCCGACACGCCGATGAATCAGAACGCTCCGGACAACGTGTTTGCCCTGGCTTCGTATCTGAACCGCGAGCAATACGGCGAGAATCCGCTGCTCTACGGCGAGACGCTCTACAGCGGCACCCAGCGCCTCACCACCACGGGCGCCGCGCGAGTGGAGAAAGGCGCTCCGATCTACACCAAGGGAGTGGCCGGCGCCAAACCTGGGAACACCAACGGCTTCCTGACCCTGAGCGACGTCAAGGCCAACAACGAGAACGAGCAGCGCGGCGGCGACTATTACGTGAAGCAGGACTACAAGCCGGAATACGTAATGAATCCGGAGCTGAACATGCTCTTCCCGCGACTCTACAGCAGGCAGCACGCCGACAGCTATCAGAAGTGGGTGACGCTCGACACGGTGTCGCCGAGCCAGATCGTGCCCCTGACGATGTACGACCCCGACTCAAAAACAAACGTCTATCCCGAAATTTACGGCTATCAGCCGATAAGCGCGTTCAAGCCTTCGTTCTCGCAGAACCTGGCCTACTTCTTCAACTATCAGCTCAACCACATGTATATGAGGTATTTCCTCTGGAATTTTGTGGGCAGGCAAAACGATGTGTTGAATCAGAACGGCGAGTATGACGCGGGCAACTGGATAAGCGGCATTCCCGCCCTGGACAACTGGCGCCTCGGCGACCAGTCGCTCCTCCCCGAGTCGCTGGGCGAGGAGAATCCCGGCCATAACGTCTACTTCTTCCTGCCGCTGCTGCTGGGCATCATCGGGCTTATATGGCAGTCGTTTGCCGGCCGCAGGGGCATCGAGCAGTTCTGGGTGATCTTCTTCCTCTTCTTCATGACGGGTATCGCCATCGTGCTCTATCTGAACCAGACCCCCGACCAGCCGCGCGAGCGCGACTATGCCTTCGCCGGCTCGTTCTACGCCTTCGCCATCTGGATAGGGATGGGCGTGGCCGGTGTGTGGCGCTATCTGATGCTGGCCTACGCCTGGAAGACCCGCAAGAAGGAGGAGAAAGCCGAGGAGAAGGCGTTCGGCAAGATGGATGCCAGGCAGTACGAAGAGCCTGAGCAGAGCCCGGCCATGACCGAGGAGCCGGCCTCGCTGAAGAAAGTCTCGCTCATCGGAGCGGCCATAGCGGTGGTGGTAGGGCTGTTTGTGCCCATCCAGATGGTGAGCCAGACGTGGGACGACCACGACCGTTCGGGCCGTTATGCCGCCCGCGACTTCGCCATCAACTACCTGGAGAGCCTGGAACCCAACGCGATAGTGTTCTGCAACGGCGACAACGACACCTTCCCGCTTTGGTATGTGCAGGAAGTGGAGGGAGTGCGCCCCGACGTGAGAATCATCAACCTGAGCTATCTCAACTCCGACTGGTATGCCAACCAGCATCGGATGCAGTCTTACGACGCGGCTCCGGCGCCGATGACGGCCAAGCCCGAAGACATTGCCTACGGAAACAACGACATCGTGGTGATTCCGCCCGGCAACAGCGTGGAGGCAGACCTGATGCAAAGCCTGCGCAGCCTCTATGCGGCCGACGGCGTTGACCCCAGCTTCGGGTATAAGATGCTCGACAGCAGTGTGGTGAGCATCCCCATCGACAAGAAACTGATGGTGAAGAGAGGGCTCGTGGCGCCTCAGGACACCGCCGATATCGTTGACAAGATAGTGATAGACCTCAAGGGCACCACAGCCGGCTTCAGAGGATATCTCACCCTGGGCGAGGTGTTGATGCTCGACATCATAGCCACCAACGCCGCCGAGGGTTGGCCCCGCCCGATCTACTGGGCCTCGACCGTAGGCGACAGCTACCACTTAGGGCTTACCCCATACGTACGCTCCACCGGCATGACATATCAGCTCGTGCCCACGATGCAGGCCGACAAGGCTCCGCGCACCGACCGCGCCTACAACGTGGTGATGAACAAATATCAATGGGGCACGCGTCCCGGCGGAAAGGCGAGTCCGTATTTCGACGAGACGGCGCGCCGAATGCTCTTCGGAGTGCACAACTCCATGATCATGATAGCCCAGATGCTCTATGACGAGGGGTGCGCGCTGCAGGATGAAGGGAACGAGGCCGGAGCCCGCGACGCCTTCCGCAAGGCGATGGACGTGGTGACCAAACTGGAGCAGAAGATGCCCGAGTCGGTGAATTACTACGACCTGACCAACGCCCTCGACCTCGGGAAGCTCTACGGCGACCTGGGCGAGAAGATGAAAAACAGCAAGGCCACGGCCCGCGGCAAGGAGCTGCTGGAGAAACTCCTGGTGAAATATGCCGCCCCGATGCGCTACAGATATGAGATCTACGACCGCTTCAACTCGGAAAATCTGACCCACGAGATGCGCTACCTGCCGTATTACTATTACGACATTGCGCAGGCCTACCTGAAACTCGGCGGCGAGAGACGGTTTGTAGACAAGCAGCTTGAAGACACCGGCTGGAGCTACGAGGTGCTGGCCCAATACTATGACTATGCTTCCGGCGGCGGCGACTCTTCCTACGGCACCACGCTCGAGGAATTTGCAGCCGACATCCTGTCGTCTTGCGAAGAAATCGTGGCCCTGCAGCAGCTGAGCCCCGCTGAGTATGCCAAATGCGAGCCCGACCTCCTCTTGCTCGACTCCCTGATGGAATACTACATCCAGTATTACATCGAGAGCGGCGGCAGCGAGGCCGAGCTTCAGAACCACGAGGCTTACAGGCAGCTCGACCGCGGCAGGACGAGGCGCCTATTTGAAGAATATCAACGAAAGAACGGACGGTAAAAGTGGCTGAGAAGAGAGGAACGGTGCTCGTGGTGGGAGCCGGCGGGTTTGCCGGCGGATTTATCTGCGAGGAGTGTCTGCGCCGAGGCTACGAAGTGTGGGCCGGTGTGCGGGAATCCACGTCGCGAGAGTATCTGCAGTATCCCCGCCTCCGCTTCGCGGTGCTCAATTTCGAGGAGCCGGCCTCGCTTGAAGGGAGCCTTAAGGAAGCGGTGCCCGAAAGCGGCAGGTGGGACTACGTGATCTACAATCTCGGGGCCACAAAATGCGTGAGTTTCGCCGACTTCAACGTCATCAACTACACTTATCTGCAGCACTTTACCGAAGCGCTGAAAAGCGGCGGCATGGTGCCCGACAAGATGGTCTACATCAGCAGCCTTTCGGCCATGGGCAAGGGCGACGAGAAGGCGTACACTCCCTTTTCCGAGACCATGATCCCGATGCCCGACACCCGCTACGGGGCCTCGAAGCTCAAGGCGGAGATGTGGCTCGCCACGTGCGGCCTTCCGGTGGTGATATTGCGCCCAACCGGTATCTACGGCCCGCGCGACAAGGATTACTTCCTGATGTTCAAGAGTATCCGGAGCGGATTTGACTTCTCGGCCGGTTTCAGGCGCCAGATGCTTTCGTTTCTGTATGTGGAAGACCTTGCCCGTGCCTGTTGCGACGCCCTGGAGCGTGGCAAAGCCGGCCAGACCTACATCATAGGCCATCCGGCCACATATTCGCAGAAGGAGTTCCGGGCCCTCGCGGCCCAGGCCATAGGGAAGAGGGTGGTGTTGCCGCTCACGGTGCCTCTCTGGATGGTGAAGATTGTCACGGGCATCGCAGCCAAGATAGGGGCGGCGAAAGGGAAACCCTCCACGCTCAACCCCGACAAATATAAGATAA
Organism: Muribaculaceae bacterium; assembly: GCA_022509145.1. Taxonomy (GTDB): domain Bacteria; phylum Bacteroidota; class Bacteroidia; order Bacteroidales; family Muribaculaceae; genus Lepagella. The sequence continues at coordinate 8,872 of JAFLTX010000015.1, read as the reverse complement.
TGGCCCAGCGCAACTGGAGCATCGACGTCAGCAAGGCTGAGAGGGATTTCGGTTTCAAGCCGGAAGTGGACCTCCCGGAGGGCGTCAGGCGCAGTGTCGACTGGTATATGGAAAACGGATGGCTTTCCCCGCTCAAGAAGAGATAACAGGGCCGCAACCCGCCCCGCGCCTCGGAATCCAGCTCGTCACTCCCGAGCCGGCTGAGCCGGCGATTTCTCCCCAATCTAAATCAGACGGCTTCTCCTGGATCGTGGGCGCGCTCATCCTGGTCTTCGCCGTGGTGTGCGTGAGAATCCGCAGGAATTCGCGCTATTTCGCCTTGATGCTCAACGACCTCACCGAAGTGCGCGAGCGCCACAACGCCTTCGACGACACGTTGAGAGAGACATCGTTTCTCTGGCTTCTCAACCTCCTCTGGTGCGGCTGCGCGGGGGTGCTCCTCTATGTGGCCGTGAGCCGCAGCGGCGGCGCCGTCCACGCCGCGCAGATAGGGATTTGCATAGGTGTGGCGGTGGTCTACACTCTCTTCCTCACCATGGCCTACGGGGTGGTAGGCAGCGTGTTCACTTCGGGGGCGAGAGCCTCGGAATGGGTGAAGGGTTATCTGAGCTCCCAGGCCCTCGGCGCCATGGTGCTGTTCCCCGCGGCTTTGCTTGCCCTCTGCATGCCGCAATGGAGCACGGCGATGGTGGTTTTGGGAGCAATTGTCTATTTTTTGGCAAAACTTCTTTTTATTTATAAGGGATTTTGCATTTTTTTCTCCCAAACTGCCTCTTTGGTGCTTTTTTTGTATTATCTTTGCAGTCTGGAAATTGTTCCGGTTGTCTTGGCGTGCTCGGGAGCCATCTATCTATGCCGTCCGGCATAGCGAGGAGGTGCGATTGCGGCAAGAGTCCATATATACAAGGTAAAGAATGAAGAGAAAGAAGATATTGGTGTCGCAACCGCGACCGAAGTCGGACAAATCTCCTTTTTTCGATATCGCTGAAAAGCATGATGTGGAGGTGGTATTCCGGCCGTTTATTAAGGTAGAAGGGCTTACTGCCAAAGAATTCAGGCAGTCTAAAATCACTCTCTCAGATTACACCGCAATTATCTTTACGGCGCGCACCGCGGTTGACCATTATTTCAGGCTCTGCGAAGAGAACAGAATAAAAGTGCCCGACACGATGCGGTATTTCTGCACCACGGAAGCCATAGCGCGCTATCTGCAAAAATACATCGTATATCGCAAGCGCAAGATTTTCTTCGGAGCCTCAGGTCATCTCAACGATCCGCAGCTGCTTCAGGCGCTGGTGAAAAACAACAAGGAGAAGTTTCTCTACCCCGTCTCAGACGTGCATAACGCCGACGACAACCAAGGCGACGAGGAGATTCTGGCCAACAGCAAGATCGACTTCACCAAGGCTGTGATGTATCGCACGGTGAGCAACGACTTCACCCCCGAAGAACCGTTCGACTACGACATCCTGCTCTTCTTCTCGCCCTCGGGCATCGACTCGCTGCTCAAAAACTTCCCCGACTTCTCGCAGCAGGACACCGGCATAAGCATCGGGGCCTTCGGCGAGCAGACGGCAAAGGCCGTGGAAGACGCGGGGCTCTCGCTCTCTTTCTCAGCCCCCACTCCTACGGCGCCCTCGATGGCAAGCGCGCTCGACGAGTTTCTCAAAAGCCAAAAAAAGCGTAAGTCACCAACTGCCAAGAAATGAAAAACGTAGACGAATCTATGATAGGAAGGCTGTATCTCAAAGAGACAGCCTTTCAAAATTTAATGCAAAACCGTATCTTCAACGTTCTGCTCATCGCCAGCCCTTACGATGCCTTCATGATGGAGGAAGACGGCCGTGTAGACGAGCAGATTTATTTTGAATACGTCTCTCTCAACCTCTCGTCGGCCCCGCGTTTCACCAAGGTGGCCAACTATGCCGAGGCCCGACGCGAGTTGGAGCAGAAGAAGTTTGACCTCATCATAGCGATGCCGGGCGTGGACCTCTCGGAGACTTTCCAGCAGGCGCGGGAGCTCGACCGCATCTATCCCGACATCCCCTTCGTGGTGCTCACCCCCTTCTCGAAGGAAGTGAGGCGCCGCCTCGAGGGCGAGGACCTGCGGGGGGTGGACTACGTCTTTTCATGGCTTGGAAACGTAGACCTCATCCTGGCCATCATCAAGCTGATAGAAGACGAGCGCAACGCCCCGGCCGACATCAACGACGTCGGGGTGCAGGCGGTGATACTGGTGGAAGACTCCATCCGGTTCTATTCTGCCGTCTTGCCCCACCTGTTCAAATATATGCTCAAGCAGAGCATGATCTTCTCTGAAGAAGCCCTCAACGACCATGAGCGGATGCTCCGCATGAGGGGGCGCCCGAAGGTGCTCCTGGCCCGCGACTTTGAAGAGGCCCGGGGGCTGGTGGAGAAGTACGGCGAAAACATCCTCGGCATCGTCTCTGACGTCAGATTCCCCATCGGCGGCGTCAAAGACTCTCAGGCTGGATTCAAACTGGCCGCTGAAGTGAGGGAGAAATACCCGTTTACCCCCATCATCCTCGAGAGCCAGGAGAGCGAGAACCGTGAGCGTGCCCTGAAGGAAGGATATGAGTTTATCGACAAGAACTCCAAGACCCTTCCCCAGGACCTCAACAAGGCCATCACGCGCCTCTTCGGCTTCGGCGATTTCGTGGTCCCCACCGCCGACGGGAACGGCGAAATCGTAAGGATCAAGGAGCTGGTAGACCTTCATAAAAAAGTAGACCAGATTCCGGCCGAAGCGCTCTTTGAGGTGTGCCGCAACAACAGCGTGTCGCGCTGGCTCTATTCGCGCGCGCTCTTTCCGCTGGCCGACGCCCTCAAGCAGTTCCGCTTTACCGAGCTCAGCCAGAGCGACGCCGTGAAGCGCCTCATCAAGGAAGGGATCGTGAAGTATCGCCGCATGAAAAACCGCGGTGTGGTGGCCATCTTCCGCAAAGACCGTTTCGACCGCTACAGCAACTTCGCGCGCATCGGTGAAGGCTCTCTCGGCGGGAAAGGCCGCGGCCTGGCTTTCATCGACCAGATCATCAAGCGCAATCCGCAGTGCGACGACTTCGAAGGGGTGCAGATCACGATACCGCGCACCGTGGTGATATGCACCGACCTCTTCGACGAATTCATGGAGAGCAACAACCTTTACCCCATCGCGCTCTCCTCGAGAAGCGACGAGGAGATTCTCCGCGCGTTTCTCGCCGCCGAGCTGCCGCAGCGCCTCATGGAAGACCTCGAGGCTCTCTGCGAGGTGTTCGACCGCCCGATTGCCGTGCGCTCGTCGTCTCTGCTCGAAGACAGCCACTACCAGCCTTTCGCCGGTATTTACGCCACATATATGGTGCCCGCGCTGCCCGACAGCCAGCAGAAGGCCCGCGAGATCAGCAACGCCGTGAAAGGGGTGTATGCCTCCGTGTTTTATGCCGACTCCAAAGCCTATATGAACGCCACCAGCAACGTGATCGACCAGGAGAAGATGGCCGTGATTTTGCAGGAAGTGGCCGGAGAAGACCATGACGGGCTCTACTATCCGAGCTTCTCGGGAGTAGGGCGTTCGCTCAACTATTATCCCGTTGGCGAGGAAAGCAGCGAAGAAGGAGTGGCCGAGATCGCCGTAGGCCTCGGAAAGTATATCGTAGACGGAGGGAAGGCCCTCCGCTTCTCGCCTGCACATCCCGACAAGGTGCTCCAGACCTCTACGCTCGACCTGGCTCTGCGCGACACCCAGACCACGCTCTACGCGCTGCCGCCCACTCCGGCCGAAGCTTCCGACTTCTCGACCAACGACAGCTTCAACCTTAAGAAAATCAATGTGGCCGACGCAGCCGCTGCCGGTGCGCTGAAGTATATGGTCTCCACCTACGATGCCATGGACGGCATCATACGCGACAACGACCTCGGTCGCGGCAGGAAGATCGTGACGTTTGCCAATGTGCTGAAACACGGCGTGTTCCCCCTGGCCGATATTGTGAAGTTCATGCTCTCGGCCGGGCAATATGAGATGGGACGCCCCGTGGAGATAGAGTTTGCCGGCAACATCAACCCCGATGCCGTCTCCTCGCCCGAAAAGGGTACGATATATTGGCTCCAGATCCGTCCCATCGTCGACCATAAGGAGATGCTCGACGACTCTATCACGGAAGTGCCCGACAGCGAGCTCATCCTGCGCTCGGAGATGGCGCTCGGCCACGGACTGCAGGAGAACGTAAGGCATATCGTCTACGTGAAGCCGAACTCTTTCGATTCGCTCCGCAACCCCGAGACAGCGCGCGAGATAGAGGAGATCAACCGCGGATTTGCCGAGCGAAACGAAGGTTACATCCTGATAGGGCCGGGGCGTTGGGGATCGTCAGACTCCGCTCTCGGCATCCCCGTGAAGTGGCCGCAGATTTCGGCTGCACGACTCATCGTGGAGTCGGCGCTCCCGGGATATCGAATCGAGCCTTCGCAAGGCACGCATTTCTTCCAGAACCTCACCTCGTTCGGAGTGGGGTATTTCACCGTTGACCCCACGGTGGGAGCCGGATATGCCGACCTTGCCTACCTCGACTCGCTGCCGGCTGTCAAGGAGACCGAGGCAGTGAGAATAGTGGAGTTTCCCGAGCCGCTTACAATCGCCATAAACGGCCGCAAATCCAAGGGAATCGTGATCAAACCCAAGCAATAGCCTCGCGGCGCCAGTCTGTGAGTCTCGCAAAATCCGAGAAACGTGGGGCCGAAATTTGGCTGTTAAGGCAATTTGAGTTAAATTTGTAGTCGGATTTGAGGCGGTGGCCGCCACCGCTTGCAATCCGGAAAGATAATTTGAAGCCGGCCTGCTCCCGGCCCGGAACTTAACCTAACGCGAAGAAAGTGTTTGAGATAGATATTTACAATACGGTGATTGGCGTGATGCTGGCTCTGTCGGTTGTAGTCTTCATCGTGTTGCAGAGGGTAAACGCCCCCTATGGGATGAACTTCTCCAACAAATGGGGATGGTCGGTGCCCAACAGGCTCGGGTGGGTGCTGATGGAATGGCCCGTCTTCTTCGCCATGGTGCTCCTCTGGGTGCTCTCTCCGCGGCGCGGCGAGCCTGCGCTGATAGTGATGGCCTCCATTTTCCTGGCCCATTATTTCCAGCGGTGCTTCATCTTCCCCTTCATCATCCGCGGCAAAAACCGCATGCCCCTGGCCGTAGTGGCCATGGGTGTGGTGTTTAACCTTGTAAACGCCTATATGATAGGCGGCTGGCTCTTCTATGTGTCGCCGGCGGATATGTATCCCGCTTCCTGGCTCGCCAGCCCGCTCTTTATCCTCGGCACGGTGATTTTCATTTTCGGAATGGTGGTCAACATCAATTCCGACTCCATCATACGCCATCTTCGCGCCCCGGGCGACTCGAAACATTACATCCCACGCGGAGGTATGTATCGGTACGTAACCGGCGCCAACTACTTCGGCGAGCTTACGGAATGGCTCGGATACGCCATCCTCTCCTGGAGCCTCGGAGGCCTCACGTTCTTCCTATGGACGTTTGCCAACCTGGCGCCAAGGGCACGTGCGGTGCACCTCAGATATCTCAAGGAGTTCGGCGACGAATACGCCTCGCTGCGCCGAAACTACATCATACCTTTCATCTACTGAAAAAACTCCCTCTTTTTTAGACTGACATCATGGCAGACTCTTTGCTTTTCACCCCCGGCAACATTGGCCCCGTAACCCTGCGCAACCGCACCATCCGGTCGGCCGCCTTCGAAGGTATGGGCCGCGACAACAACCCCACCGAAGAGCTCAAGGCTTATCACGTGAGTGTGGCTGAAGGGGGAGTGGGGATGACCACCGTGGCTTACGCCGGCATCTGCCGCTCGGCCCTCTCGTTCAAGAGCCAGCTCTGGCTCAGAGAAGAGATTGTGGAGAGCCTGCGCGATATGACCGACGCCATCCATGCCGCGGGTGCAAAGGCTTCCATCCAGATAGGCCATTGCGGCAACATGACCCACATCGCCACCGCCGGCGGTATCCCCGTAGGCGCTTCCACGGGCTTCAACCTCTATTCGCCCACCATCTGCCGCGGCCTGAAGCATGACGAGCTCAAGCAGCTCGCCAGGGAGTTTGGCCATGCGGTCAACGTGGCGCGCGATTCGGGGTTTGATTGCGTGGAGGTGCATGCCGGCCACGGATATCTGATTTCGCAATTCCTTTCGCCATATACCAACCACCGCCGCGATGAATTCGGAGGCTCGCTCGACAACAGGATGCGCTTCATGCGTATGTGTATGGAAGAGGTGATGAAAGCCGCGGGCTCCGACATGGGCGTGCTGGTGAAGATGAACATGCGCGACGGCTTCCGCAAAGGGATGGACATAGAAGAGAGTCTCGAGGTGGCCAAGGAGCTGCAGCGTTGCGGCGCCCACGCCCTCGTGCTCTCCGGTGGCTTCGTGAGCAAGGCCCCGATGTATGTGATGAGGGGTGAGATGCCGATCTACACCATGACCCACTATATGAAGCTCTGGTGGCTCAAATATGGGGTGAGGATGTTTGGAAAGATGATGGTGCCTTCCGAGAAATTCAAGGAGCTGTATTTCCTCGACGACGCCCGTCTCTTCCGCAAGGAGCTCCCCGAGATGCCGCTGGTATATGTAGGCGGCGTTGTGAGCCGGCTGGGGGCCGAGAAGGTGCTCGACGAAGGGTTCCAGTTTGTGCAGATGGGCCGCGCTTTGCTCAACGACCCGGCTTTCGTAGAGAAGATGCGCGCCGATGCGGAATGCCATTCGGAATGCGACCACGTAAACTACTGCATAGCCCGCATGTATTCACGCGATATGGCCTGCCATAAGCATGTGAAGGATCTTCCCGAAAAAATCAAGAAGGAGATAGAAGACATTCGCCGTCGCGACATGGCATCGGTGTAAGACCCCCTACTCATCCCCGGGAATCATTATGAAGAGAAGAAACAATTTGGAAGGACGCTGGGCCATCGTCACCGGCGCCTCAGGCGGCATCGGTTTCGAATTCTGCAGGGTGTTGGCCTCGATGAAGTGCAACCTGTTGATGACGGCCATAGAAGACACCCTTCTGGAGGAGCGTGCCGCCGAAATCCAGGCATCTTGCGGGGTGAAGGCCGTGCCGCTGACGCTCGACCTCACCGACCCGTCGGCTCCGGGGAAAATCTTGCAGGCGACAGATGAGCTGGGCGCCGAGCCTTACATTCTAGTAAACAACGCCGGCGTCTTTACATTCTCGCCCGTCACGGAACATTCCGACCGCAAGATCGACCTCTTTATCGACCTCCATATACGCTCGCTCACAGTGTTGTGCCGCGAGCTGGCTGTGCGCATGGCCCAAAACGGCGAGGGCCGCATCCTCAACATGAGCTCCATGTCTTGCTGGATGCCTATGCCGGGAATCGCGATGTATTCGGCCACGAAGGCCTACATCCGGGTGCTCTCCCGAGCCATGCACTATGAGCTGAAAGACAGCGGCGTGAGCGTTACTGTAGCCTGCCCGGGCGGGATAGCCACCGACCTTTTCGGCCTTCCGCCCAAGCTGCAGCGGCTGGCCGTGCGCCTCGGCGTGCTGGCAAAGCCCGACGTTTTCGCCCGCAAGGCTGTGGTGAGGATGCTCAAGGGGAGGAAGCAGTATGTCAACGGGCTGCTCAACCGCCTCTCGATTTTCTTCGTGGCAATTACTCCCACTCCGGTGCGCATGATGGTGAAACGCCGCATGCTCGACCGCGGCGTGAGGGTTTAAGCCCACCAAAAGAGTCATCAAAAAAGAAATGCACCCCAAGAGTCTTGAATCCAACTTTTGGGGTGCATTATTCTCAGTAAGTCTCGCCGGCTGTTAATAGGCCACGCCGGTGTAGAGCATCTCTACGCGGCCTACGGGGAGGCTCGCGCTGAGGAAGACGGGGATGCGCTCCGTGGTCCATATTTTGCACTCAACCGGGTAGCCCGACATTCCGCCGCCATAGCTGTATTCAAAGGTGCAGTTGTAGGTGGGATAATTGTCGCCGTTGGCGCTATAAAGGCCTTCACCCTGATACGTAATCAACACCTCGTGGGCATATTCGCCGTTGATGGGGATTCTTATCTGTTCGCCCGGGCTGAGCTCCCCGAAGTTGATGGCGTGGGCAAAATAATACATCCCTATCATGTCGGAAGTCACCGTGATGGCCTCCATGGAGTCGTTGCTGGCCGCATATTCGCCCTGCCCTGCGATATTCTTGAAGTAGAACGGATCGTCGGGATTGTAGCATGCGCTGCGGAAACTGCTCACCGTGGGGCGACGATACCATCCGGATTGACGGCGCACCGTCTCCGAAAGGTTTGTCCCCACTCCATACATGTTGGCTTCAAGTGTGTCTGACACACAGATAATGCGTCCCTCCCAGGGGATGCTGGTCCCGTCGAGAGTGCCGTAGAAATTTCCGTCGTGGGCGGCGAGCGTAACGGTGCCTGTGGCGATCATCACATCGATCACACCCCAGTGATAATTCACGTTGTAGCTGATTTCCTGCCCCGGAATGTTGACTTGCGCCTTTGCGCCAATACATGCGCAAGCGGCCAAGAGCATTAGAAAAATTTTTTTCATTACAGTTATAAATTAGTGGTTTTCATGCGGGGAGGGCGGCCGTTCTTTCAGTCTGGCATCCGAGAGTAGGCCTGTTCAAAATCCGGCAAGCCGAATCTTTCTGCCCTCCTTCATTTATCTAAACAAACATTCTCTTAAATTGGTTCGCCATCCTCCAAAATCCCCTTCCCAACCCCAAATTCACTCCTCTCCAGCCACATTTTCCTGAGGAGGCCGTTTTATAGAATGACCTGTCCTGAAATTTGTTTACAGATTTATTTAGGATTTGATTGTTCAGTAT
>JAFLTX010000014.1 GCA_022509145.1 Muribaculaceae bacterium | reverse complement strand
CTTATATCTTCATGGAGCGCAACGGTATCCATATCATCGACCTCAATAAGACAGTGGAGAAGCTCGACCAGGCAGCAAAGGCTCTTAAGAACATCGCCAAGAGCGGCAGAAAGATTCTCTTCGTAGCCACCAAGAAGCAGGCCAAGGACGCAGTGCGCGACCGCGCCACTGAGATCGGCATGCCTTACGTGATCGAACGCTGGCCGGGCGGCATGCTCACCAACTTCCCCACCATCCGCAAGGCAGTGAAGAAGATGTCGTCGATCGACAAGATGTCGAAAGACGGTACGTTCGACAACCTCTCGAAGCGTGAAAAACTTCAGATCACCCGCCAGAGGGCCAAGCTCGAGAAGAACCTCGGCTCAATCGCCGACCTCTCGAAGCTTCCGGCAGCTCTTTTCGTGATCGACGTTATCAAGGAGCACATCGCCGTAGCTGAAGCAAACCGTCTCGGTATCCCCGTATTCGCAATGGTCGACACCAACTCGAATCCCGAAAACATCGACTACGTGATCCCGGCCAACGATGACGCCGCCAACAGCATCGCCATCATCCTCGACACCGTTTGCGAGGCCATCAAGGAAGGTGTGATCGAAAGGAAGATGGAGAAGGTAGACGACGACAAGGATAAGGAAGTGGCTCCGGATGCTCCGGCCCCGAAGCGCCGCCGCACCCGCAAGGCTGAAGCCGATGCAGCCGCTGCCCCGAAGGCAGAAGCTGCCGATCCCAACACTGAGCACACTCCCGGCGAGCCCATCTCGGCTGAAGAGGCACGCGAAGAAGCCGTAGCCGACTATAAGGCTGCTTATGCAGAGGATAAGATCGACGTTCCCACTCCCGAGGCTAAGGCCGAAAACGAGAAGGAGCAGAAAGCTGACGAAGCTGCAGAGGCCAAGGCAGAATAAAAACGTAAAACCAGAAAAAGCATAAAGAAACAAGATGGCAGTATCTATTGAAGATATCAAAAAACTGCGCACCATGACGGGTGCCGGTATGATGGACTGCAAGAATGCGCTTGCCGAGACCGGCGGCGACATCGAGGCAGCCATAGAGATAATCCGCAAGAAAGGGCAGGCCGTGGCCGCCAAGCGTGAAGACCGCGAGGCCGCCGAAGGTTGCGTTCTGGCCGGCAGCAAGCCGGGCTTCGCCGCCGTGGTAGCTCTCAAATGCGAGACCGACTTCGTGGCAAAGAACGAATCTTTCCGCAATCTCACCAAGAGAATCCTTGACGCAGCCGTAGAGGCCGGCGCCAAGAGCCTTGACGAAGTGAAGGCCCTCAAGCTGGGCGACCGCACGGTAGAGGAGAGCATCACAGACGAGATCGGCAAGACTGGCGAAAAGATGGAGCTCGGCGCATACGAATATGTAGAGGCTCCCACCGTAGCTTGCTACGAGCACCTCGGCAACAAGCTGGCTACAATCGTAGGCCTCAGCGACGAAGGTGTAGACGGCTATCCCGGCAAGGAAGTGGCCATGCAGGTGGCTGCCATGAACCCGGTATCCGTAAGCCGCGACCGCGTAGACCAGAAGGTGATCGATTCAGAGATCGCAGTTGCCGTTGAGAAGACTAAGGAAGAGCAGGTGAGAAAAGCCGTGGAGGCAGCTCTCAAGAAAGCCGGCATCAACCCGAACTTGGTAGACAGCGAAGACCATATCAACTCCAACATCACCAAAGGTTGGCTCACAGAAGAAGAGGCTGAAAAGGCTCGCGAAATCATCAAGAAGACTTCTGAAGAGAAGGCTGCCAATCTGCCCCAGGCTATGATTGACAACATCGTGAAGGGTAGGCTCAACAAGTTCTATAAGGAGAATTGCCTTATGGAGCAGGAATACCATCGCGACGGCAGCATGACCATCGAGCAGTATCTCAACACTGTAAAGAACGGTCTGGCTGTAACTGAATTCAGAAGAGTAAACCTCAACGCCGACTGATAGCGGAATTAAAAAGTAAGAAAAGGGGCTGCGCCGAATGGTGAAGTCCCTTTTTTCGTTGCGGGAACGGGACAGGCTGCCCGAATGTGCAGCCGACAACGCTTATGGGTGCACAGTCAGCGACTTGAAAGAAATTCAGCACTTTATCAGCAGGGCTGTGAAGGCAAAATGTTAAAAATTAATTTATTTTTGCCAAAATAATAAAAATGATTAATTTTGCAGACAGAAAAACCAACCAAAATCTTTAATTATTTAAAACATTTAAAATGAAAAAATTTCTACTTTCTCTGGCAACAGTGATGACTGTTGGCTTTGCAGCTAATGCCGAGGCAGTGACAGACGTTCTCGACAATGCCACAGTAATCGGCAACGAGAAGCTGAGCTCTTACACTGCGTTTACCTACACCGGTAATTCAGGTGCAGAATACTCGCTTTTCTGCGCAGGCAGCAACAACTCGATTCAGCTCCGCACCAGCAACAGCAATGAAGGTATCATTGTAACCAAATCAGCTGGAACTGTAGCTTCTGTTTCTCTGAAGTTTGTCAGCAACACCACAACCCCTCGCGCGGTAAACGTATACGCTTCCAACACAGCTTATACTGCAATTTCTGAACTCTTTGCAGCAGATGCAAACCTCGTGACAACCTTCAATTATGATGGTAATCCTGAGACAGTTTTCACCTATGATTTCGAAGCAGAATATGCTTACATCGGTCTTCGTTCCAACAACGCCGCTCTCTATCTTGCTGAAGTGAGCATCACATGGAATACAGAAGGTGGCAGCACCACTCCCGGTGGCGACGACAACGGTGATGACAACGGTGACGACAACGGTGATGACAACGGTGATGACAACGGCGACGACAATGGCGACGACAATGGCGACGTAGAAGTTTTCGAACTCAACGTAAACGATGCCCAGAACATCCAGGGTACTTACAATGCCGAGACTCCCGCCGAAGGTAGCAGCAACGGTCAGGCCGCCCGCTACCAACCGCTCGAATCATTCGAACTCGGTGACTTCAACCTCACCTTCACAACCACCGGCACAACCAAACCGGCTTACTACTACAGCATGTCGACAGCTGCAACTCAGCAGGCAACAGTTCGCATCTATGTAGGTTCATCCTTCACCATCACAGCTCCGGAAGGAGTAAACATGACCAAGATCGAATTCACCGGCTCCAACATCGGCAGCGGCGTGGTTCTGACTCCGAACAACGGCACGATGACTTCTGAAAACAACGCAGTCTGGAACGGCTCAACCAACGCCCTCACCATCTCTACAAGCGGTTCATGGCGCTTCTCAGCCCTCAAGATCACTACTGGCGAAGGCAGCGGCGACGTTCCGAGCGCTCCTACAACTGAAGTTATCTTCCAAGGCCTGACTACAACTCTTGACGACTGGACAATCGACAACGTAACTCTGCCCGCAGATCTCACTTACGTATGGATTTGGGATGCCGCTTACAACTGCGCCAAGGCAAGCGCTTACAACCAGCAGGCTTACGCAGCTGAATCTTACCTGATCTCACCGGTAATCGACCTTACTGAAGCTGAAGCTCCTTCACTCAGATTCGAACAGGCTCTCAACTACCTGCGCCAAGACAATCGTGAAGACTGCATCAACGTAGTGCTCCGCGAAGAGAACGGCTCATGGGAAAATGCAGAAGTATCTGTATGGCCCGCAGGTGCAGACTGGAATTTCGTAACTTCTACAGTTGACCTCGCTGCTTACGCAGGGAAGAAGATGCAAATCGGTTTCCAATACAGCAGCAACGACACCAACGCTTCAACTTGGGAAGTTAAGAACGTAACCGTATCTGCTTTGGCAGCCGTTAAGAACGTAGTAGTTGAAGAAGACGGCGAAGCTGTATACTACAACCTCAATGGCGTAAGAGTAAACAATCCTGAAAGAGGTATCTTCGTTAAGGTTGTTAACGGTAAAGCTACAAAGGTAGTTCTCTAAGAGAAAATAGAAATTTTTCAGAAATGAAGGGAGCCTCACACGGGGCTCTCTTTTTTATGGTCTGTGGTTAAGGAAAGATCGACCGATTCGGAGTTGGAAGATGATGCTTAATCAGATTGCGAACAGCAAGGAGGGAAAGGGGAAAATTCAGGGAATTGTATTAAATTTGCCACGAGAAGAGAAATTTGAGAACAGGATGAACGTATTTTTGAATATAGGGAGCAATCTCGGGAACAGACGGATGCATCTCAGCAGAGCCATTGCGGCCATCGAGAAGGAGTTCGGATTTTTCGAGTTGTCTCACACGGTGGAGTCGGCGCCTTGGGGCTATTCATCGGCTAACGATTATTTGAACGTGGGGATGATGGTGGTGTCGGATCTGGCTCCCGAAGAGATTTTGGGGAGGCTTCAGAAGATTGAAGGGGAGTTGAACGCAGAGCCTCACCGCAATGCCGACGGCACATATCGCGACCGAGAAGTGGACATCGATATCATCGCGATAGACGAGATAGAGTATAACACGCCACAACTGCAACTCCCGCATCCGAGGATGGCCGAGCGGAGGTTTGTTTTGGAGCCGATGGCCGAGCTGGCACCTTTTTGGAGGCATCCGGCCAGCGGGCTTACGCCCGCGGAGATGCTCGCAACCCTTGAGAGTCGAGATCAAGGCCAATAAGATTGCAGACAAAAAGGAAATTTCAGACAGAAGGGAAGTTAACGACAAAGGATAACGGAAATGGATTCGGCAATGGCTAACGGCAATAAATTCGGCAATGGATGCCGGTCATAATTTGGTTATTAGAAAAAATTTTGCTAATTTTGCTGATGAATCTGAGAGAGGACTCAAATGTCCTCTCGTTTTTTTGAAAATATGGCAGAATTGAATTTGCAAAACCTTGAGGAATTCGTGTCCGAGCAACTTGCCGGGACAGATTGCTTCCCCGTGAAAGTGGCTATCGTAGGCCGCGATATCACCGTTGAGATCGACTCTGATTCGAGGGTGGATATCGACTTCGTGGCTGCTCTCAACCGCAAGATAGAAGACCACTTCGCGCCCGAGATCGACGATTACAATCTGGAGGTGGGGAGCGTAGGGCTCACCACTCCTCTGCGCCTGCCGCGCCAGTTTCGCAAGAATAGGGGGAACGACGTGATCGTGATGGCTAAAGACGGGAAGAAATACTCCGGAATGCTTCGCGATGCCGACGACGAGGGATTCACCATCGTATATCAGGAGAAAGTGAAGCTTGAAGGCGAAAAGCGCCCCACCATGAGGGAGACGGAGAAACATTTCGGCTACGACGAGGTGAAAAGCGTGGTCTACGACCTTAAGTTCTGATCCTGCCGGACGAAGAGAGAGAAAAAAGGAGGGCTCCCGTAGAGAAATCGAAGGGGAAGCCCGAAAAAGATAAAGAATATTAACAATTTAGATTAAGATACATGGCTAAGAAAGCTGAAAGCGTAAACATGGTTGACCGGTTTGCCGAGTTTAAAGAATTGAAAAACATCGACAAGACCACCATGATAAGTGTGCTTGAAGAATCGTTTCGCAAGGTGCTAGCAAACACCTTTCAGAGCGACGAGAATTTCGACGTAATCATGAACCCCGACAAGGGCGACTGCGAGATTTATCAGAATCTTGAGGTAGTACCCGACGGGGAAGTTGAGAATAAGAATATGCAGATCGGGCTTACGGAGGCCCGCGAGATTGACCCCGAGTGTGAAGTTGGCGAGGAGGTGTCGAAGCAGATATTCTTCCAGGATTTCGGCCGCCGCGCCATCCTTACTCTCAGGCAGACCCTCTCAACCAAGATACTCGACCTTCAGAAAGATGCGATCTACACCAAGTTCAAGGAACTGGAGGGCGAAATCGTTACAGGCGAAGTGCATCAGATCTGGAAGAAAGAGATTCTGCTTCTGGATGAGGACCAGAACGAGATGATGATGCCGAAAGACGAGCAGATTCATTCAGACTTCTTCCACAAAGGCGAGATGGTAAGGGCCATCGTAAAGAAAGTGGAGAATATCAACAACAATCCGAAAGTGATCGTGAGCCGCACCGACGAGCGTTTCCTCCGCCAGCTGTTCGAGCAGGAGGTGCCTGAGGTTAGAGACGGGCTCATCACCATCAAGGCCGTGGCCCGCGTGCCGGGCGAAAGGGCGAAGATTGCCGTGGAGAGCTACGACGACCGCATCGACCCCGTGGGCGCCTGCGTGGGCATCAAGGGAAGCCGAATCCATGGCATCGTAAGGGAGCTCAGAGGCGAAAACATCGACGTGATCAGCTACACCTCAAATCCGAAGCTCTTCATCCAGCGTGCGCTTTCTCCGGCCAAAGTAAACTCCATCAGACTCAACGAGGATACTAAGAAAGCCGAAGTGTTCCTGCATCCGGAAGAGGTAAGCCTCGCCATCGGCAAGCAGGGCCTCAACATCAAGCTCGCATCCGCCCTTACAGGCTACACCATCGACGTATACCGCGACATTGAAGACGACGAGGAGGATATCTATCTCGACGAGTTTGCAGATGAAATCGACGGTTGGGTAATCGACCAGCTCAAGGCAATCGGCCTCAGCACGGCGAAGGCAGTGCTCAACGCCAGCACTTCGAAGCTCGAGCAAGCCGACCTTGAAGAAGACACGATCGAGCATGTGCTGAGCGTGTTGAAGGCAGAGTTTGAAGACGAGGATGAAGACGAAGAAGCTTCATCCCCGGCTGAGGAGAGCACTTCTGAAAACGCAGAATGAAAAATAAAGGGAGAAAAGAGTAGGAAAGGGTAACAGAAAACAGACCAGTAATGATAAAAATCGGGAAATTAGCAAAAGAATTGAACGTAGGGGTTCAGACCGCGGTAGATTTTCTCAAGAAGAGAAACATAGAGGTTGACCCCAATCCCAACGCGAGAATAGACGACGCAGCCGTAGAGTTGCTGACCAAGGAGTTCAGTCGCGACAAGAACGTCAAAGAGGCGAGCGACAACTTCACCACCGCGCGTCAGGAACGGAAGAACGCCCGTCAGGAGCGTCAGAAGCCGGACGAGGTGAAGATAGAGGCTCCGACGCTTGCCGGGCCGAAGATAGCCGGGAAGGTAGAACTCGAGCCGCGCAAGCCGGCAGCTCCCGATGCTGCCGAAGTGGCCCGCAAGGAGGCCGAGGAGAAAGCGAAAGCCGAAGCTGTCCGCAAGGCAGAGGCAGAGCAGCGTGAACGCGAGGCTGCTGCCCGCAAGGCCGAAGAAGAGAAGCGTAAGGCCGAAGAGGCTGCCCGCGCCAAGGCCGAGGAGGATAAGCGTAAAGCCGACGCCGAGGCCGCGCGCCGCAGGCAGGAAGAAGAGCAGAGCAAAGCCAAGGAGGTAGAGAAAGCTCCCGCAGCCAAGGAAACTCCCGCCGCTCCCCAGACTCTCGGTGAAGCCGGCGGCACGGAAGTGTTCCGCGTGGTGTCTCATCCCGATGCACCCGAGCTCAAGGTGGTGGGGAAGATCGATCTTTCTTCCTTCGCCACAAGCTCTGGCAAGAAGAAACGCCGCGACCGCAAGAAAGAAGATGGGGAAGGCGGACGTCGCAAGAGGGTGAAAATCAACCAGAAGGTAGACGTTGAGAAAGTGGCCCAGCAGGGCGTTGACCAGCGTGGCCAGAAGGATGCCCGCGGCGGCGGAGGCCAAGACCGCAACAAAGCTCAGGGTAAGGGTAAAGGCGACAAGAAAGCCAAAGGCCAGCAACGCCAGGAGATTCGCGATGAAGACGTGCAAAGGCAGGTTAAGGAGACCCTCGCGCGCCTGAGCAACAAGGCCTCGAAGAAAGCCGCCAAGTATCGCAGGGAGAAGAGGGAAGAGATGCACAACCGCGAGATTGCCAACGCCGAGCGCGAGGCAGCGGAGAGCACGATCTTGAAACTCACGGAATTCGTAACGGCAAGCGACCTTGCCAACATGATGGATATCCCGGTGAACAACATCATCGGTGCCTGCATGAAGCTGGGCATCATGGTTTCGATAAACCAGCGTCTCGACGCCGAAACAATCAATCTGGTGGCCGAAGAGTTCGGATTCACCACGGAATATGTATCGGCCGAAGTGTCGGAAGCTATCGCCACCGAAGAAGATAAGGAGGAAGACCTCGAGAGCCGTCCGCCGATCGTGACCGTGATGGGCCACGTAGACCACGGTAAGACCTCGTTGCTCGACTACATCCGCAACGCGAACGTTATTGCCGGCGAGGCAGGCGGGATCACTCAGCATATCGGCGCCTACAATGTGAAGCTCAACGATGGCCGACACATCACCTTCCTCGACACTCCGGGCCACGAGGCCTTCACGGCCATGCGTGCCCGCGGTGCGAAGGTAACAGACCTTGCTATCATCATAGTGGCAGCCGACGACAGCGTGATGCCCCAGACAATCGAGGCTATCAACCACGCTTCGGCAGCCGGTGTGCCGATGGTATTCGCCATCAACAAGGTGGACAAACCCACGGCGAATCCCGACAAGATCAAGGAAGAGCTCGCCAACATGAACTATCTGGTGGAAGAATGGGGCGGCAAGTACCAGAGCCAGGATATTTCGGCCAAGAAGGGTATCGGTGTGGACGAGCTGATGGAAAAAGTGCTCCTTGAGGCAGAGATGCTCGAGCTGAAGGCGAACCCCAACAGGATGGCTGTAGGTTCGGTGATCGAATCGAGTCTCGACAAGGGTCGCGGTTATGTGGCCACCGTGCTCGTGCAGAACGGTACGCTCAAGGTGGGCGACGTAGTGCTGGCAGGTACCAACTACGGTAAGATAAAGGCGATGTTCAACGAGCGCAACCAGCGTGTGAAGGAAGCCGGTCCTGCCACTCCGGTGCTGGTGCTCGGATTGAACGGCGCTCCCACGGCAGGCGACACTTTCAACGTGATGGCTACCGAACAGGAAGCCCGCGAGATCGCCTCGAAACGCGAGCAGCTGCAGCGTGAGCTCGGATTGCGCACAAAGAAGCGTCCGGGATTGGAGGAGCTTGGCCGTCAGAGGGCTCTCAACGAGTTCCACGAGCTCAATCTGGTGGTGAAGGGCGACGTAGACGGTTCGATCGAAGCCCTTTCGGATGCTCTGATCAAACTTTCCACTCCGGAGATCCAGGTGCACGTGCTGCATAAAGGCGTGGGTGCCATCTCGGAGAGCGACGTTACGCTTGCAGCCGCCTCGGATGCCATCATCATCGGCTTCCAGGTGCGCCCGTCGGCAGCCGCCCGCAAAGAGGCTGAGAAGGAAGGCGTTGAGATAAGGCTTTACAGTGTGATCTACAAGGCGATTGAAGAGGTGAAAGACGCTATGGAAGGCTTGCTCTCGCCCGAAATCAAGGAGGAGGTCACCGGTACGGCCGAAGTGCTCCAGACTTACCATATCTCGAAGGTTGGCACCATTGCCGGTGCGATCGTGCGCGACGGAAAAATCAAGAGCAAGAGCAAAGTGCGCGTGATTCGCGACGGCATCGTGATCTACACCGGCGAGCTCGGCTCTCTCAAGCGCTTCAAAGACGACGTGAAGGAAGTGGTGAGCGGTTACGACTGCGGTCTGAGCGTTCAGGGATACAACGACATTCGCGAAGGCGACCTCATCGAAGCCTACGAAGAGGTGGAAGTAAAGAAAACTTTGTAAAAGAGAAACCTCGGCTCTATAAAAGAGAATTGGGCTACCCGACGGGCGGCCCAATTCTCTTTTATGTTAGTTATATGTGGAGTATCAGAGCTTTACCTGCTGGCGCACAGACTCTTCGTGGATCACTGCAAGGAGGGCCCTTACGAAGTCGGCTGACATATCGAGGCGTTCGCTTTCGGCTACCCTGCGTTCCATCAGGTCCTTATAGCGTGTGGTCTGCACCACTGGGAGACGGTGCTCCTTCTTGTAGCGGCCGATCTCGCGCGATACCTCCATGCGGCGCGAGAGGAGCTCGAGGAGCTCGTCGTCGATGCGGTCAATTTTGCGGCGCAGCTCGTCAAGGCTCTTCGTAGGGAGCGAGTGGGAACGCTTGTTGAGGGTGGCGAGCAGCGAAGCGAGTTCAGCCGGCGTGATCTGTTGGGCCGAGTCGCTGAGCGCGCAGTCGGGGTTGCAGTGAGATTCGATGATCAGCCCCTCGTAGTTCATGTCGATGGCCTGATGGGCAAGAGGAGCCACGAGGTCGCGACGGCCTCCCACATGGCTGGGGTCGAATATAATCGGCATCTCAGGGATGCGCCTGTTGAGCTCAATGGCGATGGCCCAACGCGGCTCGTTGCGATAAATATGCTTGCCGTAGCTGCTGAAGCCGCGGTGAATGGCGCCGATTCTGCGCACTCCGGAGGCATAGATCCGCTCGATGGCGCCGATCCAGAGTTCAAGGTCGGGATTGACCGGATTTTTAATCAAGACTGTAAGGCTATCTTTCTTCTCTTGCGGCAGCGTGGCCAGAGTGTCTGCAATCTCCTGAACGGCAAAGGGATTGGCCGATGTGCGGGCGCCGATCCAGATAGCATCGATGTCGGCTTCCAGAGCGTCTTCGAGGTGTTTGCGGTTGGCGATTTCGGTGGCCACCATCATGCCGGTCTGCTCGCGCACTTTGCGGAGCCAGTCGAGAGCCATGCGTCCGCGGCCTTCGAAACCGCCGGGCTTGGTGCGGGGTTTCCATACGCCTGCGCGGAAGATTTTGATGCCGGCATCGGCCAGCTGCCGCGCTGTCTCGAGGGTCTGTTCTTCCGACTCTGCGCTGCATGGGCCGGCGATATATATGGTTTGAGATTTGATGTCTTCAATTCCGAAGACTGGTTTCAATCCGGTGATTTCCATTTATTGGTTGTTTTGGCAGTTTTATTCTCCTATGCATCCTCCTTATGGGACGAAAGGAGTTATGGGATTATTATTCGCTCAAAAAGCTTCCTGAATTCTTCTCAGGGCCTCGCGGAGCTTCTCTACGGGAGTGCAGAGCGAGATGCGGAGGTAGCGCTTGCCGGCGGTCCCGAAGATGGCACCGGGGGTGATGAAGACGCGGGCCTTGTCTTGAATTATTTGGGAATATTCCATTGCATCGGGGAGATGGTCGGCAATACGAGCCCATACGAAGAGCCCCTGCTGGGGGAGGCGAGGCTCGCACGAGAGAGCCTTCATCATCTCCACACCCACTTTCTGACGCTCGGCATAGACCTTGTTGAGCTCGTCATACCAGCTTTGAGGCGCCTGCAGGGCTGCAATGGCTCCCTCCATGATGAATCGGGGTTGGCCTGAATCAACATTCGACTTCACGCGATGCACCCAGCTGAGAATCTCGGCATTACCGATCAGCATGCCCACACGCCAGCCGGCCATGTTGAGGCACTTGCTGAGCGAGTTCATCTCAAGGCAGTGGTCGCGGGCTCCTTCCACCTGGAAGATGCTTGTGCGTTTTTCGCTGAGAATGAAGCTGTAAGGATTGTCGTTGACGATCAGAATATCGTTGTGGCGACCGAACTCCACTAGCCGTTCAAACACTTCGAGATCGGCGGGAGTGCCCGTGGGCATATTCGGATAATTAACCCACATGAGCTTGATTTTCTCAAGGGGGAGCTTCTCGAGGGCTTCAAAGTCGGGTTTCCACCCGTCGTCTGCTTTAAGCTCGTAATTGAAAATCTCTGCTTCCACGAGCTTGGAAGCGGCAGCATAGGCCGGGTAGCCAGGGTTAGGCACCAGCACTCCGTCGCCTTTGTTGAGCAGGGCCATGGAAACGAAGGTGATACCTTCTTTCGAACCGGCCAGAGGGAGAACTTCTGAATCGGGGTCGAGCCCGTCGATGCCATACCACCGCGCATAGAAATCGGCGAAGGCACGACGCAATTCGGGGAGGCCCATGGCAGGCTGGTAGCTGTGGGTGTTATCCTTTTCCAGGGTCGCTACAGCTGCCTCTACGGCTGCATGTGGCGGGGGAAGGTCGGGTCCTCCCATCCCGAGAGATATGATGTCATAACCTTCAGCATTCAGCTTGGCTATCTCCTTGAGTTTGGTGGCAAAGAAGTAAGCTTTGATTTGCGACAAACGGTCGGCCGGACGAATTTTTTGTGTCATATATGTTCAGATAGTTTTTTTGCAACTTGGATATTCCCCGAGGATACGGAAGTCTTGCATCAGGGGCTTGGCGGCTTCGAGGGCCTGACGATAACGCTCCAGGTCGTCGAAAGCCAGGTCAACGTAGAAGCGGTATTCCCACTCTTTCCCGATCACCGGCAGCGACTGGATGCGCGTAAGGTTGAGGTCGTAGAAGGCCAGAATAGTGAGAACCTTGGAGAGCGCGCCCTTGGTGTGGGGCAGAGTGAAAACGATAGAGGCTTTGTCGGCCTGGTCCAGGGTGGGGAGCAGCGCCGGATGGCCTTGATTGGCGATGATGAGGAAGCGCGTGAAGTTACGCTTGTTGGTCTCTATCCCTTTCTGCAGGATTTCGAGGCCGTAGAGGTTGGCTGCATACTCGCCACACACAGCGGCGTGGCCTTCAAGGCATTCGGACGCTATGCGGCGAGCGCTGCCGGCGGTGTCGAAACTTTCGGTGGTCTTGAGATGAGGTTGGCTCAGGATGAATTCCTCACACTGCATCAGCGCCATCGGGTGGGATTCCACCTCCGAGAGGGATGCAAGCGAACTTCCCGGGAGAGCCGCCAGCACATGCGAGATGCGCATCTTATGTTCGCCAAGAATCTTGAGGCCGCTGCGATGGATGAGCTGATGGTTCTGAAGAAGGCTGCCGGCGATGGTGTTTTCTATGGCCATGATGCCCAGCTTCGAGGCATCGCTTTCGAGCGAAGACACCATGTCGCCGAAGGTTTCGCAAGGGACCGTGACGATATCTTCGCCTGCGAAAAACTCACGGGCGGCAGCATCGTGGAAACATCCCTCTATACCTTGAATAAGAACCTCTTTTTTCACCTTAAAATCTCTACCGGAGCTTGGGCACACCTCAGCTCTTGTATATATACCTTAAAACCACTGCAAAAATAATCAATTCCTCTCAGATGAGCAACCCCCATTGAGGGCAAAATTTATTTTAAGAATGCAGATGAAACTCCGCAAAAGAATCTTGTTCAGAGGTAACCGACCTCTACCTTAAAAATCCCGTTGGAAATTGATTCTAAAGTGTGTTGGGAGCTGCAGGGGTTCAGTTTAGAGCGACGCGAGGGGAGGGGCCCCGTTTGTTGAGATGACGTCTGATCAGGTTCTCTATCGGAAGCACGAAATACCTGTGAACCAGAAAGGACGCTAAAATTGTAAATGCTAAAATCAGGAACAACCGCAGCCCTGGGTTCATCTCGGCCAAACCGATTTTATAAAGGAATTTATCGATGTAATCTCTTGACAATACGTGAATTAAATAGAAACTGAAACTGACATCTCCGAACAGGACCAACGGTTTGATTGCCAGAATCTTATTGGCAGTAGTGGTGGCGTATAAAATCAAGAAACCAACTGCAGGCCACCAAAGAAGGCTCAGGTTGTAGCGCGAGGGGCAGGAGTACCAGATCAAGATTGTAAATATAAAGACGCAAACCGTGTCAACCAGATTTATCTTAATTTTGTATGACTGCAAATATTTGTATATCAAACATAAAGCCATTCCGTATACAAAATCCATACTCCTCACGAGGGGATTGATATAGATGATGCCGTCTGCAAGAGAAGAGGGTATCAGGGGGATTCCTATCAATATGTAAAGCAGCACTATAACCGTGAAGATGCCAACAAATTTGAGTGGACTCCTTCTCAATCCGTAAGCCAAAAAAGGGAAGACGGCATAGAAGAAAAGGAAATCGGAAAGGCACCATCCAATGGCATTACCCGAAAAATAATAGGTTCGGAAGGGAATCCAAGCTTGAACCAAGAAGATATTGGTTATGTCGGGAATCGTTACAGCCAACTTGAGGAGGCATGCTAACGCGAGGCAGACGATGTGAAGCGGATATATCTTGGAGAGTCTTTTCCCGATAAAAATCAGGTTGTTTTTAATTGTGGGAGACTGGGATTCATTTTTCAAATAGTTCTGAAACAGAACAAATCCGCTGAGGATGAAGAAGAAAGTGACACCGCAATCGCCACCCGCTTCAAACATACCACCTTCATTTTGCCTGAAATTGAAATGATGAAAGAAAATCATCAAGGCAAAGAGTCCGCGCAGAGATTGAAGGGAGTTGAAATACATTGACGCAATCCGGAGTTTTTACAAAATTAGCAAAATTAGCCCAGACATGAAAATGGCCACGCTTCCCTTGCTTACAGAATTAAATGGGAAGACAATTTTCACCCCGGTATTAATACCCGTTAGAGAAGAAGCACTCTCATTACGTGAAATTTACTCTCCCTGTCGTTGCTTAGTTAACTCGATGGCTTCCTTGCCGGTAATAGAGTTGATTGACATTTTCAACACCATAACCCGCGGAAGACCTTTGGAAATCTCAGATTCACAAGCTATTCCCGGAGAATATTTTGACGACAACAACCGTAGGGCGGCAATCATTGCATCTTCCTCCCTTACGCCTGATATCTCGCCTTCAGCAATTACACTTTTGAAATAGGTTGTAAACTCCTGAGGGCGGATTTCGTCGCGGTCGACCACGGTAAAGCAGCAGCGTGGATTTGCCCGAATGCAGTCTAACTTCCTGCCGGAGAGGGCGCAATGAAAATAGATGCTTCTCTCGCCGTCAAAAACAAAACTCATCGGTATCCCGTAAGGATCCCCGTCAGGGTCAATCAACGACAGTACCCCATTGGTTGCCGTTTCCAGTATTTGAATCGCTTCCTCCTGCGGAAGCTGTTGCTTGAATCTCCTCATACCTTCCTTCCAATTTCAAATATATTCTGAGTTGGGATTATGCTTTCGCTTGTTAGTTAGATGGTTCGATTCATTAGCGTAACACTAATGGCACTGATGAGTACAGGTTTCATAACTGCCTTTATCTTTTGAAGGGATATCGGCATAATTTGCGTTGGCCTTTATCTTTTGATTTTGAAGGAAGAATTGCATGTTTTCCATTTGGATGGATTATTGAATTTACAAAAAAATCATTCTACACAAAAAATTTTGACCTATATCTTTGAACTCAACCCCAATGTGACGCATTAAGATGTAGTCATAGACGATTTTGGCTATCTGAGCTGCCTCAACACAAGAATTATGATTTCCTAAAAAATACCATAGGTACTTGACAATTGTCAAAACTCTTTTACCGTTTTCTTGGCTGTATAGGTTTTATTAACTTATTTATCCGAAAGCTGTCTGAGTCTCCCATTTCTATATATCCAATCATCGTAATAGTATCCTGTGAACGCTTTTCGTCCGGTTATCATATCATCATGTATATAAGGTTTAAAAGCTGCTCCCGAACCAACGAGTTCAAAGAAGTTTTTTAACCTGCTTTTACAAGGATTGATACCATGACCGTTTGTCCTTATAACAAAGAAATGTGTGTAATAAAAATCGTCGATAACAAAAATCACGTATTCCATAATTCCATCGCTATCAAAATCATGAGTGACAACCTTTATTTTTATCGGTAGGTCTTCTGTGTATAGATTGTCTATTGGCAATAAAATTATTTCATCTCCATCACTACACTGTGAATCACCTTTTTCAAATTCAGCGATTAAACACATCCCTAAATTATCGCGCGAATCCAACCAAAAACAAACACTTTCATTTAACCCGTCATTATCAGTATCGCCTTCTAAAACAGGTTCGGGCCAGAATTGACAGTTCAAGCTGGCCTTATCTCCCATAATAACTTCGTCCAAGGTAAGGTCATATGCGTCTAAATCATATGGGTCGATTTGTTCAATCACTTCTTCTGTCCCTTCGGGTGTATTCCCGAGACAAATGGCCGGGAGTATAAATAAAATGGTGATTGATAGTAATTTAAAAAGTCTCATAAATTTAAACATAGCCTATTTGAAAGAATAACAAGAATTGTTGCTTTGATGTAGAGGCAAATATATCATTTTTTCACGACATCAAAAAATATTCTATCTATGTCTATAGCCACCACCCCCCAACCCATGCTTTTTAATCTGGGTTTTGGACTTTTTGGACGTATAGGTATTTGGGATACCAACCTAAAACACACAGCGTAACGGGGCATATCCATATCTTCTTCATTCTGAAGTCAGCAAAATCCGTTGCATCGTAATGGGAGCCTCCAGTGAGAGACTTGTCGAGCTGTCGAAGTTCGGTGTGATTCTCTACAGACAATCGCTTCTCAGAGGGAACCACATGAATGGTAACTCTGTGATTCTCTTCGGTATCCAGGTAAGTCAGCAAATCGTCGGCTCCCGCCACCATTTCCAGATTGGCGCGATTCCCCGACCAAGGCATGTCGATATACCATCTTTCATCCGGATCCTGGACGAATGTTAGCGTGTATTCCCCCTTCGAATTTGAGAAAATACCCTTGATGAAATGATGGATGGCCTTGAAATTGTTGATGAAATCAGTCATAGTAAAAAAGTTTTAAAATGTTAATTATTGAATTCTGCAAAAGGATTCTTTTTCCCCTTTCGCATTGCAAAATTACTATGATTGAAAACCTCAAAACAGCGTAAATAGTCGGAGAAAATTTTACGCTGCTGTATATGGCTGTTATAGAAACAGTTCCATAGCGAATGGGATCTCCGTGTCTTTGAAATCTCTCATCAGTTTGTCGAAAGTGGCGTTGTTAAATTGTGAACATATAATCTCCGGTTCGTCGCCTTGCAGCCGTCCGCAAAAATTTAAAACACACAACGAAAAGTTCCTTTCTGCTTGTGAAAACCGCCCTCTTCTTCCTTCCTTATGGATTGGCAGAAAATCTAACAAAGTCTTAATTAAAAAATAATCCAACGCCCTTACTTTATCGCGGTGAGGCCCCTCGTTGAAATCGTTTTTGAAACTGCCGCCGGTTAAAGCTTCAATTTCGACCGAGGAGATCAACGCCTTGACAAACGAGGAATTGCTGAATTTATAATGTCGACCGTCTAGCACCACATCCATCTGGGCCTCGGCATTCCCCTTTTTCAACTCGGTCTTCAATTTCTCCAACAGTTCTATCGACGAATACCGCAAATCGCATCTCAAATGATAATAATAGCTAAGAAACAATATGAATTCAAAAACCGGTTCAGGCTCAAGCTCTAAATCCTCGATGGCCTGCAAAAGCAGGGTGTGATTTAGAAACTTGTCATAACTCAATCCGGAGACTTTGAGAAAACGCTCCCGTTGATAATAATATTTCAGTTGCCATCCTTCCAGCGGCATGCCATATTCTTCCCAATCAATATTCTGAATTATATACGGCATGAGATATTTAATCCTTTCTTTTACCACCGGGGCATCATCCGTAAAAGCCTCTTCTACTGCGGAATTAAAAGTATCAATCAGACCGGGATCAATATTTTCAACAGAGACGGGGGCAACCCCTTTCTTCAATATAGGATTGAAATAAGTCGACGTCGTTTCCTGAACAGGTCTTTCCATATTGCAGTTTCTTTTAGCAGATTCTATGATTGAAACTCAGTCAGAACAATTCAGAGTGAGAACCGAAACGCACTAATACTATTAGATCTTCTTCCTTATCTAACCAAATCAGAAGAAGGTCGTTCCCTACATGACATTCCATATGACCCTTGTAATTACCCTTAAGTCTATGCGCGGCTAATTCTTTGGGGAGAGTTTCACCTTTTCTTAATTTCTTGAGCACCTCTTCAAGAGCACGTATCTGAGCCGGTTGATGCTTATATTTCTTTAAATCCTTCTTAAACTGGGTGGTTAATTTCAGCGTTTTCATAGAGAATCAACAAAACTTCTGAAATTATCCAAATCCAATGTCTCAAGGTTACCGCTGTTTTCAGCTTCTTTCATTGCAGCTAAGGTAACCTCATTAGGCTTTTCGGCCATAAAGGCCATCAAGATACTCTCCACATAATTGTTGAGGCTGCGGTTGTGTCGTTTAGCTTCCTGGCGGAGCTTGTCAATAAGTTCTGAATTAAGACGAAAAGACGTTTGTTTTCTAATGGCAGTTGTATTCATAATACGATCATATTAACGCGATACTTTGTATCACAAAAATAATACAAATTTCTTGCCTGACAAAATTTCAATATATATGAAAATGAAAAAATTCCAGTATTGCAGTATATTAAATGGTTGATTGTGCCAATGGTTTAAGTTGGGTATGGCAACTGGGACAAATAGCAATAATAAAGGTCTGAATCCGGGGGATGGAAACAGACCTTTTTGGGGAGTTCTTCAAAAATTATTTTTGAATCTTTAAAGAATTTTTTGGTGGACTGGAATAATTGTTATTTCAGGGAACAATCAGTTTCTTGGAGCCTACGATGTAGATGCCGGATGGGAGCATTGAGGAAGCGTCGGAGCCGGCCGGGAGGGTGGTAATGTAGCGTCCCTGGAGGTCAAAGACGGAAAGGGGTGAGTTTTCGTCCTCTCCAGAAGAACTGCCTTCGACAAAAGGGATGTTGTCCATTCCCTCTGTGTAATAAGAGTTAAGTCTCCAGGCGCTCAGCTCATTGACTTTCGACGGGCCGTCGCTGAATGCACTCACGCCGTTGGCATCCCTATCGGTGGGGAAGGCGCGCATCGAGGTGGCCCATTTGTCGTTTACAAAGATATCGATCACTGAGCCGTCGATAAAGAGGTTGAGCTTTATCTCGCTGCCTGCCTCCAGTTTCTCGGGAAGCACACATGTATATGTGCCGTTGTAAGTGCCGTTGTCGTTGGGCGTGCGGTTCAGTTTGGTGAGGTCTACGGTCAGCATGTTGGCCGAGGGCACGTATTTCAGAGTAGCTTCCGAACCCGAGCTCTGGAAGAACTTGAAACCTACGGGTGCGGTGCCTACCTGGAAGCGTCCCAGAATTTCCACCTGGCGACCGGAAACCTGGTCGAGCTCTTCCGAGCCGTCGAGAGTGAAGTCGTTATGCTCATATGAAAACTCATCGGAGCGTGCGCCACGAAGTCCGGAGTAGGGTTTCTGAAGAAGATTCCCCTTATCGTCAAGACGCCACTCTCTCGGGAGGGAATAACAGTGGGCCCAACCGAGATTGTAGTTGATGTTGCCGGCGAGTTTGTCCGGAACAATACCGAGGGCTATTGTCTTCCCTTCATGCTGATAAATGGTGGGGGAGAGCAGCCCGTAACCGAACTTGCTCATGAGTTCCACACCGCGGGGTGAAGCCGAGGCGGCGTCGGGACGGAAGGTGCCGTCGGTGGCAATCTCACCGGTCCAGTAGAGAGTGCGCACACCCTGGTTTGTGTTTTGTGGCGTGGTTGTGAAGAGCCACTTCCCGTTTCCCATCGGGGTGATGTTTGGCATCTCCCAGAACGTGCCCGCGGAAGCCTTGTCGGTCCCAGCAAAGAAGATGTCGCCTTGGTTGTTGGTCCAGATTCCTGCGGGCAGATATTTATGAAGGGTAACGGCTCCAATCCCGTCTTTTGAAGTCCCCACAATGATGTAAGCGTTGTCGCCGTTGCGGAAGAAGTAGGGGTCGCGGAAGTCGTCGGAAAGACCGCCGGGCCTGCCGTTGATGATCGGGAAATCGTCTTTCTTCCATTCAATGAGGTCATCGTCTTCAGGCACGGCATGGGCTATATAAGCTTTGGCGTAGTCCACACCGGTGTATATTATGTTGGGCTTGCCGCCGGTGATGACGTCATCGGTAAAGACGCAGCCGCTCCAGCAGCCCTTGATGTCGTAGTTCATATCGGGGAAGAGAGCTATATTCTCCTCAGTCCAGGTGATGAAATCGGGCGAAGAGATGTGGCCCCAATGGAGTCTGCTCATGAACGGGCCGTTGGCATTCTTCTGGAAGAAGATGTGGAATTTCCCGTTTGCGTAAGTCATACCGTGGCTCTCGTTGGTCCAGGCAGATGCCGGCATGCCGTGGAGGCGCGGACGGAGGAGGTCGGCCATAAAGCGGCTCTCGGGAATCGAGAGGTCTGCGGGGTTGTCGGCGAGAGCTCCCATTCCGTAAGCGTCTTCTATGGTGTCGAAGACCTCGAGATCATCAATCAGGCCGTTGAAAGTGTTGAGATTGAACACGCCGTCCATCAAGGAGGCGGCGCTTCCCTTGCCGATAAAAATGGTGCGCGAAGAGTCGTCAACGGCTCCCATGGAGTTGCCCGTTTTCACTTTCTCCCCGTTGAGATAAAGCTCGGCGTGAGAGGCATCCACAGTTGCAACGAGGCGGCTCCACTGATAGCGCGGAAGGGGGTCGGGAGCCTCAATCTCTGTGGCCCAACCGCCTGTGTAGCACTTGAAGGAGAATTTGCCGTTTTGGTCGAGCAGGAATGCCCAGCCCTTTTTATTTGTTTCGTCGAGCGTGCCGGCGAGTATTATCTTATCTGTTGTGGCCACATCGTGCTTAACGATGGGATACGTTTCGGGCGCAACCCAAAGGCTCACGGTCATTTCTGAATGTGAGGAACCTGCACCGGACAGAGTGCCCGTGGCGTAAGACGAATAGCCGTCGAGACGCCAGGCATTTCCCACGGCTCCCGGGAGGTTTTCCGTGTCGTGGGCACCGTAAATCCTTATTTTGTCGTTTGATAATTTCTCTGTGAGTTGGTCTGAAGCATCCGCCTCCATGTCGATGTGGAGGATGCGTTCAGCCTGGGTTGGCAACGAGATTGCCACTGCCAGAGAGACGAGGATGGAGATTTTTTTCATTCCAAAAGTATTTTTAAAAGAAACAGGGTTTCAAGCCGGTCTGTGCAATTTTTATGCCATGGGCCTGCTGAAACCCTGTTGTATCAAGATTCTTTACCTGTTATTTCAGATAATTGATGATGTTTGAGGTGAGTTTCTCCACATTGCCCTGGTAGGGGTTGGGGCCGGAGTTCTGGTTCCACTCGTAGGCTGCGAAACCGTTGGCGATGCAGCGACCATGTTCCATATTCTCCATGAAGATCACGAGGCCGGCAACACAGTGGTCGCGTACGTGTCCCCAGGTAGCCATCACCATACAGTTGGTTGTAACCTCGAAGTTTCTGATTACGTCGGGCTGGTTGCCTTTTCCGAAGGGAGGATCCACGTTGAGATCCCATAAGCAGTTGTGGTCTTCACGCTGTCCGGGGCCAATCAAAGGAATGCTGCCGTAGCCATATCCGTTCGGGTCTTCCATCACTATCCCTTGATAAAGGGCATGCTCGGCGCGGTCGTAGTAGATGTCGGAGCCCTGGAAGTCCCAGCCGAGGTGCGGGTTGATTGTCCATACGTCCTCGCCCGGGCCTCCTGCGCCTGATGCGAAGGAGTTGGGGGCCATTTCCATCGGCACGATACCGATCGGGGCGGTGAGCTGAGTGGCCATGTTGGAGAGGTAGAGGGCACCGCCGGCGGCAGTGTATGCCTTGAGGGCGGCGATGGTGCTCTCGCTTACGAGGGGAGCGGGCAGATTCTGCCAGCCGGCCTCGAGGCCCATGCGGTCTACCATAATCCAGAGCACGGATACTTCGTCGGGATCAAGAGTAGCGAGATCGTCGAGTGTCACGAAAGTGGCGTCGGGCTGCTGGGCAAACCATGTGGCGGCGGCTATTTCATCGTCGTCGGTGAGGGCACCGAACGAGCCTTCGAAGAGCAGGAAGCCTGCCTGAGTGGCCACGTAAGGCACAGTGGCTTCCACTCTTGCCGCCGGTGCGAAGTAGTTTTCTGCGTAGACTGCCTCTACGTTGTAAGTAAGCTCTTCGTCCATCGGCTGGCTCTTCATCACGAACGATTCCACAGGCTCGTTGAGAGTAACGCCGCCGTCGGGGTCGTCGGAACGGAAGATATGGATACCGGTCACACCGTCCATTTGCGGGAGCGTCCAGGAGAGAGTCACAGCGCGGCGCTCAACACTTGCAGTGAGATTGGTTACGGGTGAGAGCTCCATTTCGGGGAGGGTGGCGAAGATGGTCTCGCCGGTGGATGAATAACCGTCGGCATATTTCACCTTTACGGTGTAGCCTCTTTCCACGCCCATGGGGGCGCCCACTACGGCAAAGCTGGTGGTAGTAGGCTCGAGGTCCCAGGTGCGGAGGGCCTGTCCTGTCTCGTCGTTGATGAGGGAAACGGTAAGGCCTGAAATCGTGAGGTTTGTCGTGGGCAATGTCCATGAGAGCACGAGGTCAAAGCCATCGGCCGCAGCTGCCAGATTGGAAACTCTCGGCAGGTTGGGGAGTTCAGGCTCACCCTCAATGTCGACTGTATTACAGGCCGGCATCATGATGCCTATGAGGGCCATCACCGTTGCATACCATAAATATTTTATCTTTTTCATATCGTCGTATTTTTTATGAATTATGCAGTGAGATTAATGCATTAGTTGTAGAGGTCGCCTGCATTCTGGGCCTGCTCGAGAGGCACGGGCAGATAGAGGTCGGAGCTCTTGAGGCTTGCACCCTTATAGTAATCGTGGAACTGAACTTCACTCTGATAGTAGTTTGTCATCACATTCACAGCCTCACCCCAACGCACGAGGTCGAACCAGCGGTGACCCTCCATGGCGAGTTCAAGGCGACGCTCCATGCGGAGAGCCTTGCGGGCGTAATCCTGGCTCCAGCCGGTGGCGGGATATTCAGTGATGGCGTAGTGAGCTATCGTCGGGTCGATATCCACGGGTTCGTAAGCGGGATCAATCGATTTGGCTGCGCGGCTTCTCACCTGGTTGATCAGCTGACGGGCTTCCTCAAGGTTTTCGCCCATCTCGATAAGGGCTTCTGCACGCATGAGCAGCACGTCGGCATAACGGATAATCATGTAGTTGAGAGAAGAAGCACCCCAGGGCACGATACCTACTGTCACTTCCGGATTGTCGGGAGAGGGATAAGGTTTCTTTCCGGAATACTGGCCGTAGAGGTTGAGGGCACGACACCAGTTTTCGTTGTAAGGATATGAGCGCCAGGGCATCCCGATGCGGCCCAGAGTGAAGTCGAGACGCGGATCGATGTTGCCGGCATATTCGGCGGAAAGGATATGGTCGTCGCTGTCGCCTCCGTCAAGATAGGGGAGACCGGAGACATCGGTGCGGAAAGCGTCAACGAGGTTCTGGCTTCCGAGATAGAAGTCGTCGCCGTTGCCGTAAAGGTTTCCTTCGCTCACGGTGCAGTTCAGAGTGTTGGAGAAGTTGAACTGATCAGGCGAGTTGGCAGAGGAAAATTGTACAGCAAACACTGATTCCTGCTGGTTGTTGAACTCCGGTTTGGAGATGTCGAGGAAGTTGGGGAAGAGACCGTACTTGCCGGATGCTATCACGTATTGGCTGTATTTTGCAGCTTCTTCCCACGAAGAGGTGAAGAGGTCGACCTTTGCCAGGATAGCGGCTGCAACATATTTGTTGAAGCGGGCCACCTGTTCCTGGGTTTCGGGAAGCACATCGTAAGCGTCGCGAAGATCTTGCTTGATGAATTCCACGATCTGATCTTTGGTATACTCATTTGCGCTTACGCTGCTCGGATCTTCCACTGTCTCGTCGAAGTAGGGGAATTTCTCAAAGATGCGATACATATCGAAGTAGTAGTATGCGCGCAAGGTCTTCATTTCAGCCACCATCGATTCCTTGAGGTCGCCCTGGATTGTAGGAGATGCCTTGATAGCGCGGATGGCCGTGTTGCAGCGCGAGATTGAGAAATAATTGTTGCGCCATTTGAAAGCGCCCACCGGGTTGTCAGACATCACGATACCCATCTCCAGCTGGTTGATGTATCCTTCCATACCGAGGGTTTCCCCGCCTTTGAGGGCGTCGTCAGAACGAACGTCGAATACCCA
Source organism: Muribaculaceae bacterium (assembly GCA_022509145.1). Classification (GTDB taxonomy): domain Bacteria; phylum Bacteroidota; class Bacteroidia; order Bacteroidales; family Muribaculaceae; genus Lepagella. The sequence goes on along the minus strand of JAFLTX010000014.1, from coordinate 14,134 downwards.
GTTGTTGATAGGGCCGGCGAACGACTCGTTGTTGCCGAAATAGTGGCAGATGAGGGTGGCATAAGCCGCAGTCAGAAGCTGCTCGGCCTGTTCTGGACCAACCTCGTTTTCAGAGATCACACCCTGGGGCGTGGTGTCGAGCATGTCGGAGCAGGAGGTGGCTCCCATTCCCATTGCTGCCACGGCCGAGATGCAGAGTGCGCTCTTTATGATATTCTTTAAAGTTTTCATTGTGTTTTCTTTTTAAGGCGATCAATTAATGATTACTAATTAAAACGCGAGGTTAAGACCGATTGTGAACGTGCGTGGACGCGGATATGCACCTTGGTCTATTTTACCGCCGAAATCAACGGGAAGCAGTTCGGGATCAAGGCCGGAATACTTGGTGATAGTAAACACATTTTCCACCTGGAAGTAAACGTCGAGGCCTGTGGAAGCGAACTTGCTGCAGATGCTCTGCGGCAGAGCGTAGGAGAGGCGCAGATATTTCAGCTTCATATAAGAGCCGTTTTCAACGTAGTAGGTTGAGAAGCGGGTCTCGTTGTTGTTGTCTGTAAGCGAGAGAGCCGGGATGTCGGCGCCTGTGTTCTCCGGAGTCCACGATCTCTTGAGGATGTCGGATGCGCGGTTGCAGGAGGCAGACGGACCTGTAGCCATCGAGTAAAGCAGCATCTTCGTGTGGTTGATGATGTCGTAGTTGAAGTCGCCGGCGAAGAATGCGTCGAGGCTGAAGTTTTTGTATTTGAAGTTGAGGTTCAAACCGAGCGATACGGCCGGGTTGGGGTTACCGATGATGCAGCGGTCTTCGTCGTTGATCACGCCGTCGCCGTTAAGGTCGCGGTACATGAGTCGACCCGGAGCCGCTCCTTCCTGAGTGGCGTGGTTGGCTACTTCGGTTGCATTTTGGAAGATGCCGTCGCACACATATCCGTAGTAAACGCCCATGGGCTGACCCGGGATGAGACGGATGTCGCCGCCGATGAATTTCTCGCGGTTGTTGAGCGACACCACCTTGTTCTTATACTGTGAAATGTTGAACGAGCCGTTCCATGAGAAGTCGCCGTATTGCGGTGAACGATAAGCCACACTTACTTCCCAACCGTGGTTGCGCATAGCGCCGGTGTTGCGCCAGATAGTTGCGTGTTCACCTGCAACGTCGAGTGCCGGCGGGTTGGTGAGCATGTTCTTGGTGTTCTTCACATAGTAGTCGGCCGTAACGTTGATGGCTCCGTAAAGGAACTGGAGGTCGATACCGATGTTGTTCTGAGTAGTGGTTTCCCAGGTGAGGTTCGGGTTGCCGGTCGAATCGAGGGTGATACCCGGTGTGGTCTGGGAGTTTGTGCCGTTCATGTCGTAAGCACCGTTGCCGATGTTGTAGATATAGCTTGAGTAAGCGGGGTAGAGCGGGGGGATATTGGCGTTACCGTTTTGTCCCCAGGAATAGCGCACCTTAAGGTCGGTAAGGACTTCGTTTCGGGGGAAGAACGGCTCCATGGTGGGACGCCATGCCAGAGAGAAGGCGGGGAATACGCCTGCGCGGTGGCCCTTGGCGAAGCGGGAGTTCTCGTCGCGGCGGATGGTGAACGAAGCAAGGTAGCGGTCTTCGAAGTTGTAGTCAGCCTTGAAGAAGATCGAGAATACGGACCATTGGCTCTTGCCGCCGCCTGAATTCTGCTGACCTGTGCCGGCTCCTACCTGCATGTAGTCTTCAGAGTAGATGTCGTAGCCCTGACGGCTGCCGTTGAGATCCTTGAAAGTATAGCCGATTGCCTCCGTACCGAAGAGGGCGGTTACGTGGTGTTTGTCGGCGAAAATGTTGGAGTAGTTGGCAGTGTTTGTCCAAGTCCAGGTGTCGCCCTGACCATATTCGCCGGTTACGCTTGCCTTGTCGTTGGCGTTGACGGGACGTACGCGGGTAACGTTGTAGTACTGGCTGTGCTCGATACCGATGTTGGACTTCAGAGTGAGGCCTTTCACGGGGAACACTTCAAGGTAAGCATTGCCGAGGATTCTCCAAGAAGAGAAGTTGTTGTCGGCGGCGTTATGAATCGTGCGTACGGGATTGGCAAGGTCAGAGCCGAGAAGAGTCATCGGGTTGGCCCAATCGCCGTTGAGACCCTTTACGGGCAACGCGGGGTTCTGGAGCAGGGCTGTAGACGGAATTCCGCGGTCGCCGGCTACATCCACACCGCGGTTTGACCAGCGGGCGATTGTGAGGTTTTCACCCACGGCTACCCATCTGCTGATGTTGAAGCGTGAGTTGAGACGTGCTGAATAACGTTCGTAGAATGTCTCCTTGATGTTACCCTGTTGGTTGATGTAGTTTACGGAGAAGAGCATCGAAGCCTTTTCGGAGTTGCTGCTCACCGATGCGGTGAGGTTGTTGGTCCATGCGGTGTGGTACACCTGCTTCTGCCAGTCGGTGTTCGTAGTGGGGAAGTTGGGATTTCCGTCTACGTACGGCTGGAGCTGAGGAGTGGCGCCTGAGCCGTAGAGAGCTGCAATATTTTCGCCGATGCCTACGTTTGCGTTGGCTGCTGCAATCCAATATGCTGTGCCCCAGTCGGAAGAGTTGAGCATATTGTAACGGCGAGCTATGGTCTGGGCCGATGCGGCATAGCTGATATTGACGCTGAGGCGGTCGCCCTTGCCGGATTTGGTGGTGATGATCACTACACCGTTAGCGGCGCGGGAACCATAGATAGAGGCTGAGGCAGCATCCTTGAGCACCTGCATCGTCTCGATGTCGGCAGGGTTGATGCTGTTGAGATTGTCGGTAGGCACTCCGTCTATAATATATAGAGGATCGTTGGAGGAGTTGGCCGTAGACATACCGCGGATACGGATAGAGCCCGTTCCGCCGGGAGCGGCATCGGGAATCACGTTGACGCCCGGCATCTTGCCGGCCATGGAGCTCATGATGTTGCCGGAGTTTTCACTCAGAGGCTCCTTCATGTCCATAACCGATACGGCGCCGGTAAGGTCAGCCTTGCGTACAACTTGATAGCCGACAACCACCACTTCGTCGAGCAGCTCTTCGTCTTCAGAGAGCACGACATTCATGAGGGGCTGGGCCGGCAGTCTTACCGTGTTGTAGCCGATATAGGAGAAAATAAGGGTCGAGCCTTCAGGCACGGTAATTTCGAAATTACCGTCCAGGTCGGTTGCAACCCCTCTCTTGGTCTCTTCGGAAACTACAGAAGCCCCGATGAGAGGTTCGTTGTCGCTTTTGCCGATTACTGTGCCCTGAACGGTGATCTCCTGGGCGGAAACCGCTAGAACGGCGGTAACCAGCAACAAAGCGCTAAGTAGGATTTTTTTCATGTTGTGTATAGCTTTGTGGTTGGTATTGAACTTGCCGGCAAATTTAGACCACATATAAAATTATGAGTATAAAAAAATCTGCAAATGTTATGATTTTCGGGCGTTGACGAAAAAGTAATATATTTTGCACAAAAAATAATATCACTTTCATCAAGAGTGGGGGTGTGGTAATTAAAAATTTTATATATTTGCGTAACTATTTATAACCTAACATGAAAACTCGCATTCTTCTCATTATCCTCGTTAGTTTTATCCTTGTCGGATGCGGCAGGCATCAGAAAAATTTTCGTATCGGTGTGTCTCAATGCAGTGAAGACGACTGGAGGCATCTGATGAACGAAGAGATAAACCAGGAGATAATGTTTTTCCCTGAGGCAAGCGTCGAAATCCGCTCGGCCGACGACAGTAATGAGAAGCAGATTGCCGACATCAGATATTTCATCGATAATGATTTCGACATCATCATCGCCGCTCCGAACGAGGCCGATGCTCTGACTCCGGTGCTCAGCGAGGCGTATGAGAAGGGGATACCTGTGCTTATCTTCGACCGCAGTGTAAACGGAGATTCTTATACTGCTTTTCACGGGGCCGACAACGCCGCAATCGGCAGTCATGCAGCCCTCTATGCGGCCAAAATCCTTCCCGAGGGGGGAACGATGATCGAGCTCACAGGTCTTTCCGGCTCGACGCCGGCCCGCGAGAGGGGTAGGGGATTTCAGCTTACGCTCGACACTCTGCCCGTGAAGATCGAAAGATTGGCCGCTGTATCGGCAAACTGGAATTTTGACGACGCCGAACGCATCACCGACTCCCTCTTGAGCATATATCCCGACGTAGACCTTATTTATGCCCATAACGACCGCATGGCCCTCGGGGCTGCAGAAGTGGCCGCTCGAAGGGGCTTACATCCCCACATAATAGGTGTAGACGCCGCCCCCAATATAGGGATGAAGGCAGTAGCCGAGGGTAAGATCGACGCCACTTTTATCTATCCTACCGAGGGAGGGAAGCTTGTGAGAACGGCCATGGCCATACTGAAAGGGGAGCCTTACGAGCACACACTTCTCACCCCCGCTTCAGCGGCTGTAGACTCGTCCAACGTAGACCTTCTTATAAAGCAGCACGAACAGTTGAACGAAGAGAACGGCCGAATGATGGAACTGAAGAAGCAGGTAGACAGCTATTGGAACCAACACAACTCTCAGACGGCCATTCTCTACGCCTCTATCGCCATCCTTGTGCTGGTCTGCGTGGTGCTCTTCCTCGTCTTGAAAGCCTTCTGGCAACACCGGCGCCACAAGAACGAGCTTCTGGAGAAAAACCGGATGCTCGAGGAGCAACGCGATCTTGAAAAAGAACTCAACAGCCAGCTCGCCGCCGCCACACAGTCGAAACTCGTGTTTTTCACAAACGTCAGCCACGATCTGCGCACACCACTCACCCTTATTGCCGACCCGGTGGAACAGGTAGCCAAGGCTCCGAACCTGACGCCAGACCAAAAGGTGCTCATGCGCATTGCTCAAAAGAACGTGAATATCCTTCGCCGGCTGATCAATCAGATTCTCGACTTCCGCAAATACGACAACGACAAGCTCGACCTTAATTTAGAGGAGGTTGACCCAGCCCGACTTGCCACCGACTGGGCGGAGGCTTTCATGCCGCTTGCCGCCAGAAAGCATATAGCCTTCACCACAGACTTCACTCTGCCTGAAGGGTTTACCACGGCCTTCGACGTAGACAAGATCGAGCGGGTGATCTTCAATATCCTCTCAAACGCATTCAAATTCACACCCGTGAAAGGGGCCATTTCGTTCGGAATGACGATTGCCGACGGATTCCTGCAGATAACGGTGAAAGATAAAGGTCGCGGCATCTCCGCTGAAAACCTGAAGCATATCTTCTCGCGTTTCTACCAGGTAGACAAGGTGCGGCCCGAGGGCTCCGGAATCGGTCTGAGTCTTTCGAAAGCTTTTGTGGAGCTCCACGGAGGGAATATCAAAGTGGAAAGCCGAGAAGATGTAGGCTCCGAATTCATAGTGCTTATACCCGTGAAGCATGTTGAGAACAAGGCCTCGGAGTCTACCATGAAACTCTCCTCCGACAATGTGAAATATTGGACCGGCCTTATTCATGACGCCGAGAGCGACACCCCGGCGCCTGCTCTGGAAAAAGACGATAAAGAGAACGAGAAGCCCATCCTTCTGGTGATAGACGACAATGAAGACATGCGCCTGATGATAAAACAGCTTCTCAAGGATGAATACTATGTAATCTCGGCTCCCGACGGCAAGGAGGGTATAAAAATGGCCACCAAATATGTGCCCGACGTGATAGTATGCGACGTAATGATGCCCGGCATCGACGGTATGGAGACCTGTGCGGCGATCAAGTCGGAAATATCCACATCTCATATCCCGGTTTTGATGCTCACAGCCTGCTCGCTCGACGAGCAACGCGTGGAGAGCTACGAGAGCGGAGCCGACGGCTATATGTCGAAGCCGTTCAACAGCGATGTCTTGAAAGCGCGTTTGGGCTCGCTCATCGCCAACAGACAGCGAATCAAGGAAGTATTGGGAAGCAAAGCGCCGGCCTCGTTGAAGGCGGATGCATCGTCTGAGGGCGCCGCAAAACGCAAGGATATAGAAAATGAGTTCTATAACCGGTTTGTGGAGATTGTAAATCAGGAGATGGGGAACATCGATCTGAGTGTGGACACCCTGGCTGAGAAGATGGGGATGGGCCGCTCGCAGTTTTATCGCAAGATCAAAGCCCTCACCAATCTTTCTCCCGTAGAGCTTCTGCGCGACTTGCGGCTGAAAAGAGCCCGAGACCTTCTGCTCACTTCCGACAAGACCATAAGCGAGATTGCTTACGAGGTGGGATTCTCAACGCCGGCATACTTCAGCAAGTGCTATCGTGAGGTCTATTCCGAAACGCCCTCCGCCTTGCGAGAGCGGATGAGAAAGTAGGGCACACATATAATTTATTAAGCATTTTTTGAAAAATTTTAGGGCATGACTGATTTTTTATAGATTATGCCCTAAATTTTATAAGCGAAACGTGCGCTTCATTATATATTTGCCAACAAATTCAGTTTTTCATTCTTGAAGGACAAAAATAGTTTTTTTCTTACATTGGGTTTAAAATGAAAAGCACGTCTCTATTAGTTAGTTTAGTTGCATTGGTTGCGGCCTATGCTTCAGCGGGAGCTTCCACCGAAGGGATTTCGGTGGAAACTCTCGGGGCCCAGCACACTTTTGTGAGGGTAGACACCGAAAAAGGTCGTTATCTTATGATTCCTGTTGAGGAAAATGAAGACGACCAACTCGTCACGATTATCGCCGACGGCAAATCTGCCGGGACATTCTACGTTCGCCTGGCGGATAAGAAGCCGGACTATTCGGTTCCCTTCGACCTGACTCCTTATAAAGGGAAGAACCTTATTCTCGATTTCAAAAAGATTTCGAAAGGGAATGCAGGTGCACAACAAAATGATACAACCACGACGGTGTGGGATGATTTCACATTCATCGACACTTTCGACACAACAAATAAGGAACATTACCGTCCGCTCTATCATCACACTCCCGAATACGGATGGATGAACGATCCCAACGGTATGGTATATAAAGACGGGAAATGGCATCTGTATTATCAGTGGAATCCTTACGGATCGAAATGGCAGAACATGACTTGGGGCCATTCCGTGAGCGAAGACCTTATCCACTGGGAGCAGCTTCCGGCCGCCATAGAGCCTGATGCCCTGGGTGCCATCTTCAGCGGAAGCGCAGCCATCGACCACACTGGCTCGGCCGGCTTCGGCGAGGACGCTATTGTGGCCATGTACACGTCGGCCGGTCATTCCCAGATGCAAAGTATCGCTCACAGCACCGACGGTGGCCTCACTTTCGAGGTTTATCCGGGCAACCCGGTGATTACTATGAAGACAGAGGCCCGCGACCCGAAGATTTTCTGGAACGAGGAGACGCAGGAATGGAACATGGTGCTTGCACACGCCCTCAATCATGAAATCCTCTTCTTCAGCTCGCCCGACCTCAAAAACTGGACGCGCACCGACGCCTTCGGAAAGGTGGGCGCCACAGGAGGGGTATGGGAATGTCCCGACCTCTTTGAACTTGAGGTGGAAGGCACCGGCGAGAAGAAGTGGGTGCTCATCGTAAACTTGAATCCGGGCGGACCCTTCGGTGGAAGCGCCACACAATACTTCATCGGCGATTTCAAGGACGGCAAATTCACAGCCGACGTGGCTGCAGACGGTTCCATACCCACCAAATGGATGGACTTCGGCAAAGACCATTACGCTACGGTGACCTGGAGCGATGCTCCCGACGGACGCCGTGTGGCTCTGGGTTGGATGAGCAACTGGGAGTACGCAGATCAGGTGCCCACCATGCAGTTCCGCAGTGCCAACACCCTCCCGCGCGATCTCAAGCTGTTCCAGGACGCCGACGGCGAGCTCTTCCTGGCCAGCGTTCCTTCGCCGGAAGTGATGAAGCTTCGGGGAAAGGCAGTTGTGAGCGCCGCTAAGGTGGCAGTAGGAAAGGCCGGGAAGAAGTTCAGCCTTCCGCGCTCCAACGACGGTGCCTGCGAGATTACGGCTGACGTGAAGGCTTCGGGAACCGGTATGGCAGAGTTTACCCTTTCGAATGCCGACGGCGAGAAAATCACCATCAGCTATGACGCAGCCACAGACGAGCTGATCTTTGACCGGATGCACGGCACGTTTACCGACATTTCCCACAACTTCCCCGCCGTTACCAAGGCTCCGGCTTTCTCCAGTGACGGGAAGGTAAGCTTGAGAATTTTCGTAGATCGCTCCAGTGTGGAAGTGTTTGCGAACGACGGTAAGAGCGTGATGACGAATCTCATTTTCCCCGAAAAACCTTACACCGTACTCACGGTGAGCGGGAAGGGGAAAGCCGAGGTCACCAACTTGAAGGTATATGAGATAAATATGAAATAAGTAAAACAAAAATTACAACAAATAAAAAACGATGGCAACCATAGCATTAGACAATCCCACGAAGAAAAGTACGTTGCTGCAGATAATTCCGGTGATGTTCTGCTTCTTCGCCATGGGATTCGTAGATCTCGTCGGCGCCGCCTCGAACTTCGTGCAGCGCGACCTCTCTTTATCCGACGCAGAGGCCAACCTCTTCCCCTCGCTGGTATTCTTCTGGTTTCTGATTTTCTCAGTGCCGACGGGAATACTCATGAACAAGATCGGGCGTAAGAACACGGTGCTCGTATCTCTTGTAGTGACACTGCTTTCACTGGTGGTGCCCCTCTTCGGCAACGGCTACGGGCTGATGCTCGCCTCTTTCTCTCTCCTGGGTATCGGCAACGCCATCATGCAGACTTCGCTCAATCCCCTGGTATCGAATCTCATCGCTCCCAACAAGCTTGCCTCCACGCTGACCTTCGGCCAGTTTGTCAAGGCCATCGCTTCGTTTCTGGCTCCCATTCTCATGTCGTGGGGAGCAGTGGCAGGAGAGATTACGTTCGGTCTCGACTGGAGAGCCATATTCGCCATCTATGCAATTGTCTGCATCATTTCTGTGACAGCTCTCGGCGCCACACCCATCCAAGAGGAGAAGCCGGACAAGTCTTCAGGTATCGTTACCTGCCTCAAGCTTCTCGGCCGCCCCTTCATCCTGCTCTGTTTCTTAGGGATCATGTGCCATGTGGGTATCGATGTGGGCACCAACACCACCGCTCCCAAAATCGTGCTCGAAAGGATTGCCGGCGTAGTGCTTGAAGACGCTGCATACGCCACGGTGATTTACTTCATCTGCCGTACGGCCGGCTGTTTCCTCGGCGCTTTCCTGTTGAGGATAATGAGCCCTAAAATCTTCTTCGGCATCAGCGTGGTGATAATGCTGGCCGCCATGATCATGCTCTTCACCGCTTCAAGCGTGGCCCTCATCTTCGTAGGCGTCGGCATGATCGGTTTCGGCAACTCCAACATCTTCTCCGTAATCTTCTCGCAGGCTCTCAACCATGCTCCCAAGGAGCAAAACGAAGTGTCCGGACTTATGATCATGGGTCTTTTCGGCGGTACTATCTTCCCCCTCTGCATGGGTTTTGCCAGCGAAGGCATGGGCCAGGTAGGTGCCGTAGCAATCATGACCGCGGGTGTGGTCTATCTGCTCTATTATACTCTGAGAATCAAAAAAGCATAATATCATGAAAGTAATAGGAATGGGTGAAGCACTCTGGGACGTGCTGCCCGACGGAAAGAAAATAGGCGGTGCTCCCGCCAACTTCGCTTACCATGTCAAGCAGTTCGGCCTTGACAGCTGTGCCGTGTCGGCAATCGGCGAGGATCCCCTCGGCGACGAACTCGTGACGAAATTTGATGAGAAGGAACTCTCGTATCATCTCGACCGCGTACCTTACCCCACGGGAACCGTACTCGTGGAGCTCGACGCGGAAGGTGTGCCCCAGTATGAGATCAAGGAGAACGTCGCCTGGGACAATATCCCCTACACCGACGAACTCAAGGCCCTGGCCAAAGAGACGAGAGCGTTCTGCTTCGGTTCGCTGGCGCAGCGCAATGTGGTGAGCCGCGACACAATCAACGCTTTCCTCGACGATATACCGGCGGAAAACGATCCTCTGATCGTATTCGACATCAATCTGCGCCAGAATTTCTATACCAAGGAGATTCTCTGCAATTCGATGGAGAAGTGCAACATTCTTAAAATCAACGATGAGGAGCTCGTTACGGTGTCGCGCATGTTCGGCTATCCCGGCATCGACCTCGAAAACAAGTGCTGGATTTTGCTTGGGAAATACAACCTTAAGATGCTCATTCTCACGTGCGGCATCAACGGCAGCTATGTCTTTACTCCCGGTGAGATCTCATTCTTCCCCACTCCCAAGGTGGAGGTGGCCGATACCGTAGGGGCCGGCGATTCCTTTACCGCCGCATTTATCTCCAATATCCTGAAGGGTAGGAGTGTGCGTGATGCCCATAAGATAGCCGTAGACGCCTCAGCCTACGTCTGCACCCAGAAAGGCGCCATGCCCAAACTCCCGGAAAGACTCACCCAATAACCAAGCCCAAACATAACGTAGTTCCACCAAAAACTTAGTTCGCAAAAAACTTATATCCCTCCTAACTTAGTTCGCACAAAACTTAAGTCGCATATTAAGAGTGCTTGATTGTACTTGCCCCTGCTGGCACCCCTCCAATCAAGCACTCTTTATTGATAAGCCAGGAATCGCCAGTCCAATTTCGTTAAGTTTACGAGTTCTGCGATATCCGCTTTTCACTAGTATAATCTCCAGATGGTTTCGCTTCGCTCAATTGACCTAGAATTGGGGTAAAAAGCACCTAGAAATGGATCGATGATGAGTTAATTAATGATGTTCAGTATTATGTATTGTTAATACTCTTCTTCGTTGAGGAAAATTTGAAATCCACTAAATCAGGGAATTAGCTTATAGTTTCTGAATTTTAGCCAAACAAACAACACCATCTGAGACGGTCTGAGGCGACTGGTAAATCAATAATATAATGTCTAATACCACATTTTGGTTGATGACAACAAATCAATTTCAAGGAAACGCACCTTATTATTAGCTGGATCTTTCTCGGAATATGCTATACGGCCTCTAAAATCATTGATAACATTTTCAGAGTAAATTTCCGAGAAGGCTTTATTCCTACCCATTAAAACAGGAACCATAGTTGAAGATAAACAATCTTTTATGCTGTTTATTATATGCCCTATTTTTTTACACTCAAAATTTCGCAAATGGCCGTTTATGCTCCCATGGTGCGAAATAGCATAATAGCGTGTATTTCTCATATATGGAGCACATGCGGTTGTCTTCATTAGTTTCCAGCCTTCTGTTTCCAAATCTCCCGGGAAAACAAAATAAGATACATCGTCAAAACAAATATTATAAACGCTCGACATATTATTTAATGTCAGATTGTGTTTTGTGAAGGTGGCTTTATCTGGATACAATATCTGAATATTTCCACCACTCTTGGAACTAAATGGTTCAATAATAGGCGAGCCAAGCGCGGCAATATTAGTCAATAAATTATTGAAGTTGTGACTTTTGATATTACACTTCAGATTTATATAAAATAATGTTTCTCGGTCTATTATATTTTTATTTATGTAATAGTTAATACCCGAATAATGATCGTAATGCGGATGGGTCAACATCACAGTCTCAATGTTTATAGATGGCTGTCCAAACTTTATCTTAATGTGATTCAGACATTCATCAATATTTTTACGATAATAATGATGCGAAATAAAATCATAATCAGAACAATCAACCATCCAAATATGGAATTTATTATCAGCGTTAAAAACAATCAATGAATGATTGCCGTGTCCGACATTTATATGATAACTATATAATGTATTGATATTCTTGTACGAGAAAACATATTCATCCTGCAGACGCTGACGTAGAATATTTAATAATGTGTTATAACGTTCGTTAATTCGCAGAATGCGTCCATCTTCATTTGCCGAGATGTATCCATTCTGGCCTATTGAATATACATACGTCCCCTCTCTTATGGTCTCCGCTTGTCTTGCAGTAACATAAGTCTTGACAAACCATTTAAAATCTCTATTTTCATTTTCCCAGTTACTAATATTTTCTGGGATATACAACAATAAAGCAGTTGTTTTATTGTCAAAACGTTTAACGCTTTCAACAAAATAGATTTTCTCCATTAGAGATTAGTATTAATATCAATAGTTTATGTTTTAGATCATTAAATTTCGTCTCAACAAACTCCATCATCGGCGAAGGAACTTGCAAATAAAATAACGATGTGTATAATTCTTATTAAAACCCATATATACTTTTGCGTTGTTTAAATGCTGTGTCTCCACCTTCCAATATATTGCAATAAAGATTAACGGTCTCAGTATTGTCAATAGAACCAGATGATATAACTTGAGAACGTATACTTGTACTTTTAAGCATAATGATAAGCTCTGCATCACAAAGTACTGCAATATTAGGATTCTGGGTCACTATTATTACTTGTCGGTGTTCTTTTATCTTTCTTAAATTTCCAACAATAGTTTTAAAAATGAATTCACTATCAAGATTATCTTCTGGTTGATCTATCAAAAGAGGTCGTTCACTGTCCGATAATAATAAAATACTTAGTAAGACAGATTGTTGTTGTCCGAGTGATAATTGTGAAATGCGTTTTGTAATATTTTGCTTATTTCCATTTTCATTTCTGCTGAAAATCCGAGGCAATATTGCCTTTCTTTTTCAATGGCAAAATTATGAAAAAGAGTTATAACTTCAAAATCAGACTTTAAGATATTATTGCCTTCTTTTTACACTAACTATGTTTCAATCAACATTATGTTGTGTCATCTCCATTTTTGACAAGATGGGAAAAATACTTCCTTGCAAAAGCCAATCATGTTTTCAAGTTTTTCTGCAACAACGAGGATGAGATAGGTTGTAGTATAATGTTTTTGATTATCTAAACTATTCAAAATTTGATAATTGAAATCTATTAGAAATGAAAAATGTTATGAAGTAGATTGTTCTAATCAATTTTTTTATTTAAATTTGAATTAGATTCATTGTATTTAAATATAACAAGCTTTAAGGTAACGAAAATCTTTAAAAATGAAAAAATTGATTCTACTTTCTATCATCTATTGTTTTTTCAATGTAAACGTATCAGCTATATCATTAACAAGAATTCCTATAACCCAGTTTATCAAACTAAATGAAATTATATGTAATGATATGAATGTTGCAACAGAGATTGAATTATCCCAAACTAATAAATCATTCGATCCCTTCACAATAGAATTTAGCGCCACATTAGATAATAATATTGACAAAACTATTATTTTAGAAAAAATAGACGAGATTTTTTTAAAGAATAATTATATCCAATACATTGATCCTTCCGTAAAATTGGCAGGCATTTACCTTCATAATGAGTGTCCCATTTCCTGTTTGATCAATGTTGAGGGAGATAAACTTGTTGTTGAATTCCAAATGATAGATTGGGTAAAATGGACTTATGAAAAGATTAATCAAATTGCAAGGAGACTTACTCAAAATTCAATAGTTACAGAATATTGTGGTGATAATGGTTATCGTGAGTATATAATTAAAAGGAATCCCGACATTATTGATGATAAATATGATATAAAGGAAATCATAACACAAATTATGGAGGAAGATCAAATAACGAAGCAGAAAGGCTTGTGGATTAAAGACGATGATGAATGGATAGGTGAGTTTGAGAATGTGCCTGGTAAGGTAATAGTTACTATTTGTATTGATAAAATAATTTTTTCTATAATATAAAACCCCAACTAATAACAAATGTTAAAATCAGAGCGGTCTATTTTGATGAAACTTAGCTAAAGATCGCAAAAATAGGCCTGGAGCTGGCGACCAGGCCAATCTACTTCAACAGAAGTATAATGTCAATCCACATTATGGACAGTAAGGGGTTAATTCCAGTCTTGAAAAAGCTGTTAGAGAATCATGATATTCTGTCTGGGTCTTTCATTAAATATTTTCCAGACATCAACAGATTGTTTTTGAGTGGAACCAAAGAGTGTTTAAAAGAATGGGAGGAATATTCGCATTACAGATATGTTCTCAAACCGGAATATAAACCAATAAGGTGTTGAGATAGATTCTCTATATGGGCATGAAAACGAAATGTGCACAGTGTTAAATTGATGGTTGCGCCATAACTAGTTGAAAATATGTGTGATGTAGGGTGGTGGATGTGGTCGGGCGGAAAAAACGAAAT
>JAFLTX010000013.1:36244-39699 GCA_022509145.1 Muribaculaceae bacterium | reverse complement strand
TTTCTTGCTATCGATGTCAAAGATACCTCCTCAGCGCCAACTTGCGCTCTACCACATCCTTGTATTGATCTTGGGTAGTCATATTAAGTGAGTTGTCAGTTTTCAGTTGTCAGTTTTCAGAACTGATTCCAATTATCAATTATCAGATATCAATTATCAGATATCGGGGGTTATTGCATAAGTTTCTTTACGTCGTCGAGGGTCAGGGAGGCGGGGTCGGTTCCTTTCGGAATCTTGAAGTTCTGGGCCTTCTTGGCGCCGGCGGGTTTATATGCGATGTAGGGTCCGAAGCGGCCTTTGATGATCTCCAGGCCGGGCATCTCGGGGAACGATTTGATGTGGCTTGCGGCCTCTTTCTCGCGTTTTGCCTTGATGAGCTCCACGGCTTCGTCGAGGGTGATGGCGTGGGGCGTCGGGCTGCCCTTCGGTATGCTTACAAACTTGGAGTCGTGTTTCACGTAGGGGCCGAACCGCCCGGAGGAAGCCTCCACGGGTTTACCCTCGAATTCTCCGAGCCTGCGCGGCAGCTCGAAGAGCTTCATTGCCTCCTCTAAGGTAAGAGTGGCGATGCTCTGGCCCGACTCGAGGCTGGCGAAACGCGGCTTCTCGTCGTCGGAAGCCTCGCCGATCTGCACCACGGGGCCGAAGCGCCCGATCTTGACGTAGACTTTCTTCCCGCTCTCAGGGTCGATGCCGAGCTCGCGCTCGCCCACCTTGTGCTCCTGGCGCAGCGCGTTGGTGTTTTCGATCAGCGGGTGGAAGTCGGAATAGAACGATGAAATCTCGTCTTTCCACTCCAGATTGCCGCCTGCGATGTCGTCGAATTTCTCCTCCACCTTGGCTGTGAAGTTGTAGTCGAGGATATCGGGGAAATGCTCCGTAAGGAAGTCGTTTACAATCATCCCGACGTCGGTGGGCACGAGTTTACCCTTCTCCGAACCGGTCTGCTCGGTGAGAGTGGACTTCACCACCTTTCCGCCCTTGACGGTGAGCTTGACGTAAGAGCGTTTCTCGCCCGGTTTCTCGCCTTTCTCGATGTAGTCTCGGGCCGTTATGGTCGAGATGGTGGGAGCGTAGGTGGAGGGGCGGCCGATGCCGAGTTCCTCCATCTTTTTCACCAGGGTTGCCTCGGTGTAGCGGGCCGGGGGGAGGGTGAAGCGTTCCGTGGCCGTCAGATCCGTTGCCGTTAGGGGCATTCCCTTCGTGAGCTCGGGGAGCACTTCGCGGTGGTCGGGACCCTCGGGGGAGTAGACCGCCATAAACCCTTCGAATTTCACCACCTCGCCTTCGGCCTTGAAGATGGCGTCGGTGCCGCCGGCTTCGATGTCGACCGTGGTCTTCTCGAGCAGGGCATCGGCCATCTGCGAGGCAAGAGTGCGCCGGCGGATGAGGTTGTAGAGCTTCTGCTCGTCGTCGCCCAATCCTACGTTTTCCACCTTTATATATGTGGGCCTGATGGCTTCGTGGGCTTCCTGGGCGCCTTTGGAGGAGGTGTGGTATTTTCTCACCTTGAGAAATTCCTTGCCGAAGGAGTTTTCAATGTTGGATGCGATGTCTGCCAGCGCAAGATTGGAGAGGTTGAGTGAGTCAGTACGCATATAGGTGATATGGCCCTCCTCGTAGAGGCGTTGGGCCACCCTCATGGTGCGCGTAACGCTCATGCCGAGGCGCTGGTGGGCCGCCTGCTGCAGGGTGGAGGTGGTGAAGGGGGGCTGCGGCGAGCGCTTCAGCGGCTTCACGGAGATATCTTTCACCGAGAACGGAGCGTCGATGCAGGCAGTGAGCAGAGCCTTGGCAGCGGCTTCGTCTGCGAGGCGCTTGGCCAGCTCGGCCTTGAATGTGGCCCCCGAGGCCGTGTGCATCTCGGCGTTTACCTTGAAATACGGCTCGGGACGGAAGGCGAGCACTTCTTTCTCGCGTTCGCAGATAAGCCTTACGGCCACGCTCTGCACCCTTCCGGCGGAGAGGGCAGGCTTGATTTTGCGCCAGAGCACGGGGCTGAGCTCGAACCCCACGATGCGGTCGAGCACACGGCGCGCCTGCTGGGCGTTCACCCTGTTGATGTCGATGCCGCGCGGGTTGGCGATGGCTTCGAGGATGGCCGGCTTGGTGATTTCGTGAAAGACGATACGCCTTGTCTTCTCGGGGCTCAGACCAAGCACTTCGAAAAGATGCCAGGCTATGGCCTCTCCCTCGCGGTCTTCATCGGAGGCGAGCCAAACCATATCGGCTTTCTTCACCTCAGCCTTGAGTTTGCGCACGAGCTCTTTCTTCTCTGCCGGGATTTCGTATATCGGGTCTATGCGGTTCTCTTCCTTGATGTCCAGACCCTTTTTTGCAAGGTCGCGAATATGGCCGTAGCTCGAGAGCACCTTGTAGTCTTTCCCAAGGAATTTCTCGATAGTTTTGGCTTTGGCCGGTGACTCGACGATTACCAGATTCTTCATATTCAAAAAATATTCGGGCGCAAAATTACAAATTTTTTAATGATTTTTCAAAAACACGCCCCGAACCTCCTCGAATATGAAGAGTTTTTGTAACTTTGCGTGAAGTAAAATCCCCTATAATAAAAAAGAAGAAAGAAGATGCAGCTATACCCGGCTTTGATTACGGAAACGATGAAGGAAGTGCGCTATCCCGGCAACGGGAAGTCGCTCACCGACAACGAGATGGTGGAAGATATACGAATCGACGGCAACTCGGTGGAACTGTCGATCAAATTCCCGAAGGCCAACGATCCCTTTGCGGCGAGCTTGGTGCGCAGTGCGCAGGCCACACTCAAAAGGGCGCTGGGCGACGATGTGGAGATTAAGATCACTCCGAAATATCCCGAAGCCGCTCCGAAAAAAGAGGAGAACCCGCTTCCGCACGTGAAGCATAAGATAGCCATATCGTCGGGGAAAGGCGGTGTGGGGAAGTCTACGGTAGCCGCCAATCTGGCCGTGTCGCTCGCTTCGCAGGGATTCAAGGTGGGGCTGCTCGACGCCGATATATTCGGCCCGTCGGTGCCGAAAATGTTCGGCGTGGAAGACGAAGGCCTTTATATGATCAACCAGGAGGGACGCGACTGGATCGACCCGATAGAGAAATATGGAGTGAAGCTGCTCTCAATAGGATTTGTGGTAGACAAGACGAAGGCGGTGGTGTGGCGCGGCACGATGGCCAGCAACGCACTCAGACAGCTGATTACCGACGCCTGGTGGGGAGAGCTCGACTATTTCCTGATCGACCTGCCTCCGGGCACGAGCGACATCCATCTGACAATGGTGCAGACGCTCAACCTCGACGGCGCCGTGGTGGTTACCACCCCACAGGAGGTGGCGCTGGCCGATGCCCGGAAGGGTGTGGAGATGTTTACCAACGACAAGATCAACGTGCCGGTTCTCGGCATTGTGGAGAATATGTCTTATTTCACGCCGCTCCCTCATCCCGACGAGAAATATTACATCTTCGGG
>JAFLTX010000013.1:8004-36144 GCA_022509145.1 Muribaculaceae bacterium | reverse complement strand
GGGGGTGCGGCGCCGTTCGTTGAGGCGCATCAGCAGCTTGTAGAGGGGGCGGCAGTGGAAGAAAAGTGTGGAGAGCACTCTTAGCTTCGCCGGACGGGTGTCTTTCTGCAATTGGAATTCCGGGTCGAACTTCCTGCGGTGCCGGGCGTATTCCTCCTTTCGTGGATGACGGCATTTCTCAACCCAAGGGCGAGTGGTGGTGAAGGGGGTTAAATGGATGAACACCGGCCTCTCCGCAGCTTCTTTTATCTCGGCGTCGGTATAGGTGGGGACGTTGAAAATCTGCTTGATCTCATCTGCATTCAGGAAGAAAAACGAAGTCATCACATTGAAAGCAGGTGGCAGAATCTTCGTTTCGGCATGGAGCACTCCGTTGAGGGTGCCTTGGTCCATGGCGTCGACATTCCCATCGCGTTCGGTTATAAACCGTGCAAAGCGGTCTACGGTCTTGTCGCGGCGGCAGTAGTCGAGATTCCAGAGAATCATTCCGGAGTTGATGTATATGTCCTCGGGCCCGAGCCCTACAGTTAAATGACGGCGCAGCGGATTGGTGTCGAGCACGCCCGCGATGGCGTAGCCTTCAAGGTCGGTCTGCATCAGCTCGCCGAGGTCGGCCGTCACGATGCCGTCCACGTCAAGATAAAGGCAACGGTCCACGTCAGGGGGGAGCAGCTCGGGAATCAGGAGGCGTGAGAAAGCCGCCAGGGAGCGGTCGCCGGCGATATGTTTCCCTCCGAAAAGCCGCTTCTCGATAGTTTCGGAATCAACGTCGTAGAAGGTGCAGCTCACCTTCGGCGAGCGTGACGAAAGCATCTGTCTGTCGGCTTCGGAAAGATTGCTGGCCAGGACGTGCAGCTGCACTTCGCCTTGATGATTGGCGGCAATCGACTCCACCAGTGCGGCAGAGTGGGGAAGGTAGTTCGCGTCGGTGGCTATTACTATATGAGTCTTGTCGGTCATGGGAGGGGAGGGGTTAGAATTCAGAGAAGAAATGGGGGCGGAAGACGATGCCTACCCTCAGGCGCGAATGAAACTGATTGTATTCTATCAGGTTTTCGCCATACCCATTGTAGTATTGCAACAGCAGGTTGAGGTTGGTCTTGTCGCTTACGCGCCAGATGAAATCGACTATGGTGTTGAAGTTGAGATTCCACCCGGAGCGCTTCACGAGCGTCACCCCGAGCGACACCTTCTTCTTCGGCGTGTAGGCCACGAAACCGGTCTGGAAGATGCCGGCATACTTGGTGATGTCGCGGTTGTTGCCGCTGTCGATGATTGGAATCCAGAATTTGGAGTGGACCATCAGCCACTCATTTATTAGCACGGAGCCGCCGAGCGAGATACGGTTCCAGCTTCTCGACTCGTCGCCATCGCGCCCGTTGCTCTCATGCTCCACCAGGAAGGTGAGCTTTCCTATATATCTGTCGTTCTGGAAGAAAGGCCGGCTTATGCCGATTCCCGGATTGAAGTTGATGTCGCGCATCGGGAGCGACTTCTGGAAGACGTTCCAAAACGCCTTCTGGGTATACATCAGGAAGACGTAAGTGCCCCAGGGTAGGGTGTTTTTGGTGAGGCGTATGCCGAGCGAAATCTGAAATTTCACGTCGGAGTTGATCGCCGTGGGCTTATGCCCGATAGAGGTGCCCACCAGGAAATAGTTGTCTTTGTAGAAACCGAAGAAGGGGCCGTAGTTGAGTTCCTTCTTGAGTGAGTCACGATACTCCTCCTCGTTGGGGACACTCAGGATCTGGGCGCCGGCTCTCTGGGGGACGGCGAGTCCGGCAAAGAGGATCACCGCCACGAGAAGCAGCGGCGAGAGACGCCACCCGGAACGGGAGAATGCATTTACAAACGGTTTCACACCGCAAAATTAACAAAAAAATCAAATCGGCGGTGCGCGGGCGTCAAGCAAAATTTCCTCCCTATCGTAGACAGGAAATTTTGCTTGCATAAAACGGCCCGTGCGGGTTAGATGGGTGGAATCCTGCGCGGGCGCAGGGGTGAGGCTTTTGAGGAAGCGGCCTCTTTCAGCGAATTGAAGAGGGTGTCGATCTCTGAAGAAAGGTTTGACGAGGAAGATGGCAGCCCGGAGATTTCAAACCATCGCATCAGGATGAGGCGTAGCAGCAGGGATTGAAGGATGCTTTTAAGAGTCTCGGCATCGGGGAAGGTGTCTGAAGAGGAGGCCGAGCTGAGCAACGGGGAGCGTGATGTGGCGGTTTTGAGATTGAACGTGAGAGTTGGGCCCGAGAGGCTGAAGTGGCAGCGGTTTATCCCAACAGTCAGAGCGATGCGTGCCGCTGCTCCGACCAGGATACGCTTGATGATGAGCTAGTCGGAGCAGCAGGGCGCCAACCGGAAGAAACCCTCCGCTGAATCGGCTTGTTTGCTGGCGACATATTCACCCAGCAACATGGCCTCTTTCACCAAATTATCTGTTTTGAACTCTAAAATAAGCATAAATGTTAGATTTTTAATAAAATTATTATTAACTTTGCACTGCAAAATTAATAGCAATGCTACTCCAGGCATATAATATCCTTAAACTATGGAAGAGAAAACCGTAAAGCAAAGATTGCTTGACTACCTGAAACACAAGCGGATCACGCAGAAGGAATTCACGGAGGCGCTCGGTGTCTCGCCTACGTATATCGGGGCGATGCGCAAAGGTATGCCGCCGGTGAAGATGAAGAGAATAAGTGAATTATACCCCGATCTCAACCGGGATTGGCTTCTCTATGGCGACGGCGAGATGCTGCTTACCCCGGGCGACGAGGGCGCCGGCCGGCTGAAGAGCGAATACGAAACGCTGCTCCTCCCGGTAGACGCTTGCGCCGGCGGCCTTCAGATGTGGAGTCAGGGCGTGGCCGAGCGCGACTGCCGAAAGGTGGTGTCGCCGGTGAGCGGCGCCGACTTCGCCATCCCTATCAAGGGCGACAGTATGGAACCGCGTTTCCACGAAGGGAGCATACTTTTCATCAAGAAAATCAACGAGAAAGCCTTCATCCCTTGGGGAAGCCCGATGGTGATCGATACCGAAAACGGGGTGTTGGTGAAGAATATATATCCCGACGACAAGAGCTCGCCCGAAGATGAAGACGGATACGTGATAGCGAAAAGTCTCAACCCCCAGTATCCGCCCATCCGCATCCCGACCTCGTCAATCTACGGCATCTATCGCGTGATAGGCTCGTTCGACACCTTTATGGGGTCGTGAAACAGATTTGATTCCAAACATTACAGGTAAAATTGAAAGATGAGGGCTTGGACAGCAATGCCTTCCAGACCAGCAACTGAAATGAAAAAGATACTGACTACAGCCATCCTGCTTGTGGCGACGGCAGCAGCGGCGACGGCCGCACCGAAAAAAGTGACCACCTTCGGCCACGGCGAAGATATCGATTCTCTCACATTATATCAGGCGCTCCACCACAACGCCCCGGAAGACTTTCAGGTGTCCGGCGTTCCTTCGGTGGCGCTCGTGGGGAAGAACGCAAAGTTTCTCCTTGGCGTCGGCGGATATATTAAAGGAGTTGTAGGTTGGGATTTCGGCCACCCGATACCCTCGGCCGACGAGTTTATCACCTCCCACATACCTATGACGCCGCCCGACGGCGACGGAGCACGCTTCAATCTCTCGGCCAAGCAAAGCCACATCTTCGTCAACTTTGTTGTGCTCCCCGGCACCGGCAACGAGATCGGCGCCTTTGTATCGGCCAATTTCCTCAACGATTATCTCCCTACCCTGCAGTTTGCCTACCTCAAATATCGCGGACTGCAAGTGGGGTATGACTATTCATTCTTCTCCGACCCTTCGTGCGGCGCCCCGGCGGTGGACTATGAAGGGCCCTGCTCGTCGACGGCAAACCCCGTGGCAGGAGCGAACTACATCTGGGAACCGAATCCGCACGGACGCTGGATGCTCGGCGCCGGCATCGAATTGCCCCAGACCTGCTACACCACTGTAGACGGGAAGACGAAAAGCGTTTACCAGCGCTTCCCCGACATCCCGATAGCCGGCCGCTACGCGTGGAACGACGGCGCATCGTGGGTACGCGTCTCCGCCATCTTGCGCACCCTCACCTACCGCAACATCCCCGAGGCGAAAAACTACAACCGGTTCGGCTACGGATTCCAGCTGAGCGGTGCCGTCAACTTCCTGGAGAAGCTCACCCTGTTCTATCAGGGAGTATGGGGTAAAGGTATAGCGTCGATGATCCAGGACACCGTAGACCAGGACCTCGACCTCTGCCCGACCGACGGAGGCAACGACCTTTCGCCCGTGATGCTGTGGGGCGGCTACGCGGCTCTGCAATACGACATAAGCCGGCGCTTCACGGCCTCCGTAACCTATTCACAGCTAAGAACCTACGCCAAAGAGTTCAGCGGAGGTTCCAGCCCCTGGGGCGACCTTTACAAATACGCGCAATACGTCTCGGCCAACGTGTTCTACCACGCCACATCCTATCTCGACATCGCGTTGGAGCACGTGTGGGGCCGAAGAGTGAACTACGACGGAGCCCGCGCGGCCGACAACAGGCTGCAGATGGGTGTGCAGCTTTCGTTTTAAACCTTGCCGGGAAGGGCTGGAAAACAGACTCTTAACGGAAAATTGGCAATTTTGGCTCAAAAATTGCGTTATATTTAAGGATAAAAAGCCTCAAGAGAAACGTAAAAGAATTCTCCTCAAAATAAATGAAGCGAAAGAACATACCAAAGAGATTGATAATATGCGGGATAGCCTTGGCTTCCGCACTGATGCCGCAGGCGCTGCTCGCCAACATCAAAGGTGAATGGGTGCAACACCCGGCGGCCGCGCTGCGCACCCAGTATAAGTTTTCACAGATAGACCGCATCCTCGACGGAAACCGCTACGTCTACTTCGTGGTGAGGAGCAATATGCTCAACCGCGGGCAGAAGTATGCCTACGCCACGATGGAGGGCATCGACCCGATACAGATATTCCGGTATGAGAAAGGCGCTCCCTGGGCCGACGGCAGCATCGAAGGCCTTGCGCGGGCGTTTGACCTCTCGGGAGCCCTCCCGGTGGCCGTGAACTATTCTCCGGAGCGCGGGGTGCTGGCCGTGGCCTACGACAACAACGCAATCGACTTCATCAGCGACGACGGCAATATGGTGAGCTGCTACGACCTCAGGGACGTTCAGCTGCCGCCGCGGGCCACCGTCCCCTACACATTCACCTTCGACGAGGAGTTGCCGGTAGTGTATGTGTCCGGATCGTTCGGTTACGCCGTGATCAATTACCTCACAGGCGAGACCGAGCGGATCGTGCCGCTCGACAAGGCTGTGTCGTGGGCGGCGAGAGTAGGCGACTACATGGTGGTCTTCTCCGGAACGATGAGCACCGGCGGCTATTCCACCTCCACCTACCTCTTCCCCAAGGACGAAGTGCCGACCTCTCTCTCGACCCCGGCCGTAGCCTACGACAACCTGCAGGCGCTGATGGTGCTTACGCCCACCACGTTTGCTGCCATGTCGCAAGGTTCCACTGAGAAGCAGAGCAACCTGAAGCATTTCCGCATCAGCAACGGCCGCCTTGTAGAGACCGTGCTGGCCGAGAACATCACCGTTGACGACGCCGCAACCTCCAACTATCGCCACATGTTCCGCACCGACGGCTTCTGGTATCCCACCGCCGAGGGGTATGCGGTGACGGGTAACTCCGACATCATCATGCTCAAGAAGGGGATCCCTCTCGAGAGCACCAGCGCCAGCGCCGTGAACGAATTCAGGGAGCAGGCGCTCACCCGTATAGCCAAGGGAACGCTGTCGGCAACGGAAAGAGAGACCAAATGCGGCACCCTTGACGGGAAGACCGTATGGTTTTTCACTTACGACGACGCGGGGCTCAACGTGAACCCGCGCGGCTTCTATACCCGCGAATTCGCCTCCAACCGTTGGGGCGACAAGTCAGAAATCCACGCTCCTTTGGCTCCTACCTCGCTGGCGCATGCCTTCGCTGACTGGAACGAGGAGAAAGGTCTGGTGGTGAGAGGTCCCTCGGTGTTCTTCGATACCGACGGCCCCGAGAGAGACTGCATAGCGCGCTATTCCGACGGAAAATGGAGCGACATCTCCACTTACGCCAACAACCCCAACTACAAGGATCTCGACCCCACAATGTGGGACAAATACGTGGCGTTCGACCCCCTGAATTCCGACTGGATCTGGGGCGCCTCGCGTTTCTTCGGACTTTCGCGCATCAATATGTCGGACTATTCCAACTTCTTCGGGATAGGGTGTACGTACCACAACGCCTATGAGGCCACGGCACCGGGTTTCTTTGCCGTGATGCCGCAGATCTCCGACTACACCAGCTATATGAATATAAGCAACGTCTCCTTCGACAACGCCGGGCGCATGTGGTTCGGCCGAGCGATGTATAAGAAGACCACCTATATGTATCAGGATATAACGCAGAGCTACACTCCGCTTTATTATCTCACCGCCGACGAACGGAAGGCCCTGGCCAACATCGGCACCGACAAGAGCAAGCTCCCCGACATCATGGGCCGCGAGCTGCAGATCAGGGAGACCGCCATGCAGGGCGTGTCGTGGATCAACGCGCTGAAAGCGAAGGAGAACGAGAACATCCTGGCGATAATTCCCAACTGGTTCCTCTCGGAGAAAGCCCAATTCGGCCTCTACGACCACAACGGCACCCCTGAAAACCCGAAAGACGACCGCTATTGCGTGGTGCGCGAGCTGGAAGACGAGGAGGGTAACAAGGTGCAGAAGATGTATGACCTCTACGCCTATGAAGACGTGAAGACTGGCGAGGTGTGGTGGTGCACGAGCTACGGCCCCTACATCATCAAGCCCGCGGAGATACTTGCCGGGAGCAAAGCGTGCAGGCGTCCTTACGTGACGCGGCGCGAAGGGAGGACCGTTCACGAGAATCCGTTTGAGCAGGTGAGCATAACGTATATCTCCGAAGACCTCTACGGACGTCGATGGATAGCGTCGCGTTCGGGGCTGTACTGCCTGTCGGCCGACGGCGAGGAACTCCTCGGGGAATATCACACCGAGAATTCCGGGCTGCCTCACGACTACGTGATGAGTGTGGTTTGCGACGGAGCCACCGGAGCCGTCTATGCCCTTACAAAGAGAGGTTTGGCCGAATTCCGTCCTGAGGGGACACCTTCGGCTCGGCTCACAGAGACGGGGATGTCGGCCACACCGGCAATCGTAGGCCCGCATTACAACGGCTACGTCACCATCTCCGGCCTTTCCACCGGCGAGGAATACGAGGTGGTGGACGCCCAGGGCGACGTGGTGGTGAGTCTCGGCAGGGCTTCGAGCCCTCTTCTGCAGTGGAACTGCAAGGACGCCGACGGGAAGCGCGTTTCGAGCGGCCGTTACGGCGTGCGCCGTGCAGGATCTGCCGCGACAGCCACGCTGACAGTGCTGTAACGAGATTCAAGCGAGAAGCTTCTTTGGCAATATTTAAGAAAAAATAGAATGGTGTGTCTTCGTAAAAAGACACACCATTTTTATATGATGCCTTGGGATCAGCGGCGGGGCTTGATGTCGAGCTTGACGGGCTTGATCATATTCTCGGGCGAGAGGATGGTGTCAAGCTCTTCCTTGTTGAGGATGCCGTGCTCAAGCACCAGCGAGTAGACGCTCTTGCCGGTCTCGAGGGCTTCCTTGGCCAGTTTTGTGGAGTTCTTGTAGCCGATTACGGGGTTGAGGGCCGTTACGATGCCGATTGAGTTGTGCACGTAAGCCAGACACCTGTCGGCGTTGGCCGTGATACCTTCCACGCAACGTTTGCGCAGGGTTTCGAAGCCGTTGATCATGATGTCTACGGATTCGAAGCAGCACTGTGCCATCACGGGCTCCATGGCGTTGAGCTCCATCTGGGCTGCTTCGCCGGCCATCGTGACGCAGAGTTCGTTGCCAATCACCTTGTAGCAGATCTGGTTCATCACCTCGGGGATCACGGGGTTTACCTTGCCGGGCATGATCGACGAGCCGGGCTGCATGGCGGGGAGGTTGAATTCAGCCAGACCGCAACGAGGGCCGCTGGCGAGCAGGCGAAGGTCGTTGCAGATCTTGTTCATCTTCACGGCCACGCGCTTGAGGGCGGAGGCGTAACCCACGAGGCATGAAGTGTCGGAGGTGGCGCCCACGAGGTCGGCTGCCAGGCGGATGTCCCAGCCTGTGATGTCGCGAAGGGCGGCGATGCACTTCTCGGAGTAGCCCGGTTCGGAGCAGATGCCGGTGCCCACGGCTGTTGCGCCCATGTTTACGGTCAGGAAGTCGGCTGCAGCTTCGTCGAGGTGCTTGATTTCATCCTGGAGAATCGATGCGAAGCCGCTGAAAGTCTGTCCAAGCGTCATCGGCACGGCGTCTTCGAGCTGGGTGCGGCCCATCTTCACCACGTCTTTGAATTCCTCGCTCTTCTGGCGGAAAGCGGCGATGAGCACCGCGAAATGGGCTTTAAACTTGAGGTGGGCAAACAACATACCGATATGGATTGCCGTGGGATAGGCGTCGTTGGTCGATTGCGAGCAGTTCACCACGTCGTTGGGCGAGCAGAACTGGTATTCGCCTCTCTTGTGGCCCATGAGCTCGAGGGCGCGGTTGGCGATCACTTCGTTCGCATTCATGTTGGTGGTGGTGCCGGCGCCGCCCTGGATCATATCTACGGGGAACATATCGTGGTGCTTCCCGTCGATTATTTCCTGGCAGGCGATCGTCATGGCGTCGGCTTGCTCCTTGGAGATGAGGCCGAGCTCGAAGTTCGCTCTGGCGGCGGCCAACTTGGTGATGGCCAGACCCTTTATGAAGTCGGGATATTCATTGAGGTGGAATTTGCTAATCTCGAAGTTTTGGAGGCCGCGGAGGGTCTGCACGCCGTAGAGAGCGCATTCGGGCACCTCGAGGGGGCCAAGAAGGTCGGATTCGATGCGGAATCCTTTTTTGCAGTCGTTTTCCATGTTGATTAGTTTTTGTAGAATTTTAAGGTGTGGCAAAGTTAAGAAATAATCTTTTGTTATGCAAAGCAGAGTTTGGCTGATAGCGCGGAATTTTATAATTTTGCAAATTGAATAAATTGAGAAAAAACTCGTTTAAGATATAGAACTGTATCCTAACACGTAAACAAAGAGAAAAAGATATTGATGAAAACTACTGCAATGAAACGCGTTGCCGGGGGCGCATTTGCGCTTGTGATGGCACTTGTGATGGGAGGGTGCACCCCGAAGAATGTGACTTACATTCAAGACTTTAACGAAAACATGGTAATAGAGAGCGCCCGCCAGCAAACGATGCGGGTTCAGCCGGGCGACAAGCTCTCGATCATCGTACACTCCAAGAATCCGGACCTTGCAAGCCTCTTCAACCTTCCGGTGGTGACCAGCAGCACCAACCAGATGGGCCTGACAAGCGGCACGGGCACGCAGCAGCGTAACTATGCAGCTTCCACAGGGATCTCGGCCTACACCGTTTCTCCGCAGGGGAACATCGACTTCCCGGTGCTCGGCCAGCTCCATATCGCAGGGATGACGCGAAACGAAGTGTCAGCCTTCATCAAGGGTGAGCTCATCGGCCGCGACCACCTCAAAGACCCCACGGTGACAGTAGAATTCCTCAACAACGGTATCAGCGTGCTGGGCGAAGTGCGCCAGCCGGGCCGCTACGACATGAACCGCGACAACATCAACCTTCTCGAGGCCATAGCGCTTGCGGGCGACCTCACCATCCAGGGCAAGAGGGAGAACGTGAAGGTGATCCGCGAGGAAGGGAACGGACAGGTGCGCATCTACGAGCTCGACCTCACCCAGGGGAGCAAACTCATGGAGTCGCCTGCCTATTATCTGAAGCAGAACGACGTGATATACGTAGAGCCGACCAACATACGCAAACGCGAAACGACAGTAAACGGCAACTCGGCCCTCTCCACGGGATTCTGGATCTCCGCGGCATCACTGCTCACATCGATCGCAGTGCTCGTTGTAAACCTTGTTAAATAATTGAACGCAACCATATGAGCGATAATAAGACAGCTGTGCAGCAGGAGGAGGAACTCTTCTCGCTGAAGAATTTCTTCCTGCTTTGTCTGGGCTATTGGAAGTGGTTCCTTCTCTCCGTGTTTCTCTTCGGAGGGATGGGGCTTTTCTACGTATATAAGAAGCAGCCGGTGTATCTCCGCTATGAGGAGGTGTTGATAAAAGACCAGGAGAACGGCTCGAGCATGTCGAGCGTGGGAAATTCGTTCTCCCAGCTCGGCCTCTTTGCCAACAACGCCAAGGTCTACAACGAGATAATCTCTTTCTCGTCGCCGGCGGTGATGTATGAGGTGGTGAAAAACCTTCGCCTCTACGACAACTACACCCAGCGCCGTGGCGTGAAAAACAAGACCCTCTACGGCTCCAACCTCCCCATTCTCATCGATTTCCCCGACATGTCTGAGAAGGAGCAGGTAGGCTTCCGCATCAATCTGGAGCCCGACGGCTCCTTCGAGATCGAGAAGATCTGGAAGGGGACCAACGACGGCCCCATCAAGTATGAGCAGAAGATAGAGGGTAAGGTGAACGGCGCCCCGCTCAACTCCCCGATAGGGAAGATCGTGGTGGAATCCAACCCGCGTTACGTGCCCGATCTCGAGGCGAAGCCCGAGATGATGAAGATCGACTTCGTGAGAAAGTCGATGCAGCTGGCCGTTGAATACTACGAGGACGAGCTGAAAGCCGACCTCACCGACCAGGACGCCGACGTGATCCGCCTCTCGATAGAAGACACCTCGATAGAGCGTGCCGACGAATTCCTGAGTATGGTGGTGTCGGTCTACAACTCCCGCTGGATCGAGGATAAGAACAAGGTGGCGCTGGCCACATCGCAGTTCATCTCAGAGCGTCTGGCCGTGATTCAGGAAGAACTCGGCTCCGTCGACAAGGTGATTGCCGAGAAGAAGAGCCAGATCAAGATTCCGGATATGGAGAAAGCCTCCGAGGCCATCCTCGAGCAGGGCGTCAACATCCACAGCGGCATCTTCGAGGCCTCCAACAAACTCGCCATGTCGCAGTATCTCAGGGATTACGTGGAGAAGGATGAGAACAAGTTCAGCATCATCCCGATGAACACCGGCATCGAGAACCCCACTCTCGAAACCGAGATCAGCAACTACAACCAGCTTCTGTTCCAACGCAATTCGTTGATACAGAATTCTTCTGACAACAATCCTCTGGTAAAAGACTATAACGCGAAGCTCGAGGGTTCGCGCAACGCCATCCTCTTCTCGCTCAACACCAACATCAGCAATCTCGAGAACTCTCTCAAGACCATGGACAAGGCCTACCAGGCCAACATGAACCAGCTCGGCTCGGCTCCGACGCAGGTGCTCCCGCTCCTTTCGGAAGAGCGCCAGCAGCTGGTGATGGAGGAGCTCTACATCTTCCTGCTCCAGAAGCGTGAGGAGAACGAGCTCACCCAGTCGTTCACAGCCGACAACAACCGCATCATCACCCCGCCCTACGGCAAGCATCGTCCCGTGGCTCCGCGAAGGGGGTTGATCATCGTGCTCTCGGTGCTCTTCGGGCTCGGTATCCCGGCAGCCATCCTCTATCTGGTGGAGGCTTCCAACACCAAGATCCGCTCGAAGAAAGACCTGGAGAACCTTCCCGTGCCGTTCGTGGGCGAGATCCCGATGGTGGGCCGCAGCCACCGCCTGACAAGGGCGCTGCGCACCAAGAAGAAGAAACAGAAACTCATCGACCGTCCCAACGTGGTGGTTTCCGAAGGGAAGCGCGACATCCCCAACGAGGCCTTCAGGGTGGTTCGCTCCAACATAGACCTCATGAAGGGGAAAAACGAGCATGTGGTGCTCGCCCTAACCTCGTTCAACCCCGGGAGCGGCAAATCGTTCGTAACCTACAATCTGGGCTTGAGCTTCGCCATCAAGGGGAAGAGAGTGCTGATCATCGACGGCGACCTGCGCCACGGCAGCCTCTCCATCTATGCCGGGAAGCCTCACCGCGGCCTGACGTCTTACCTCACCGGCGATGTAGCCGACTGGGAGACTCTGGCCGTAACCGCCGAGGAGAACCCGAACCTGCAGATACTGCCGATAGGCCACAAGCCGCCAAACCCGGCCGAACTGCTCGAAAACGGACGCCTCGAAGCCCTGCTGAAAGAAGCCCGCGAGGCCTACGACGTGGTGCTTATCGACTGCCCGCCCGTAAACATCGTGGTCGACACGCAGATCATCAACCAGTATGTGGACCGCACTATCTTCGTGGTGCGCGCCGGGCTGCTTGAAAAGAAGGCGCTCAAAGAGCTCATCAATATCGTGGACGACAAGAAACTGAACAACATCACCGTGCTGCTCAACGGCACCAGGACCGAGTTCAGCTCCTATCATACTTACGGCAACTACGAGGCCATCGACAAAGGCTGAAAAAGCCGCTGACCGTCGGGACACTCGAGTGCCGTGAGGGAAATCCGCAGCAAAATGCCGAAGGATATCCTGAGGCAGAAACAACACTTAAAAAGAGAAGAATATGGGAATATGGCCATTTGGAGGTAAGGTGAAATCTCTGAGAGACTCCGGTTTTCTGAACGGAGCCACCGACTGGCATTCCCATATCCTGCCGGGTGTCGACGACGGCATCAAGACCATGGAGGACTCGCTCAAGGCTCTCGACATGATGGAGAAGCTGGGAGTGAAGACACTATGGCTCACGCCCCACGTGATGGAAGACGTGCCAAACGAGACGGCTTTCCTGCGCGAACGGTTTGAGGAGCTGAAGAATGAATACAAGGGCTCTATCAAGCTCCATCTGGCCGCCGAAAATATGCTCGACTACCTCTTTGAAGACCGCCTGGCCGCCGGGGATGTGCTCCCCATCGGCGAGGAGGGAAGGCACCTGCTCGTGGAGACTTCTTATTTCAACCCTCCCATGAACCTGCGGCGCCTGCTGGAAGACATCAAGCGGAAGGGATATTTCCCCGTGCTTGCCCATCCGGAGCGTTACCGCTATATGGAATTGGATGATTATCAGGAGCTCAAGGATGCCGGAGTGGTGTTTCAGGCAAATTATTTCTCTCTGGTGGGAGGCTACGGCAACACGGCCCAGAAGAAGCTGGAGTGGCTGCTCAAGAACGGGATGATAGACCTTGTGGGGAGCGATCTTCACAGGCCGCGCGTGCTCGAGGCGCTGATAGAGAAGAGTCCGCGCAAGAGCTCGCATATAGAGTTGTTGAAGGGAGTGACGTCAACGAGAAACTCCCTGTAAGAGAAAGACCATTATTTCATAAAGGATGAATATTGCAATTGTCGGCACCGGGTATGTGGGCTTGGTCTCAGGGGCCTGTTTCGCAGAGATGGGTGTCGACGTTACGTGTGTAGATATCGACGGCGCCAAGATAGAGCGGCTCAAGCAGGGAGAGATCCCCATCTACGAGCCGGGCCTCAAGGAGATCGTGAGGCGCAACGCCAAGGCCGGACGCCTGCACTTCAGCACGTCGCTGGCCGAGGTGCTCGATAATGTGGAGGTGGTTTT
Source organism: Muribaculaceae bacterium (assembly GCA_022509145.1). GTDB lineage: Bacteria > Bacteroidota > Bacteroidia > Bacteroidales > Muribaculaceae > Lepagella. The sequence continues at coordinate 22,615 of JAFLTX010000013.1, read as the reverse complement.
CAGCGCCGTCGGCACTCCTCCGGGCGAAGACGGCTCGGCCGACATCCGCTATGTGCTCGATGTGGCCCGTGAATTCGGCCGCAACATCAAGGACTACAAGCTGCTGGTCACCAAAAGCACGGTGCCGGTAGGCACGGCTGAGAAAGTGCGCCAGGCGGTGGAGGAAGAGCTGCGCAAGAGAGGAGTGGAGATACCCTTCGACATAGCGAGCAATCCCGAATTCCTGAAGGAGGGAGCCGCCATCAAGGATTTTATGACGCCCGACAGGGTGGTGGTCGGAACGGACAACGCGCAGGCCCGCAAGGTGATGGCTCGCCTCTACAAGCCGTTCATGCTCTCCGGCGAGAGGATACTATTCACCGACATCCCGTCGGCCGAAATGATAAAATATGCGGCCAACTCCATGCTTGCCACCCGCATCAGCTTCATGAACGACATCGCCAACCTTTGCGAGCTGGTGGGAGCCGACGTCAATATGGTGCGAAAAGGTATCGGAAGCGACACACGCATTGGCAAGAAATTTCTCTACCCCGGCATAGGATACGGAGGGAGCTGCTTCCCGAAAGACGTAAAGGCGCTGATACAGACCGCTTCGGAGCACGGATACGACATGAAAGTGCTCAAGGCCGTCGAGGAGGTGAACGAGAGGCAGAAAGAGGTGCTTTTCGACAAGCTCTCCGCCTACTTCAAAGGTGACCTGAAAGGGAAGACCATAGCCATCTGGGGACTTTCGTTCAAGCCCGAGACCGACGACATGCGCGAGGCTCCGGCGCTGGTGATAATCGAGAAGCTGCTCGAGGCCGGCGCACGGGTGAAGGTCTTCGACCCCATCGCCATCGATGAGTGCAGGCGCAGGATGGGCGACAAGGTGGAATACGCCCCCGATATGTATGAGGCTGCCCACGACGCCGACGCGCTGATGATGCTTACGGAATGGAAGCAGTTCAGGCTCCCGTCGTTCTCCAAGCTCAAACGCGTGATGAGGGGAAAAGCCATCTTCGACGGGCGCAACATCTACGACAAAAACGAGATGGAAGAGCAGGGGTTTGATTATTTCAAGATAGGTTGAGATATTCGCCATGGGAGAGAAAGAGAAGAAAGAATACTCGAAAAGAATATTGCTGACCGGTGGCGCCGGCTTCATCGGCTCCCATCTGGTGAGAAGGCTCGTAAACAGATATCCCGGTTATCAAATAGTCTGCTTCGACGCGCTGACCTATGCCGGGAATCTCGAAAACCTTCGCGACATCGAGGAGGCCCCCAACTATACCTTCGTAAAAGGCGACATCTGCAATTTCGATGAAGTGAAGCGTGCTTTCGCCGACTACGGAATCACCGACGTGATACATCTTGCGGCCGAAAGCCATGTGGACCGCTCGATCAAAGACCCCTTCAGCTTTGCAAAGACCAACGTTCTCGGCACTCTGACGCTGCTGCAGGCGGCAAAAGAGTTTTGGGAAGCTTCTCCGGAAGGATATTCGGGTAAACTTTTCTATCATGTCTCCACCGACGAGGTTTACGGCTCGCTTGCGCTTGACCCGACGGCCGAAAAAGCCCCGTATGGAGCGGATACCTTCGCCGAAACCACGCCCTATTCGCCTCATTCACCTTACTCGGCTTCAAAGGCATCGAGCGACCACTTCGTGAGAGCCTATCACGATACATACGGGATGCCCACCGTAATCACCAACTGCTCTAACAATTACGGGCCCTATCAATTCCCCGAGAAACTTATCCCCCTTATAATCAACAATATCCTCAACCGCAGCCCCCTCCCGATTTACGGCAAAGGAGAGAATGTGAGAGACTGGCTTTACGTGGAAGACCACGCGAGCGCCATCGACAAGGTGTTTCATGAAGGAAAACCCGGTGAAACCTACAATATCGGGGGTGAAAACGAGTGGAAAAACATCGATTTGGTGCGCGAGCTAATCCGCATCACCGACAGATTGCTTGGGCGCAAGGATGGGGAGAGCGAGAGCCTGCTCACCTACGTGACCGACCGCAAGGGCCACGATCTGCGGTACGCCATCGATTCGGCCAAGATAAGGCGCGAGCTCGGTTGGGCTCCGGCCACATCCACCGAGGAAGGCCTTGAGAAGACCGTGAAGTGGTATCTCGCCAACAAGGAGTGGCTCGAGAGGGTGACCAGCGGCGAATACCGCGAATACTATCAACAATATTACGGAAAAGATGAAGACTGACCGTAAACGGATATTGCTCACCGGCGCGGCCGGGTTTATCGGCGCCGCTCTTTGGGAGGCGTTGCTTAGCCGGGGATACGACGTGCTGGGAATCGACAACCTCAACGATTATTACGATGTCAGGCTCAAGGAGGCCCGCATCGCCAGGATAGCCGAAAAGAATTTTGAGAAAGCCGACATCACCGACGCCGCCGCGATGGAACGTATCTTCAGCAAGTTTGAACCGGAGATAGTAATCAATCTTGCAGCCCAGGCCGGAGTGCGCTATTCGCTTGAAAATCCGTTCTCTTACGTCAAGAACAATGTGGAGGGTTTTCTGGTGCTTCTCGAATGTATGAGGCGCCGTCCGGTAGAGAAATTTCTCTACGCTTCCTCCAGCTCCGTCTACGGCAATGACGCCGAGTCGCCTTTCAAGGAGACCGCCTTGGTCGACTCTCCGGCTTCGCTTTACGCCGCCACAAAGAAGAGCAACGAGCTGATGGCCAGGGCTTACAGCAGGCTGTTCGGCATCCCCGCTGTCGGGCTGCGGTTCTTCACCGTCTACGGCCCCTGGGGTCGACCGGACATGGCCCCGATGCTCTTTGCCCGCGCCATTTCAAAGGGAGAGAGCATAAGGGTGTTCAATCATGGCGAGATGAGCCGGGATTTCACCTATATCGACGATATAGTAGACGGCGTGGTGAAGGTGGTGGAATCAGACCTCCCGATAGATAAAGATAACGACATACTCAACATAGGCCACGGCTCGCCCGTATCTCTGCCGGAGTTTATCGCCCTGCTCGAGAAGGCTATGGGGCGCGAGGCCAAGAAGGAGTATGTGGAGATGCAGCCCGGCGACGTAACCACCACGTTTGCCGACACCGAGCGTATGGCCAGGCTTTACGGCTACCGAGCCGCAACGCCCCTCGAGGAGGGGATAAGGCGGTTTGCCGAATGGTACAACTCTGAACTCAACCCGCTGCGCTGACGGATGGCCGGAGTTGGGCAACCTTTAATCGAAACTCTATCCTCGACATAATCAAAACTCTATCCTCGACGATGAAGAAAGCTTTAATCACAGGCATTACGGGGCAAGACGGCAGCTATCTTGCCGAATTTCTCCTTGAGAAAGGTTATGAAGTGCACGGCACCATACGCCGCTCCTCTACCGACTTCAGAGAACGCATCGCCCATCTTGAAGGACGCGACTTCTTCCATCTGCACTACGCCGATCTGGAAGACTCGCTGAGCATCGTAAAGATAGTGGCGAAGGTGCGCCCCGACGAGATCTACAACCTGGCGGCGCAGAGCCACGTGCAGGTGAGTTTCGACGTGCCTGAATATACGGCCAACATCGACGCCATAGGGCCGCTCAGGGTGCTCGAGGCGGTGAGGATAGCCGGATTGGAGAAGAGCTGCCGCATCTATCAGGCTTCCACGTCGGAATTGTACGGAAAGGTGGCTTCGGTGCCCCAGAACGAGGATACGCCGTTTCACCCGTATTCACCCTACGCCGTGGCGAAGCTTTACGGCTTCTGGATAGTGAAGGAATATCGGGAGGCTTACGGGATGTATTGCTGCTCCGGGATACTGTTCAACCACGAATCGGAGCGCAGAGGGGAGACCTTCGTGACGCGAAAAATCACTCTCGGCGTCTCCCGCATAGCCCAGGGGAAGCAGAAACGCATCTATCTGGGAAATCTCGACAGTCGCCGCGACTGGGGATATGCCCCTGATTACGTGAAATGTATGTGGCTCATGCTGCAGCAGGATAAGCCGGAAGACTACGTGATTGCCACCGGCGAGCAACACACCGTAAGAGAGTTTGTTACGCTTGCCTTCCAGAAGGTGGGAATCCCTCTGAGATGGGAAGGCGAGGGGATAAATGAACGAGGAATTCGCCAGGACACCGGCGAGGTGGTGGTGGAGGTCTCGGAAGATTTCTATCGTCCCACGGATGTAGTGAACCTCCTCGGGTCGCCTGAGAAAGCGAAGCGTAACCTCGGTTGGGATCCGCAATCCACAACGTTTGAGCAGCTCGTGGCGAAGATGGTGGAGAGCGATATGAAGAAAGTGGCCGAAGAGAGGGCCGGCGAATATGTGCGCACCAATCTCGAGGAGTATCTCGAGAAGGGTATCGTGAAATGACAGGCCGGTTCCGCGGCAATTCAATATTTAAGAAGGGAGCTGTTAATAGCAGGGAAACGGTTGGGATTCAGCTTTTAAAAGAGAAAGAGAGGGATGATGGAGCGAGATGCGAAGATATATGTGGCCGGCCATAGAGGAATGGTGGGTTCGGCCATCGTGAGGGAGCTGCGCAGGGAGGGATATTCCAATATAATCGAGCGCACTCATAAGGAGTTGGATCTCACGTGCCAGCAGGCTGTAAAAGAGTTCTTTGAGAGCGAGAGGCCCGACTACGTGTTTCTCGCCGCCGCAAAGGTGGGTGGTATAGGGGCCAACGCCGCCCATCCCGCCGACTTCCTCTGGCAGAATATGATGCTGGAGATGAACGTGATACATTCGGCGTGGCAGACGGGGGTGAAGAAACTGCTGTTTCTCGGCTCGTCGTGCATTTATCCGAAGCTTGCGCCCCAGCCGATGCGCGAGGACTGCCTGCTCACCTCCGCGCTCGAGCCTACCAACGAAGGGTATGCGCTGGCGAAGATCTCGGGGCTGAAGTATTGCGAATACCTCAACCGTCAGTACGGAACAGACTTCATCTCGGTGATGCCCACCAACCTGTACGGCCCCGGCGACAACTACGACCCCGAGGGGAGCCACGTGTTGCCGGCCATGATACGCCGATTCCACGAAGCCAAATCTGCAGGAGCGCCTTCCGTCACTTGCTGGGGCGACGGCTCGCCGTTGAGGGAATTCCTTTATGTAGACGACCTTGCCGCCCTCTGCGTGAAGCTGATGAACGAATATTCTGGCAACGAGACGGTAAACGCCGGCTCCGGGAAAGAGATAACCATCGGAGAGCTGGCGAGCCTGGTGGCCGATTGTGTGGGATATGAGGGCGAGATTCTCTGGGACACCACCAAACCGAACGGCACGCCGCGCAAACTACTTGACGTAAGCAAGGCAGCGGCTCTCGGCTGGCGTTACACAACGGAATTGCGCGACGGCATCCCCGCGGCATACGAAGATTTCAAACGCAGATATTGCTGAGGCGATGGCAGAAGAGAGCCCGACAAATTACAAAGGACCGTCCGGCGACGACGAGAGCTCGCTGAAGCGGAAGACGGTGGCCGGAACTATCTGGAGCATGCTCGAGAGGTTCTCCACCCAGGGCGTCTCTTTCGTGGTGATGATAGTGATGGCCCGTGTGCTCACACCGGCCGACTATGGTCTGGTAGGGATGATCACCATCTTCATCTACATCGCCCAGAGCCTTGTGGATTGCGGCTTCTCGCAGGCTCTGATCCGCAAACTCGACCGCTCCGAAACCGACAATTCCACCACCTTCTACTTCAACATCGCGGTGGGTGTGCTTCTTTACGTGCTCCTTTGGTTCTTGGCGCCGGTGATAGCACGCTTCTACAGCGAGCCGCTTCTGATTCCCATCACGCGCATCATCTGCGTGGGGATTGTCTTCAACTCTCTCTCGGTAGTGCAGCGCGCCATCTTCACCATCGAAATGAATTTCAAAATCCAGGCGAAAGCCACCCTCGTGGCTGCCCTTCTCTCCGGAGGCGCCGGTATCGCCATGGCCTACACCAACTGCGGCGTATGGAGCATCGTGGCGTTCCAGTTTCTCAACTCGGGCCTCAACTGCCTGATCATCTGGATTGTGTCGAGCTGGCGCCCGAGATGGACTTACTCGTGGGCGTCTTTCCGCAACCTCTTCGGCTTCGGCTCCAAGCTCGCCCTCTCGGGCTTCATCCAGACTCTTTACACCAACGCATATATAATGGTGATCGGCAGGGTCTACAAGGTGGCCGATCTCGGTTACTACACCCGGAGCACGCAGTTCGGCAACTTTCTTTCGGGGAATATCTCCAATGTGGTGCAGCGCGTCACGTATCCCGTGCTCTGCCGCTATCAGGGCGACCCGGAGGGGATGCGCGAGAAGTTCAACACCTTCCTGCGGGTGGTGTCGCTGGTGATGTTTGTGCTGATGATGGGGCTCGCCGGGGTTGCGAAACCGCTGATTCTCTCGCTGTTGGGCGAGGAATGGCTCTATACGGCAACCCTGCTGCAGGTGCTCTGCTTCGGATATATGTGGAATTGGGTCTATTCCATCAATCTCAACATCCTTCTGGTGAAAGGGCGCTCCGACTTGTTTCTGAACCTTGAGATCATCAAGAAGGTGATATTCGTGGGGATACTGTTTGCCACGATGCCGTTCGGGCTGATAGCGATATGCTGGGGGCAGGTGGCCTGCGCTCTGCTCGAGGTGCTCATCAATTCCTTCTATACCGGGAAGTTCATCGGCGTGGGTATCTGGAGCCAGCTGCGGTCGCTGCTTCCGTCGGTGATAGTGAGCGTGTCGATGGGTGCGCTGGTCTATTTCGTCACCGAGATTGTCCACTGGAACAGCTGGCTCGAATTGCTGCTGGGCGTAGGGGTGGGCGTGGCCTATCTTTTCATAGTTATGCGCCTCACCGGCAACAAGGAGCTTGCCGGATTCCTCCAGTTGCTGAAATCGCGCGGCTGACCGGCCGATGCTCCCAACCTGACCGGATCATACTCCCTACCTGACCGGCCGATGCTCCCAACTGAACGGCGATTTCTGTAAGCGAGACCTTAAATTTATTTCCTGAAGGGCGCGCAAGCAATAAAAAGGCGCGATGAAACGTTTAGAAAAAGTGGCTGACTGCGCTCCAAGGCGCAGGTTTGGTCGCGCCCCGAAAAAAGGAACACCTAACCCCATCTCCAAAAGGAAACGAGAAGCCCCAAACAGTAAGTAAGGATGATATATCTGCTTATATTCCTTGTGCTGCTCTTTTGCATATATTATTTCGATTATGCAAAACACAGCCATCTCTTCTCGTTTACCTACTGGGGTGTCTTTGTGGTGCTGGTGCTGGTGGCCGGGCTTCGCTACAGAATCGGCAACGACTCGATAGTCTACGAGAACGACTACGAGGCTTTCCCAAAGATCTGGGAGCTCTTCAGCTACAACTTCTCCTCCACGCGCTACGAGCCCGGTTTCATCGTGTTTTCCAGCATTCCCAGGTCATTCTCGTCAGACTTCACATGGCTGCAGTTCTTCGAAGCCGCCGTGGTCAATTTCGTGATTTTCTGGTTTATCCTTAAGAACACGTCAAACCGCTTCTTCTGCCTCACGCTCTATTTTGTGGTGCTCTATCTCTATTTCACCACGGAGATCATGCGCGAGGCGATAGCCGTGTCGATCTTCCTGCTTTCGTGGCCGTTCTTCCGAGACGGGAAATGGCTTAAATATTACCTGCTCGCGGCGCTTGCAACCTTCTTCCACACCTCGGCGTTCTTCCTGCTGGTGCTCCCGATTTTCTGGCTCCCCGGCGTGAGGTATTTCTTCCGCTTCGGCTACCGCACTATCTTCGTCTGCATCGGCATCTTTGCCGTGGCGATGGTGATTCAGCTCAAGTTTTACGACTATGTGCAGATGCTTGCCCTCACCCAGCGTATGGCCGACAGGGCGCACATCTACGCCAAGTCGGAACTCGGCGGCAAGCTGCTCAACTTCTGGGGTATGGGCGACACCTTCCTGCGATATGCCCTCTACGCCGTGCTCGCCCTCTGGCTCTACAAGTCGAAAAACAAGGCGCGCCACATCGAAGGGAAGGATAAGATGAGGGCCGAGAAGATGGAGTTTATGGTGCTCTGGCAGGTCTATGTCACCATCATCGGCATGGTACTCTTCATAGCCTTGCGCTACACCAACTATTTCTCGATGTTTGCCTTCATTTTGATGTCGCAGGCCTACCTCAAACCGATCGATATCAAGGATAAGGTCTACCGGCTCAGGCCAATGTACTGGAACCTGGTGTTCTTGCCATTCTTCCTGGCAAGCTTCAACTTCTACCTGAGGCCCGTCAACAAAGCCAAGACCCTCCCATATTATACAAAATACTATCCCTACAAGCATCGCCTGGATCCCGAGAAGGATTCCCAGCGCGAGGCTATCTTCAGATATTATGGCACAAGATAAGAGGCTGCTGATTGTGGTAAACGAAGACGCCTTCTTCCTCTCTCACAGGAAGGAGATCGGAATCGCCGCCAACCGCGATGGTTGGAAAGTGGCCGTAGTGGGTAAAAACACCGGAAAATCCGATGAAATCAAGAAACTCGGCATCGAATTCATAGAAATGCCGGTGAACCCTACCGGGAAAAAGCTCCATCAGGAGATAAAGACGCTCAAATTCCTGCTCCGGCTCTACGGGCGCGAACGCGATGCCATCGTGCATCACGTGGGCCTGAAGAATATGGTTTGGGGCGGAGTGGCCGCGCGCGTCAAGGGCGTGGCCGGAGTGGTCAACGCCGTGAGCGGCCTGGGGATTCTCTTCTCAGATTACAACCCCTCGAAGCTCCGCAAGCTTCTCATCCCCGTCCTTAAATGGGGGATGAAGCGCGGCAACGTAACGGTAATCTTCCAGAACCACGAAGACGAGAGCCTCTTCCAGGCGCTCGGAATCACGTCGAAGGTCACCACCCACTATATCAAAGGCTCCGGGGTAGACCTCGACCAGTATGAGGGTAAGGCCCGCTCCAAAGGCGACCGCCTGAGGGTGATTTTCTCGGGCCGAATGGTGAAAGACAAGGGTGTGCTCGATTTTATCAAGGCGGCGGAGCTGCTGCGTGAAAAATACGAAGGTAAGGTGGAATTCGTGATGTGCGGCGCCCTTTCGTCAAACCCCTACGCGGTGAAGAAAGAGGAGCTGGAGCGCTTGTGCGACGGCGACTACATCCGCTGGATAGGGTTCCGCGAGGATATGCCGCAGCAGTTTGAAGACGCCGACATAATGTGCTTCCCCAGCTATTATCGCGAGGGAGTGCCCAAGGCGGTGATCGACGCCTCGGCGGCCGGGCTGCCGATTGTCACCTGTGATTCCATAGGCTGCCGCGACACCGTGGCCAACGGCGTCAACGGCTTCCTGGTGAAACCGCAGTCGCCAGAAGAGGTGGCAGCCAAGCTCGACATTCTGCTCGGCGACGCCGATCTGCGCGCACGTATGGGAGCTGCCTCGAGAAAGATGGCCGAGAAGGATTACGACGTGAAACAGGTGGTGAGAAAACACCTCGACATCTATAGCGACACCATTAACCGCGTAAGGAAATGAAAGGAATAGTGCTGGCGGGAGGGAGCGGCACCCGTCTATATCCCATCACCAAGGGGGTGAGCAAGCAGTTGCTCCCGGTCTACGACAAGCCGATGGTCTACTATCCGCTGTCGGTTCTGATGCGCGCCGGCATCCGCGATATACTGCTGATATCCACTCCGGAAGATCTTCCGTCGTTCAAGCGTCTGCTCGGAAGCGACGCCGATTTCGGGGTTAGGATGGAGTATGCCGAGCAGCCGTCGCCCGACGGTCTGGCCCAGGCTTTCATCATAGGCGCGGATTTCGTGGGCAGCGACGATGTATGTATGGTACTGGGCGACAATATTTTCCACGGCAGCGGTTTCTCGGAGCAGCTTGCCGAGGCGCGGCGCATCGTGGAGCTGGAGAGGAAAGCCTGTGTCTTCGGCTACCGGGTGGAAGACCCCGAACGCTACGGTGTGGCTGAATTTGACGCCGAAGGCAACTGCATCTCCATCGAGGAGAAGCCGCAGCATCCTAAGTCGAATTATGCCGTGACGGGGCTTTATTTCTATCCCAACGACGTGGTGGGGATAGCCCGGAATGTAAAGCCGTCGGCCCGCGGAGAGCTCGAGATAACCAGCGTCAACAGCGAATTCCTCAATCAGGAAAGGCTCAAGGTGCTCAAGCTCGGGCGCGGATTCGCGTGGCTCGACACCGGTACGCACGAATCGCTGGCCGAGGCTTCGATTTATGTGGAAGTGCTCGAGAAGAGGCAGGGTCAGAAGATAGCCTGTCTGGAGGAGATTGCTTTCAGGAAAGGGTGGATTTCTGCCGATGAATTGCGCAAAATAGCCTATCCGATGCGCAACAACAGCTACGGCCGTTATCTGGAGAAACTGGCCGGTTCGCAGTAAATTTTCATCAAAGATTCGCAGGTGGCTGCAATGTCGTAGACGGAGAGACGGTCGGGAACGGCACGCTCGCCTTGACGGTCTTTGCACGCCATTATTCTCTCTACCCATTCATCCGCCGGGAGCTCGAGACTGAGGCGCGTGAGCGTTTCGGGAGTGCCGGCTTCCTCGGGTATGGCCTCTGATGCGACGACGTGGAGCCCGGCGGCCTGAGCTTCAACCACGGACATCGGCAACCCCTCGAAAATCGAAGGAAAAAGATACACGTCCATCGCCTGCAGCGCGGGCACAACGTCGGTGAGCAGCCCCGTGAAGACCACGGAATCGGCGATTCCCAGCTCTTTTGCCAGCGCTTCGGTGTCGGCACGGCCGGAGGTGTCGCCGTCGCCCACGAGGAGCAGCGCCGCTTCGGGCACACGCTCTTTCAGACGCTTGAACACCTGAAGGAGAAACGGATAGTTCTTTACGGGGAGGAAATTCCCCATATGGCCCACCACGAAACGGTCTTCGAGGCCGTGGCGTCGACGAAAATCGGCGCGAATCTCCGGATTGAACCTGTAGCGCGCGAGTTCGATGCCGTTGCGGATTATCCGGGCGGCAGAGTAAGCCTCCGAACCTTTCTTGTAGCCCCAATCCATAGCTGCCGAAGAGCACGCCAGGAAGTGGGTGCCCGATTGCATCAGCCGTCGCCGGTTGAGGCGGTGGAAGAGGCGGTGGTACCAGCCGCGGGTAGATATGCTGTGGGAGTGGTAGATTCTTACGGGGATGCCGTATTTTTTAGCCACCTCGATGAAGGAGATGTTGGTGAAGCTGTTGGAGTGGTAATGCACGGCGTCATAGCGTGAGGCGTGCTTGCTGAAGAAGTCGTGGAGCGACTGCAGGTGGCGCTTCGGGTTGCGGCCGCGGGGGAAGAATGTGAATATTTCGCTCCCCATTTCCTTGAGTTCATCGGCCAAATCGCTCTGCGGCATCCGGCTCACCAGGAAATCAAACCGCACCTTGTCGCGGTCGATGTTGCGATAGACGTTCATCAGAAACGTGGCTATCCCAAACCTGTCGATGGTGTTGAGCACCTGCAATACCCTCTTCATAACTTTCGGCTTTTATTTCTTCTTTATCAGCACCCATCCGGCCTTGTCGATGAGGTTCATCACTCCGTTGCGCAGACGTCTCTTAAGCCCGCGTCTCCCTTCGGCAGCATCGGAGCCGAGTTTATCTTCGCGCCAGCTCCCTTCGGCCCGGTGCTCTATGTAGGAGCGCTTTCCCGGAGTCTGGGGGTTGAATGTCTCGGGGTCGAATATAGTGAGCTCACAGTCAAGTTGTTGTGGAAATTTAGCGCCTTTCCCCGGATTATAGCCGTGCATCCGCGCGAGCTGCATGAGGATGTAGGTGTTGACGGTGGTTTCGTATCGCAGTTCCTCCGGGAGCCACTCTTGCCGCGAGCGCACGAACGGGCGTCCGTCGTAGTAAGCCAGCGCTTCCTTGAAGAACTGATGTCCCGGCTCGCTACCCATGCAGAAGGAGGTGATGCAGCGCGGGGTGAAGAAGCGCGACACGTGGCAGGTGCTTTCGGCGCCGGTGAAGGCTTTCAGGTGGAGAAGGTCGTCAAACCGGCGGAATGCCATCACGTCGGTGTCGAGGTAGATACCGCCTTCGTGGTAGAGGGCGTAAAGACGCACATAATCAGAGGCAAAGGCCCATTTCTTCTCCTCTATCGCCTGGCGCAGAAAGAGCGAATCGATGGGCGCCACCCGCTCGTCGTCCCAGCGGATTATCTCGTAGTCGGGCATCAGGGTGCGCCACGAATCCACACACTTCTGCAGCTTCTCGGGCATCTCCGAGCTCCCCATCCAGAAATAATGTATCTTCTTGGGTATCATGGATATTTGCGGAGCTTGTAGGTGAGGAGGTCGCCGTTTTGGTCGATATACTGCCACTCCATGGTGCGGTTGTTGATGCTCACCACGGTGATTTCGATCTGCTCTACGTTTGCCGGGAAGTGGAGCGCCATTGGGAAGGGGTTGAAGAGATGGGGGAAGTCGACGGCGGTGCCGGTCTTATATCCGGCGTCGAGCGTCAGCACTTCGCCCGCGTATTCCCACGAGCCGTAAATCTCGGCCGATTCAAGGATGCCGCATTTGAAAATCTTCCCCTGGAAGCTGATCACGATGTTGGCCTCATAGTCGGGGTCTTCTTTCCCGTCGATCAGAATCTGCTCTATGTGCCAGGTGCCGAACCATGGGCCGATATACCCGTCGGCCTGCGTGCAGCGGGTGAACCCGAAGCTCGCGGCGAGCGCAATCGCGCTGAAAAGCAGCAGTTTATAGATTATTTTCATTTTCCAAAGATTATGGGACGTTCGTAAGTGAGAGTCAGCATCGTGCCGAAGGCGTTCTGGGGTATGTTCCCTTTGTCAACGCCTATCGCGCCGGTGAGGGAAAGGCCGGGAACCTTCGGTATGGTGTAGGTGGCGGCGGCCATGAAGCTGTCGGCCTCTATCGGGCGGATCAGGGCGTAGGAATTGGTGTTGCCCCACGCCTTGCGGTGGTTATATTTCACGATATAGTCCACGTAAGGCCCGATGGCCCCTTCCACCGCCACGTGGAATCCCCTTACGCGATAATAGGGAATCTCGCCGCAATAGACTGTGCGGTCGTCTTTGAGGCCTGTGTTGAAAAGGATCCCCTGCACCATGGGTGTGCCCATGTTGAGGCCGTAGTTCACGTAAGAGCGGTAGTAATAGTTGTTGTAGTAAGAGTCGGCGCCGTGGGCGCGGTAGGGGAGGCTCGCTCCGCCTTCGGAGTTGTAGTGGTTCGGCTCGTAGGCCAGCGGGCCGCTCATGTTGGTGAGGTCGAGATATTCCGCCACCACGCCGTTGATCCACCACCGGCGGTTGAGCTTGAACTCGAGCCCCCAGAGGCCGTCCCAGCCGTTCTCTTTGAGCAGGCCGGAGCCGTCTTCCCAGAACCATTGCGTGTAGGCCCGGAGCGTCTCGCCGCCACGGAATCGGTAGCGCGCGGCTGCGTCCCACGTCCCCTTGTGGTCGCCGGTCTTGTTCCCCTCGTGGGTGTGGGTGTCGAGAGGGAGTATCATCAGGAAGAAATCCTTGAAGCCGTTGTAGTTGTCTGTCACGGAGGTGAGCTCGCCGTTGTAGTATTTATAAGTCTTGCCGCCGAAGATGCCGATCATCTGGAAGCCGAACCTGAAAGAGAACGGCTGCGATGGCTTGGTCTGCAGCGCTATCCGCTTGTAGGTCCAGAAGCTGCCGGGGTTGCGCTTCCCTGTGTAATAGTCGAAATGGTTGTTGATCCACTTCGTGTCGATAAACTTGCCGTAGCTTATGCAGGCGTCGATCTGCACCCATCCGTTGGTGAGCGGTATGTTTTGAAAGTCGATGAATCCTATCCTGGCCTCGGGTATTCCCCGCGAGTTGCCGCTCCAGAGGAGGTCGCCGCTCGAGAGGGCGTCGTCTACGAAGCAGGAGCCGCGGTCTTTGAGCCCGAGGCTGAGGTAGAGGCACCTCCATTTCACCTCGCCGAAGAGCTGCTGTATCCAGACGGGAGCGGGTCCCTGCGGATTGGGCTCGAAAGCGTGGGTAGTCGGGTTCCATCGGCGGTAATCCACCTTGTTGGCATATCCTCCGAGCACTTCGAGCCCCCACGAGAAGTCGAAGCGCTTCTCGAGGTCGAGCGAGTCGATGGCCCAGATGTCGAGCTGTGCGTTTTGCGACTGCGTGATTTTCCCGCGGCGGTTGGAGTGCAGATAGAAAGGCGCGAAATCGTTGCTGCCGGCCCCGAGGTTGAGCTGGGCGCCGGCCGAAAACGAGTATTCGGCGCGGATTTCCGGGGCCGCGGAAGCCGCCGTGACGAGAAGCAGGAGTATCTTGAGGTAGATTTTTTTCATTCAGTCAGGGTTGAGACGCCTTCTGTCATTTCCCCACGAGCCTCGAGAGGATCTGCAGTTTGATTTTGGTGTGGCGTATAGATTTCTTGATGGAATGGCGCGTGCTGAGCACCTGTCGGCTGATTTCGCGGTAGAGGTCGCCGTCGAAGAAGATCGTTCTCTCGCAGGCCTCCCACCATTGCGCCCAGGCATAGGTGAAGGTGTGCCACGGCTTGTCGCCCACATAGTGGATTATCACGTTTTCAGGGCCGAAGTCGCCGGTGGCATACGTGTTGGGCCTCAGGTTGTAGCGCTGGTCGAAGAAGGCCGTCTTCCCGCGGCAGACGATGTTGAGAATATCCTGGTCCTGATAGAGGAATTTCTCTCCCGAGAGCCTCTGAAA